>SLNH01000229.1 GCA_007133195.1 Nannocystineae bacterium | reverse complement strand
TCGGCAACTTCGAGGAGGAGGCACTGCAGGAGGCGCTGGATGACCTGGGCCTCGAGGTCGTGGCCGAGCCCAAGGGGAAGGTCGTGCGGGCGATCCGGGTGCACAACCTCGATGTGTTCGGCGACGACGTGCGCGCGCTCGCCTGGCTAAACGGTCTTCGCCGCACCACGCGCGAGGATGTCATCGCCCGAGAAGTGCTCCTGCGTCCGGGGGAGGTTTGGGACCCGGAGTCCATCGCCGAGTCTCGCCGCAACCTCAAAAACCCGAACCAGTCGAGCTTGGTGGTGATCCGGCCCGTGCGCCCGCGGGGCAACCCCAGCCCCGGCAATGGCGCGATGGGACCCGAGGAGGTCGATCTCTTGGTGGTGACGCGGGACGTGTGGAGCTTGCGCGTGGCGGGCAGCTTCGAATCCCAGCAGGACGTCCTGTCGTCGGTATCCGCGTCGCTCGTGGAGACCAACTTCTTGGGGCGCCGCAAGCTCGCCGCGCTCGAGTTCGATATGGATCTCGGTGCGTATTCCATGGGGCCCGCTTACATCGATCCCAACCTCGCCGGGACCCGGGTGGAAGTGGCCGGTACGGCGGCGGCGGTGTTTTCTCGCGACACGGGTCGGATCGAGGGGACGCGAGGCCAAGCGAGGGTCGCCTACCCGCTCTGGTCGCTCGACCGCGAGTGGGGCGCGTCGCTGTCGGTTAGGCACGACGACTCGATCGCGCGCTCGTTCGAAGGCGGCGAGCTTCGCCGTTACGACGCACCGGACACCGACGAAGATGACGACTTGCCCTGGGAGTACGACCGGCGCGAGCTCGACGTCGAAAGCGAGGTGGTGCGCTCGTTTTCCGGCGATTTGATCCATCGGGTAGGGGCCGGCTACGAGCTCGAGCTCGTGCGCCCGTCGATCCTCGAGGACTTTCCCGGCGATCCGGTGCAGCGCGGCGCGTTCGCGCGTGACGTGTTGCCGCGTTCGGAGCGGGCCGCCGCCGTGTTCGCGCGCTACAGGCTATTTCAGCCGCGCTACGTGATGTACAGAGATCTCGACACATTCGATCTGCGCGAGGAGCGCCGGCTCGGGCCCGACATTCGCGCGCGGCTGTCGGTGGCGGGGCCGGTGCTCGGTTCGGAAGCGACCTTCGTGCGCGGGCGCGGGCAGATCGCGTGGAGCGAGTCGCTCGGCGACGACGGTTTGGGGGCGATCGCGGTGGAGGGTGACGCGCGCCTGCAGGGCCGCGAGTTCATCGACAACGAGGTGCGCGCCGCCGTCACCGTGGCGAGCCCGCGGATCGCAGAGATGGTGCGCATGGTGGCGAGGCTCGACGCCTCTGCGAGGCTTCGCGAGACGTCCAACCGGTTTTACGAGCTCGGCGGGCTCACCGGGCTGAGGGGCTACGATCTCGGCGAGTACACCGGCACGCGGCGGGTGCGTGGAAACCTGGAGGCGCGAACGACTGGGCTCAGAATGTGGCTCTTCCAAGCGGGCGCGGTCGCCTTTTGGGACGTGGGGCACGCCGCCGACCGGTTTCGCGATCTCTCGCTGAAAAACGACGTCGGCCTCGGGCTGCGCGTGCTGTCGCCGCAGTTCAGCCGCTTCGTGTTCCGGGTCGACTGGGCGCTTCCCCTGCAAGGCGCGGACGCGGGGCTGCCGGGTCGCGTCACCGCCGGCGGCGGACAGGTGTTTTGAGCCTCGGGGCGCGTCGCCGCTCGGAAAGCGGGGCGGCGGTTTGCCGGGCGCGGCGCCGTCCCCGCCGCATCTCGGTGCGGAGCTCGCGCAAATAGTCGTCGAAGTCGACCTGCATGGTGTGGCGCGGGGAGGCGACGTACCGGCGCCGCATGGCGCGCTCGTCTCGGGCGATGCGGCGCTCCATGGCCTCGCGGCCGGGGAGCACATATTCGCCGCGCAGGTAGGCGGTGATCCACTTGGCCTGCGCCTCGGCCAGCGGCATGACGGCGCCTAGCGGTTGCAGGAGCCCGACGAAGAACAGATCGGGGTATTCGGGGCGAAACACGCGCAAAAACAGCGGCAGCCGGTTATCGGGCGCCGAGATGAAGCTCGGATCGAAGAACGGAAAGCTCACCTCGTAGCCCGTGCAGTAGATGATCGCGTCGGCGGGCTCCTCGCTGCCGTCGTCGAACACCACGCGGCGATCCTCGAGCCGGCGTATGCCCGGCCTGGGCGTGATCGCGCCCCGGCCGAGCTGAGGGAGAATCTCGCTGGATATCGTGGGGTGCGCCTGGTGAAAGTCGTGAGCGGGCTCGGGGAGCCCGTAGTCGCGCATGCGGCCGACGGCGATGCGGTGGAACGCGCGGCCGATGCGGGCGCGGAGCGCGATGGGCAGCGGGGGGCGCAGCACAGAGAACGAGTCGAGGGGCCGGCCGAGAAGGTAGTGCGGGATGACGTAGGCGCCGCGTCGGGTCGACAGCACCACGCGCTCGGCGGCGCCCGGCCGGCTGAGCTCGGTGGCGATGTCCATCGCGCTGTTGCCCATGCCCACGACGATGACCCGCTTGCCGCGCAAAGGATGGGGATCGTCGGGATCGATGTAGTCGTGGGCGTGCATCGCAATGCCGCCGAACGCGCCTTCGGGCGGCGGATCCGGCCAAGCCGGCGCGAAGTGGTGACCGTTTGCGACGGCCACCGCGTCGAAGTGGCGGACCTCGCCGCCGCGCAGCGTGACGTCGTAGGTGCCCCCGGGCCGCCGCGCGATGTGGTCGATCGGGGTCTCGAACGCGATCTTGTGGCGGAAGCCGAAGTGATCGACGTAGGCGTCGAAGTAGTCGGCGATGAGATCGTGGCGGGGAAAGTCGGGGTAGTCGCGGGGCATCGGGAAGTCCGCGTACTGCATGCGATCCCGCGACGTGTTGATGTGCAGCGACCGGTAGGCGGCCGACACGCCGTTTTTGTTTTTGAACACCCAGTTGCCGCCCACCCGATCGCCCGCCTCGAACGCCTCGAACGGGATCCCGCGCACGTAGAGCTCTTTACACGCGGCGATACCGCTCGAACCGGCGCCGACGACGCACACCCGCGGTTTGGCCGTCCCGCCTATGCTCATACCTCAGACGCTGGCTGCGAGCGCGGCCGCGGCCTCGCGGGTCGCGCGCGTCGCGGCATCGATCGTATCGACGGCGGATAGAAATCCGTGCACGAGGCCCTGAAAGCACTCGTATCCCAAAAGCGCACCGGCTTGCTCGAGGCGATCGGCGTAGGCGCGGCCTTCGTCGCGCAGCGGATCGAAGCCGGCGGTCGCGACGTAAGCGGGCGCCACGCCGGCCAAGCTGCCCGCGAACAAGGGCGATGCGCGGGGATCCGAGGCGAGCGCTGGATCGGACAGATAGTGCGATCGGAACCAGTCGATGAGCGGCTTATCCAGGAGGTACCCTTCGGCGAACGTGTCGTGCGAGGGGTACGAACAGGTGAGGTCGACGCCCGGATAAAACAGGAGCTGGCATTTCGGCGCGCGCGCCCTGCCAGCCAGCTCGCGGGCCACCGTGGTGGCCAGGTTCGCGCCGAGGCTGTCGCCGGCGACGGCGAGCCGCGCGGGCGCCGCCCCGAATCCCTCGGCCATGTCCGCGATTGCTAGGTAGGCCGCGATAGCGTCTGTTAGCCCCGCCGGAAACGGGTGCTCGGGCGCGAGCCGGTAGGAGACCGAGGCGACGAGGCACGCCGCTTCGTCGGCGAGAAACCGGCAGGCGTTGTCCGCGGAGTCCAGGCCGCCGATGACCCCGCCGCCGCCGTGGTAGTACACGGCGAGTGGCGCGGGTCGGGCTCTACGGCGGGGGGTGTACAGCCGGACGGGAATCGGGCCGGCCTCTCCGGGGACCTCGAGCTCGCTGACCGCGCGCACCGGCCGAGGCGCGGCGCGAAACGGGAGCGCCTGCCTTTCGTAGTCCGCGCGCGCTTCCTGCGGCGAGAGCGCCTCGAGGCGGGGCGCGCCGCTCAGCGCGCGCGCGGCGAGGGCGGCCGCCACGGCGGGATCGAGCCGCTGGCCGTCAACCGGCCGCGGGCGGCCCGCCGCCAGGTCCAGGAGGGGCGGGGGGAGCTTGAACGCCAAAGCGACCGCCGACCGCAGGGCAGAAGCGGGGACCATGGCGACAGTGTAGCGCGGATCGGGATTTCGTCCGATCCCGGCCGGGGGCTCGGCGCCTCGAGCTACGGGGCGATCAGGTGGGCCACGGCGGCTACCTCGTCGGGGAAGTCTGCCGCGATCTGGGATGGATCGGCCACCTCGAAGTCTGCGAAGTCGAATCCCGGGGAGACGGTGCAACCGACGAGCACGTAGCCGTGGGCGTCGCCTGCGTGTTCGTCCGCGAGCGTGGCGCCGAACCAGGTGCCGCGGGGGATGTGAAGCTGCGGCGCCTCGCCCCGCGCGGCGTCCAAGCCCACGGTGCGAGTGCGGTGCCCGTGAGCTTCGTCGAGGAGGTGCACCGTCACGGGATCGCCGGCGTGAAAGTGCCAGATCTCGTCGGAGGCGAGCCGGTGCAGTCTCGATTTTTGGCCGCGTTCGAGGAGGTAGTAGATGGACGTCGAAAACGCGCGCGGCGTGCCCCCGTAGCGGTAGGGGAGCGCGTCGCCGGCGTGCTCTTCGTCGGATCGATACGTCTCCCGGAAATGGCCGCCCTCGGGGTGGGGTG
>SLNH01000140.1 GCA_007133195.1 Nannocystineae bacterium | reverse complement strand
TAGGGTGTCGGGGGCCGGCCGGGGAACCGGCGGGGGCGCCGATCCCCCCGCCCGCACGCGCGGGTCGGGCTCGGCGGCGGGCGCGGCGGCGGGCAAAGGCAGCGCGCCCGCGTCCTCCTCATGCGAAAGGTCCGATACCGACTGCGCCCGCCCGGCGACCGGCCCAGTCCCGGTACCCGCAGGCACCGCAGCGACGGGGGCCAGCTCGCTAAGGCGCGCCCGCGCGCTCTCGTCGCCGGGGTGCATGCGCAAAATCGTCTGGCACACGGCGCTCGCCTGGGTGACCAGGCCCCGACTGTGGTACTTGCCCGCGGCCCGGTGAAATGCGGCGATCCCCTCGTCGGCCCGGCCGAGCTGGCGGTACATCTCTCCCGCTCGCCGGGCCCAGCCGCCCTCTTCGGGCTCGAGCCGTTCGAGCTCGAGGTACTTCTCGAGCGCCTTTTTGTGCTTGCCCTTGGCGGCCGCCTCCGCGGCGGCTGCTTTGAGTTTGCGGGCGTCGGTTCCGCGCGTCATCCGGCCTTGCACATCGCTCGCCGTATACGAAACGGGCGCGGGCTCGCTGCCTCGGGCGAGCAGGGCCTCGTGCGCCTACGCGCGTTGGAGGCATTCGTGCTGCCCGAGGTGAGGGTCACCCGCGCCAGGTTAGCTCGTCATCTGCTGGAGGTACGTAGCATAGCGCTCCATGATCTGCGAAGTGATCGGGCCCGGTGCAGGTTTTCGGGTGCCGTCTACCTCGCCGATGGGAAGCACGCCGCGAATCGAGCTCGTGATGAATACCTCGTCGGCGCCGCGGACATCGTCGGGAGTGAGTGTCCCCTCCCGGCACGGCACGCCCGCCGCGCGCGCGAGCTCGAGCACCCGCTCACGGGTGATGCCGGCGAGGAGCCCAATCTCGAGGCCCGGGGTCACGAGGCCGCCGCCGCGGACCACGAACACGTTCGAGCTCGCCCCTTCGGCGATCCGCCCCTCGGCGTCACACATGATCGCCTCGTTGGCCCCGCGCCGCTTCGCCTCGGCCAGCGCCATGATATTATTCAAGTAGTTGCCCGATTTCACAGCCGGATCAAAGGCTCGCCGTGGCGTCCGCTGCACGCCGACGATGCGGATCGACGCGCCGCGCTCGTACAGCTCGGCGGGCGGCAGCCGCAGCGGTCGGGCGATGACCAGCGTGGTGGGCTCCCCCGCGAGATCCGGATCGAGGCCCAGCTCGCCAGAGCCTCGGGTAATGATGACGCGCAGGTAGGACTCGTCGCTCGGGCTTTGGGCGAGCGTGTCGCGGATGGCCTCGCGAAGCGTATCCTCGCTGGGGACGGGCAGCGCGATGGCTTCGCCCGAGCGAACGAGCCGGCCGAGGTGCGCCTTTAGGTCCACGGGCTCGCCGCCCGAGGTGCGCATGACCTCGTAGATGCTGTCGCCGTACAAAAAGCCGCGGTCGAACACCGACACGCGCGCCGATTCGGCGTCGTAAATCGCCCCGTTCATCCAAACGCGCACGGACATAGCTGCACCTGTACCCCGCCCAGTGTGCTGGAAACGAAGTGTCCACGCACACGGAGGAAAATAGTCGAAAACCAGTACATGGATAAAGTTCGCCAAAGCAAGCACTTCGGCCGCCCTCGCCCCGACAGGGGCGGCCGAAGTGTGATCGGGAACCTTTGATACAGGACACTAACAGGGGGGCGTCACGGCGCGAGCCGCGATTTTGTGAGCCGGGCGCCCGGAGCCGGGTGCACCGGCCGCGCTGATATCGCCGGATGTGGGTGCGAGGGATCGCTCTGTTTCCACGCTGCGGGCCTTGTGGCGGGCAACCTGCCGAAATCAGGAAGGCGCCCCGACCGCTTCGGCATTGCGCCGACATGACGCGTCGCATTATGCTGAGCGTGCGCCCGCCGGCGATGCGACCGGCAGCGCGCGAGGCCTCCCCGGAGGCCGCATCCATCCCAAGGAGATCGCAGCCATGTCGATGGAGACCCGAGACAAGCTGGCTTCCGAGCTGTTCACCGCCCGTCCGGCCGCACTCGCCAGCCGCGTGTGGTCAGGGCTTTCCGCCGTGCCCGAGCGCCTCACCGGGGACGAGCTCCCCGCCCGGTTGCAACGGCCGTTTCAACTCCTCGCCGCGCGCATCCGCAGCGCCCTCGACGTCCCCACGCAAGGGGAGCTCGGCGAGCTATCCCGCCGCCTCGACATCGCCTGCGACAAGCTCGTGGAGCTCGAGGCGCTCGGCTCGGCCGACGACGACCGGGCGAGCGAGATCGAGGGCCTGCGCGCCGAGCTGCGCGCGGAGCTCCAAGACCTCGTGGCGAAGGCGCGCGACACGGCCAAGCTCGCGGCGCGCGAGGAGGTCGCACAGCACGTCGCGGCGGCGCAAAACACCGTCGGCGACGCCGCGGGCGACCGGAGCAAGCAGACTGGCGGCGC
Source organism: Nannocystineae bacterium (assembly GCA_007133195.1). Classification (GTDB taxonomy): domain Bacteria; phylum Myxococcota_A; class Polyangia; order Haliangiales; family Haliangiaceae; genus SLNH01. Next base: position 2,246 of record SLNH01000140.1, on the reverse strand, counting down.
GAAGGGCGCGAGCGCCTCCGCCGGCAAGGGCAAGCGCGCCAAGGGCGGGGAGAAGGCCACGAGCGGCGGCCAAGGCGGCGCGGCCGCCCGCGGCGAAGGCGGCGCGACCGACGGGACCGGAGAGGCGAAAGAAAACGCGTCCAAGACCAAGTCCAAGCGCCGAACCGAGGCGAACAAGACCGCACGAAAGCGCTAGGCTAAACCGGCGATCGGTTTTGAATCGGTCGCCCAGCCGCGCATGGCCGGACAGTTTTGGCTTTTACCTCGGTCGTGGGATTCGCCGCGTTTCGAAAGCGACCGCAGCCCGCTGCACTGGCTTGGCCAGCGCGCCGGACGGGGCGTAAGGCTCCGGGCCCCGTTTTCGCTTTACGGCCGAAATCGCAGCTTCCATACCATGACGAGGGCTTCAGCGAAGATCGCCCGGGACATCTTCGACTCGCCGACCCGGCGATCGACGAACACGATGGGATGCTCCACCACCCGCAGCCCGGCCTTGACGGCGCGGTACTTCATTTCGATCTGGAAGCTGTAGCCGCCGGAGTGAATGTCGTCGAGATCGATCTGGGACAGCGCCTCGCGCCGGTAGCACACGAACCCGCTTGTGAGATCGCGGATGCGGACGCCGAGCACGGTGCGGGCGTAAAGGCCCCCGCCGCGGCTTATGAGCTGCCTGCCGATGCCCCAGTTCACCGTGCCCCCGCCGTTCACGTAGCGCGACCCCACCACCACGTCGGCGCCCTCGCGGGCGAGGTCTACGAGCGCCGGCAGGTGCCTCGGGTCGTGGCTGAAGTCGGCATCCATCTCCACCAGGTAGTCGAAGCCCCGCTCCATGCCCCAGGCGAACCCCTCTAAATACGCGGTGCCGAGCCCGAGCTTTCCCCGGCGGTGCAGGACGTGGACGCGCGGATTCGCGGCCGAAATCTCGTCGATGACCGCGCCGGTCCCGTCAGGCGAGGCGTCGTCGACGAACAGGAGCTCGGCGCTGTCCAGCGGGGCTAGGAAATGCTCCGCCACGTCTGCCACGTTTTCCCGCTCGTTGTACGTCGGAACGATAAGTAAGACCCGCTCACCAGACATCGGGCGGCACCTTAGCGCGGCCGGGGCCGCGGCCCAAGTCGCCTGCGCCTCGGCGTGCCCACAGCGTGGGCCCGGCCGAGGAGTCTCGGAGTGCCGGGGCGAAGCGGGCCGCGAAACCCACGCGACGAGCGCCGCTCGCCACAAGCCGTATGCTAGATTCGCCCCGTAAACCGATGCAGATCATCAAGGTCCGCTTCCGCACGAACGCCGAGCTCGAGTCCAGCCTCGAGGACAGCCTGCCCTACGGCGGCATGTTCTGTCCGACCACGTCGCAACTCGAGGCGGAGCAACCGGTCATCGTGGAGCTCTCGGCCCCCGTTTTGCCCAACAAGGTCCTCATCCGCGGGCGCGTCAAGTCGTGGCGACCCGCCCTGCCCAGGCTCCGGGTCCGCGCCGGCGCCACCGTGGCGTTCGAGGAGGAGGAGGCCGAGAAGATGGACTTTCTCGTCGACACCCTCGCCGGCAAGCGAGACATCCGCAGGCGCCGGCATACGCGGCTTCCCGTCGCCGTCCCCGTCCGCTACCGCTCGCCGGAGGCAGCCGACTTCGCCGAAAGCGAGCTCACCGAAATCAGCGTGGGCGGCGCCATGCTGTCGACGCCCGAGCCTATCCCGCTCGACAGCGAAATCATCCTCGAGATCACGCCTCCCGGCGCCGTCAGGCCGATTTCGATCTCGGGGCGGGCGACGTACCACCGCCCCGGGGGCGCCACCGGTCTGCGCTTCATTTATCGCGACAGCGGCGGGTCGCGGCGGCTGCGCGAGCTCGTCCGCCGGCTCAAGGAGACATGAGCACGTTCGGCAGAAGCCGTGAGCTCCGGCGCGCCGGCGATCTGTTGTCCGCGGTGCTCACGCGCTACGGCGTGGCCCGCGAGGTCCGCGCCCACCGCCTGGTGACCGATTGGCGCCGCATCGTTGGGAATCGCATCGCCGACCGGGCGTGGCCCGAGGGGATCTCGGGCGGCGTTTTGTGGATTCGGGTGGTAAACGCCGCGTGGCTCCAGGAGCTGTCACTCCTTCGCGAGGAGCTTTTGGCCCGGGTTTGCGAAGCGCTCGGCGGGGATCCTCCCATCGAGGATCTCAGGCTGCGCCTGCGGCGCCGGGGCCCCGGCGAACAGGACCGGCCGCCCGCGCGGCGGCCGCCGCCCAGGCCGCGGCTCGCCCCGCGCC
>SLNH01000463.1 GCA_007133195.1 Nannocystineae bacterium | reverse complement strand
TCTGCGCGGGCGCAGGCCGGGCTCGCGGCGGGGTTGGCGGCGTGGGCGCCGCGACCGGGGCGGCCACGCGCGGCGGCAATCCGGGAAGCGGCGGCGCGGGGAGATCCGGCCGCGCCCCTTTGGTCTGCTCGGCGCCATCGCCGAGCTCGCGGAACCGTGGCGGCCGCGGAACACCGTAATAACGCTCGAGAAAGTAGTAGATGCGCGTCTCGGGCGCGACCCGCGGCACCACGTGGTAGCCAGTGATGCGCGACAGCTCGTCGAGGGTCTCCCAGTCCAGCGGATCGTCCACGGCGGCGATGAGCTGGCGGGCCTGGATGATGATGGGTACGCAGCGAAAGCGCGCGGCCTGCTCCGGCGTAAGGAGTCGCACGGCGGTCTTTTTGGCCCGGCCGAGCGCGGCCGAGCTCGCGATCGGGATTCCGAGCTCCAGCCCGAGGTAGACCGTGAGCGCGTCCGTATCCAAAAGCCCCATTTCGACGAGCACCGTTCCCAGGCGCCCACCGCCTTGAGCCTGCCGGGTCAGGGCGCCGTCGAGCTGCGCCTGACTGAGGCGGCCATCTCGAACGAGCATCTCGCCGAGCTTCATCGCCCGATCGTAACCCCCCGGCGGGCGCCCTCGCCAGTTATGCGCCGCTCCCATACCTGCGGGGTCGGCCCCGGCGGGCCGGGACGCCCGCGTCGCGCCGCGCCGCGCACGGCGCCCGACGAGCGCGGCGCGATGGCCAAATTCTCGTCGCCGCCAGATTTCTGCCTTCACCCGTAACCGCCCGTGACGCGTGGCGAAATCGGCAGCGCGCGAACCGCCGGCCGATTTTACCGCCTTCGTCCGACCAACGTCGCCCCTAAAACCCCTGCTGTGACGCGAAGTTAGCGCGCCTGCGCGCCGCCGCGAGCTTGGCCCGCCGGGTGCACAACCACGCGGCATGCGGCTGTCGGCCTTCAACCTCTACGTCGATCGATATCCCGAACCGGATGACACACTGATCCATAACACGTTCACCGGGGCCTATGTCGTACTCCCCACGAGCGATGTGGATGTGCTCCGCCGCGCCGAACGCGGCGAGCCGCTGTCGCCGGAGGAACAGGAGATCGCCGCCGACCCTGACCTAACCGATCCCAATGTCGCAGTGGTCGTCGAGAGCCGAAACCACGAAGAGGAGGCGTTCCGGGCCTGGTTCGAGGCGCGCCGGTCGCAGCGCGAGCTCCATGCGATCCTCAGCATCAACCTCGCGTGCAACTTCGATTGCCCGTATTGCTGCCAGGCGGAGGTGATGTCGGGGAAGGTCATGACGCCGGCGCACGCCGACGCCACGGCCGCGTGGCTCGCAGAGCACGCGCGCGAGCACGACCTAGACGCGGTCACCCTCGTGTTCTGCGGCGGTGAGCCCCTCCTTCACCCGGAGCGCATAAGGCGCATCGCGCAAGGCGTCCGCGAGCGCCTCCAGGGCACGGAGATCGCCGTCAAGGTCGCCCTCATCACCAACGGCTATTACCTCACCGAGGAGCTCGTCGCTGAGCTTTTGCCCTACGGGCTCGCGAGCGCCCAGGTGACGCTCGACGGCGACGAGACGACTCACTCGATCACGCGGGTGTCCAAGCAGGGAGAGGACACGTTCGCTCGCATTTTCGACAACGTAAAGCGAGCGAGTCGCCACATTCACATCGCCGTCAACGGCAACTATCAAGAGGACACCGTCCACGGGTTCGCCCCGCTCGTGCGCAAGCTCTCGGAGGCGAAGCTCCCGAAGGAGACGCGCCTCTTATTCGCGCCGGCCATGGAGGTCCTCGCGTCACCGGACGACGTCGCCTCCGGCGCGTGCACCCGCAGCGGTTCGGACACCTCGATGCAGATCGCGCTGCGCGACGAGATCTGGCGCGAGGGATTTCGAGCCTCGCTGCCTCACGACATCGGTCCCTGCGAGTTCTTCGACCACCACGCGTTCGCGATCGATCCCGACGGCATCATCTTCAAGTGCCCCGGCTTCGTCGGCTACCCGGAGTGGGGCATCGGGCACGTGGAGACGGGACTCACGGGCCGCTACCAGCGGATGATCGATCAGAACCCGCACCGGCTGTGCGGCAGCTGCGAGCACAAGCCGAACTGCGGCGGCGGCTGCGTGGCGGCGCAGTGGACCGCGATGGGGCGGCCTGAAGGCGTCAACTGCGAGAAGACCTACCTCGATCGCGTAAAGGACGAGTCGGTCGTCCGCGGATATCTGTTCGCCACGGCCGACTCCAAAGAGGAAGCCGTCGGAACGTTCCCGCCGCCGAGCACGCAGCTTCCCGACGAAGCCCCGGCCCTGCGAACCGGTCACAGGCCCAGCGCCCTCCGCGTGCTGGGCTGAGCTCTACACGAGTTGCATTCGCGACCCTGGTTGACGCCGCGCGCGCAACCGTCCCCCACCCCAACCCATTACGGAGGCCGACATGGAAAAGAAGAAGCCGTCTCACAAGCAGAAGAAAGTCGTCAAGGGAGACCGCATGAACCAGACGCGCGAGCCCCAGTGTCTGCCCTACGGCGTCGGTTACTGATAAGATCGCCGCGTGTCAGCGCGGCTCGTCGTCTCCCTCGCGCTCGTGATCTGGGCAGCGGCGTCGTGCGGTCGTAAGGCGGCGGAGGATGACACGGAGGTGCACCTTCGTGTCGCTACGTCGCACGGCCTCGGGGCGTTCACGCCCGGACGCGAGCGGAGCGGGGGAGCCGCGCTGTACGTACGCGATCTAGCCTTCGTTCCGGTCACCGACTACGCCGACATCGACCGAGTGGAGGGCGACGAGGTCTTCCTCCGCCCTCACTCGGCGCGGAGCGAACAGGTGCTCGCCGAGAAGTTGACGTACTATCGGCTCGACGAGACGCTTACCCGCTCCGGCGGGATGGTCGTCGCTCGATTCGAGTCCCCCGAGGCGGCGGCCGCCGCGGCCCGCGCGTTTCGCAATGATCAGCCCGCCGTGGCGCAGGGGCCGTTTTATGCGGCCTCCAAGGGCCCCACCGAGCTCGAGCTGAGGTCTCGCAGATCGGAGGCCGCCATCGACGTGATCGAGGTGAAGTCCCTGCCGGGGAGCGAACTTTGGCGCCGGCTCCTGGGGCGAGACGTCGATCTCATCCCCGTCATGGACGCAAGGCACCGCGAGCAGTTCGAGGGGATGGAGACCATCCGCGTACGAGATTTGCCCGCCGCAGGGTACGAGTCGCTCGTGTTCAACACGCGGCGCCCCTACGTGAGCGACGCCCGCGTACGCGCGCGGCTCGCAGGCCTCCTGAACACGGAGGCCATCGCCCGCGTGGCGTGCGGCACCGCCGCATGCAGGGCTTCGAGCTGGGCCAAGCCGGCCCCCCCGGACCCGGCGACCGGCTCGGAGCCGGCGCTGCCGTCCACGCTGAACCTCGCCGTGCTCGACACCGACTCGACCCTCGTCCTCGCGGCAGACTTGATCCGTTATCAATTGCAGGGCGAGGGGATCGAGGTCGAGATCGACGAGCTCCCACTCGATTCGTTGCTGTCGCCGTCGCTCACTTACTACGATGGCTGGCTCGTGCCGCTACCCGCCACGCCGAGCGACGCGATCAAGGCCTTATCGGGCTACGGCGTGCTCCCCGACGATGAAGAAATGGTGAGCGCGACGCGTGGGATCGACGACAGTCCCGACGCCGCGGCGCAGGCGCTCGCGGAGCAAATTCCGGCCCTACCGCTTTATGAAACGCGCTATTTCGCGGCCATCGATGCGCGGTTTTGCGGCGAATCCCCGGAGCGGGCGACGTCGTGGGAATGGCTCGCAGACCTTTATCTCTGCGAGGACGAAACGTGAAAGCGCGGACCTACGGGCTCATCACCCTGGCTTTCGTGGGAGTGCTCCCACTTCTCGGCTTCGGTTACCTCGCGATCGATCGAGCGGAGCGCACCGCGATCTCCGAGGTACGAGCGGGCAACCGCGAGATCGCGCTCAGCGTGGCCGAGCGCATCGCCGCGTTCGCCGCGTCCGAGCGCGAGCTCCTGCGTTCCATGGGTAGCGCGGTCGCCCTCGCGCCCGACCGCGAGGCAGCCGAAGTAACCCTCCGGGCCTACGCCCTGAGCTACCCGCGTTTTCGCAACCTCGCCGTGGTCGACGATGACGGCGCTCTCTTGGCCGGCGAGCCGTCTGCCCACGCCGGGCAGCTATTGCCCGAGGCGCTCGAAGGCGAGGGGAGACGAGGGCAAGCCAGGCCTGCGGACGAGGATGCGAGCGGCGCGTTTTCCCACGCCTTTTCGATCGCCGAGCCGATCGTCGTCGCCGGGGAACGACACGGTGTCATCCTCGCTGACGTCGACCTCACCGGGATCTGGAAGCCGGTCAACGACATTTTGATTGGAAAAACCGGCTTCGCGAGGCTGCTTTCCACCGACGGGCAGCTTTTGGCCCACGGCAATCCCGATGAGCGCCGGTTCGTATTCGAGGGCGTGACCGAAGAAAACGCCGGTATCGTCTCCGGCGCACTCCTCGGGCAGGTCGTCGAAAACCGGCAGGGCCGCGAGGTGGTGGCCACGCCGGCGTTCGTGCCGGGCGTTCCTTGGCTGGTGGTGATCGAACAACAGGTCTCAGAGGCGTTCGGTCCCGCGCAGGCGCTTGCGCGGTCACTGTGGTTTTGGTCGATCGCAGCCGTGCTCGTCGCCGTAGGCGTCGGCCTGATGTTCGGCC
>SLNH01000154.1 GCA_007133195.1 Nannocystineae bacterium | reverse complement strand
AAGGTCCGCGCTTACCGAGCCGCGGCTGCGCGAGGGCCGGCTCCGCTGCGCCCGCCCCGGCCGCCTCGGCAGGCGCGCCGGCCGCCGCGCCCAGCTCCGTCGCCTTCGCTCCTTCGGCGTCACCGGATACGTCAGCGCACCGCGCCGAGCAGTAGCTGATTACGCGACCTGCGCGGATGCGGGCGACCGGCGCCCGAACCGGATCGAGCGAGGCCCTGCATCGCGGACAGATGGAAGCGCTCACGAGGTCACCTACGGCAATCTAGCGGACAAGGAGATCGTCTACGACGTCGCGGATCCGGTCCTCGTAGCGGCTCGCGCTGCGGAAGCCGCGATGAACCATCGCCACGTCCCCCTCCGGCGATACCACCGCCAAGTGAGGGATCGTCGTCACCCGATAGAGATCCGCCACGCGCCCCGTATCCGACAGCGACACGCCGCCGAAGTCCAGGTCGCTCAGCATCGCCTGCGCGCTCGCCGCTTGCGCCGGCCCCTCCGTGTTGACCGCCAGGACCGCCACCGGTTGGTCCTCGTACGCGGCGCGCACGCGCTCGAGCGCCGGCAGCGACTCGCGACACGGCCCGCACCAGGTGGCCCAAAACTCGATCACGACGACCTGTCCTTCGAAGTCCGACAGCGCCGCCCGTCCCGGCCCGACCTCGCCGTCCTCGCCGATCACGGGGAGCTCGAAACCGGGCGCCGGGTCGCCCGACACCACCGGTGTCACCTGGCTCGGGTCACCGGCGATATCCGCTCCGTGAAGCGCGATGAGCCCGGCCCACAGCGAAAGCGCGCCCCACCCCGCCACGCGACAGCGCCGCGGAGCGCGCTCCGCCGTCTCGACCGCATTATCGCCCGTTGCCTCGCCGGCATCCGGCGCTGGGCGCCTGCGCGCCTGGCGCACCGCCAGCGCACCGAGCCCGATCGCCCACCCGTACCCGATGCCCCCGAGCACCTGGCTCGCGGTCTCTGACGGTCGGGCACCGATCGCCTCCAAGACCAGTGAGGCGCCCACTTCGAGCACGAGCACCGGTATCACCGCCGCCGCGGCCAGATCGAGATCGCGGCCGAAAGCGCGGCGCTTTCCGGCCGCCAGCCAGATGACGACGCCGAGGCCGAACAGCAGCGCAAGCTCGCGAGAGATCGCGCCGCTCGCCGCGCCGAGGAGCGAGCTCACCCCGCCCCCCACTTCGCCCGACGCGATGATCAAGACCGCCGTGACCACCTCCTGGCTGCGCAGCGCGAGAACCGTGAGCCCGAGCAGCACCATGAGATCGCCCACCCCCTTGCCCCCGTGGCGGGGATGGTCGCACGCCGCGAGCCCGGTGGTGGGCGCCGCGATGATCGCGCCGACGCGGGTCGCGAATCCCAACCCGCCCCCGCTAGGGCGCGAGCGAGCCTGTTTTTTGCCTCGGTCAGCCACGCGCTTTCTGCGTCAGCAGCTTGCGAGCCTGGGCGGCCAGCGCCGAGGGCACGCCCTTGGAACGGGAGACCACGCGAATGTCCCGCTCGCGCAGGTGCGGCAAAAGCCGCATCGACGACGCCAGCGGGGTCTTTGGGTTCTGAACGAGGGCGAGCTTCACCCCGTAAAGCTTCGTCCATTCCCTGCGCGCAGCGATATACTTGACCACGTCTTCGTGAAGCGAGCTGTTCGCCGCGTACTTTTGCACCTCCGCCTCGTTGACGCTCGGGGCCTTGATGGCCGCCATGGCGACCGGCCGCGCCGGATCGCGGATCAGCGTCGCGCGGGCGCTCGCCTTGCCCAAGGTCGCGAGCCGGATCTTTTGCGGCACCGTCAACTGGGACATCGGCAGCTGGGGGGCGTCGCCCGCGCGCGAGCGCGACCCTCCGCTGTCCCCGTTGCCGTCGCCGCTCGCATCCGGATCGGCGCTCGCCCGCAGCGCCGCGCTCGCGAACAGCGCGTCTGCCTCGTTTTTCGCTTCGGCGTCCGTTTCGGCGCCCGCTCCGGCGAGCGGGTCGCCGCCGGCGGTCTTGTGCACCGCGGCCGCCAGCTCGTCCCAAGCCGGGATGCCCCTCACCACGACGCCCTGGCGCACCGCGATCTCCACCACGCGGTCGACCGTGGACATGCGCGCCTGCGGGTTCGTGTACATCGACGCGATGATGCTCGGATGTTCGAGCAGGCGCCGCTGGTTGTCGGCGATGAGATCGACGAGGCGCGCGCTCCCCCGTGCGGCGATGTCGGCCACGGTCTGTGGCGCAGCCCGCGGGTTTTGCACGATGACCTCGAGCAGTGGCTCGCGCTCGTGAACCACCCGGTGCGCAAAGAAGTCCAACACCCGCGGATCGACGAGCTCGCTGCCGAGCGCCCCGCGCAGCACGCCATCCGGGAGGCCGGTGGCCGAGCTCTCGGCCTCCCGGGCGAGCTCCGCGTCGCGGCCCGTGGCGAGCTGATAGAGCACGCTCGCGAGCTCCGTCGGCTCGGACACGGGCGCGAGCCCGCGCGCGGCCAGCTTCTGCATCGGCCCGGCGAGCGCGCGGTTGGCCTCTTCACCCAGGGCGGCGGGATCGAGGGGCGTGTGCTCGAGCGGCATCTAGTCTCCAGAATCAGGAATTCGTCTCGTCGGCTTTGCCCTATAAGCACCTGGAATTCGAGCAAAATCCGACCAATCCGAGGGCGAAACGGGACGCGCTCGCCTGATCGAATCATTCCGCCTAACCCTTAGCAGTTTCTCTCGTATAGCGTCTTGAGCCCCCGGAGCGTGAGCATCGGATCGGTTATGTCGATGGCCTCGGCCTCGCGGCCGATGAGCTCCGCCAACCCACCGGTCGCGATACACGTCGGCTCGAAGTCGAGCTCGGCGCGGATCCGCGCCGCCACCGCGTCTACCATGCCCGCGTAGCCGAAAAGTAGCCCCGCCTGCATCGAGGCCACGGTGTTTTTGCCGATGACCCGAGAAGGGCGCGCGATCTCGACCCGCGGCAGCTTGGAGGCGTGCACGTACAGCGCCTCGGCGCTGATACCGACGCCCGGGGCGATCACGCCGCCCAGGTATTCCCCGCGCGGCGTAACCACGTCCCAGGTCGTGGCCGTCCCGAAATCCACGACGACGCACCCCTTCCCCACGCGATCGTAGGCCCCGACCGCGTTGACGATCCGATCGGCCCCGACCTCCCGCGGATTTTCGTAGAGGATCGGCATTCCGGTCTTGATACCGGGCCCGACCACCAGCGCGGGCACGCGCAGGTGCCGTTCGAATAGCTCGCCTATCGCGTCGACCGCCGGGGGCACCACCGAGGACACGATGCCGGCGCCGACCGCGCCCCATTCGAACCCCTCGAGCTCCATGAGCCCGCGCAGGAGCACGGCGAGCTCATCGGCGGTCCGCTCCTCGGCCGTCTCGACCCGCCAGTGGGCCACGAGCGCCTCGTCGCGGTAGATGCCGAGTACGGTGTGGGTGTTGCCTACGTCGATCGCGAGCAGCGCCGGGGAGTGAGGACTCATGCTCGCCCGATGGTAGCGCTTTTTCCGGGGCTGCGCCCGCGCGGCTGTGGTCGCGCGGAGCGGCCCCATAGTAGGGTGAAGCCGGATGCCGGCCCTCACCCGCCGCCGCGACTGGCTCGCGCCGATGCTCGTTCTGTCAGCCATCGCCATGGGGCTGCTCGCGGCGCTGTTCTCCATCGATCACTACCTGGACGACGCGGGGTTCCCGAATCCGCTCGTCAACTATCTGAGCTTCGACGACGGGGTCGTCTCCGAATCGATCGGCCAGGTCGCCACGACGATCGCGGCGATCTTGGGGATCATCGTCACGGTCGTCTCGATTATCGTTCAGCTAACCGCCACCCGCTACACGCCGGCGGTGACGGAGATGTTCTTCCGCGACCGGGCGAACCAGCTCGCGATGTCGCTCTATCTCATCGGCGGCGTCAAGGCGATTTGGATCGCGTTCGCCGTGGGCGACGACTGGGTGCCGAGAGTGAGCCTCATCGCCATGCTCGCCATCGGCACGGTCGGCTTCGTCTTGATGGCGCCCTACTTCGCCTACGTGTTCCGGTTTCTGGCTCCCGAGAACCTGGTCGCGCGGATCGAGGAAGAGGCGCGTCGCGAGCCCGTCGCGGCGAGCCTCACCCGCAACCAGAGCGCCGTGCTCGCGCACCAGCGCCGGTTTCTCCACCGGACGGAGCAGCTCACCGACATCGCCATCCACGCGGTCACGAACAAAGACAAGATCATCGCCACGCACTGCGTGGATGCGCTCCGGGACCTCACCTTCTCCTACTTCGAGCACAGGCCCCCGAGCGGTAGCGACTGGTATCGCGTCAGCGAGGCCGTCGCGGTCAACCCCGACTTTTCGTCGATGGCCGATAGCTCCCTCACGCGGCTCGAGCGCGGGGAGGCGTGGCTCGAGTTCAAGATTTTGCGCCAGTACCAGTCCATTTACACCGAGGCCCTCGCCGGCATGCGCGACATCAACTACATCGTCGCCATCAACACCTGCGCCATCGCGCGGCGCGCCCTACAGGCGCGTCTGCCCGAGCCCCTCAGCCTCTCCATCAAGTTCTTCAACACCTACCTGCGGGCGACTCTGAATCGCAGCGACGTCCGCACCGCCTATACCATTCTCAACCAATATCGCATTATGGGCGAGGCAGCGCTCGAGTTCGGCGACGGAGAAACCGCCCTGAAAATCGCGGCTCACATCAAGTACTATGGACACTTGAGTTACGCGAAGAAGCTCGCCTTCATCACGGAGACCGTCGCCTATGACCTGGGCGCTATGTGCGAAACCGCCCATGCCATTCGCTCAGCCGCAGAGTCGGAGCTCGTAGACCTGTTTTTGGAGGTCGATCCGTCGGTGACCGAAGGCGAGATCCAAGAGGCGAGCTTGCGCGGGGTACGGAAGGCACAAATCAAGCTGGCGACCTACTACCTCAAGCAGGGAGAGATCGAGATGGCGCGCCGGATCTGGCACGACATGGCCGACGAGCGCGCCGAGCGGCTGCGATCCATCCGGGATGAGCTCGCCGCCGTCGAGAACGAGGAGTTCTGGGAGATCTCCGACCGCGGCGGAAACTTTGACTATCTCGATCCCGATCGCAAAGCGATGCTACCGACGTTTTTCGGCTGGTTTTCCGAGCTGGGCGGCGAGCTCGGCTCACTGGCGGTGCCGACCTCGTCGGGTCCCGGCGGTGGAGCGGGAGCCGGAGACGCCGACCCCAATCTCACCTAAACATAGGAGCTCGTTAGACGATGCGCACGACAACCAAGACGTTGCTCGCGGCCTCCGCGGTCGCCTGGGCGCTCGCCGCCTGTGGCGGTAGTTCCTCGAACGCCCCGGAGCCGCTCGACTACGAGTTCGACGACCGACACATCGCCCGCGTGTCCACGGCCGATAAGCGGGCGGTCCTGGATGCGCAAAGCGACTACGCCGCGGCCGTCATGGAGCGGGCCAACGCCGAGACGCAACTCGAGGACGTGGAGACCACCTTGCGGGTGGCGAAGAACGAGCGTGAGCAGGCCGCGCTTCAGGCGTCGTCCGCGCAATCGGAGATGGAGGCCGCCGACCGCTCGAGCGACCAAAACCGCATCGAGCAGGCCACCATCAACCTCGACGCCGCCGAGCTGGCGCTCCGCGCGGCGGAGGCGCGGGTCGAGTACGTCGAGCGCCACCAGGAAGCGCTCGAGGCCTACTACATCTTCAGGGCGGAGTCGGCCTACGCGCAGCAAGCGCGCTACGAGTACGCCAAGGCCCGCGTCGCGGAGGCGCACGGAATCCGCCCCGAGGGGTTCGACTACGCTGCCTACGAGGAGCAGGCCCGTACCCGTGCCCGCCTCGCCAAAGAGGCCGAGTCGGCCGCGCGCTCGGCGCGGCGGCAGGCCGAGGACATGCGCGACAATTGGGAGAACCTCGTGAGGCGCACCCACCCCGGGGCGAGCGAGGACGGGGGCGACGAAACGAGCGCGCGCTGAGCGCCCGCGCACCGGAGGTCGCGATGCTGGACGACGGAACCGAAGCCCTCGCCGACGAACACACCGAATCGGCCCGCATCCTCGTGGTCGACGACGAGAAGGTGATCCGGGACATCCTCGCCGAGTTCCTGACCATGGAGGGCTTCGTCGTCCGCAGCGTCGAGGACGGAGAGCGGGCGCTCACGGAGCTGAGGATTCGGCCCTACGACATGGTGATCTCGGACCTCAAGATGCCGGGCATCTCGGGGCTCGAGCTCCTGGAGGCGCTCGGGCGGGAAAACCTCAGCGTCGTCACCGTCATCATGACCGGCTTCGGCACCGTGGAGACGGCCATCGAGGCGATGAAGAAGGGCGCCTACGATTACATCCTCAAGCCCTTCAAGGTCGAAGAGGTCATCCACATCGTCAAGCGCGGGCTGGAAAAGCAGCGGCTCCAAACCGAGAACGTCAAACTCAGAGAAGCGCTCACGCTCTACCGCGTCTCGGAGGCCATCGCGAACACGGTGGATCTCGACCGGATCCTCGACGTGATCCTCCGCGCGGCGCTCGACGAGGTAGACGCAGACGTTGCGTCGCTCCACCTCAAGGACCCGAAGACGGGGCGCTACGAGGAGCGGGTCAAGGCCGTGAGCGAGCTGTCCCGCCCAATCCGCGACAGCAAGCTCCCCTCGCCCGACGTTGAAGAGCTCATCTCCCACTTCGAGCGCGGCTCCTCGATCCTCGCCCACGGCATCAAGGCCAATCGATTTTTCACCTCGCCGAGCGGGGACCGCCCGCTCGTGTCGTACGCAGCGGTCCCCCTCCAGATCGCGGCGCGCGTGATCGGCATGCTCAACGTGTACTCGTTCACGCGCGGCAAGAAGTTCGACGAGGGCAAGCGCAAGACGCTGTCGATCCTGGCCTCCCGGGCCGCCACCTCCATCGAGAACGCGCGCCTTTACGACGACCTCGTGTCCAAGAACGAGGCGCTCAGCGAGGCCAACCGCAGCCTCGAGGAGAACTTCAAGCAGACCATCGTGGGCTTCGCGCAGGCGCTCGAGGAGTCCGACGTCTACACGCGCGGGCACAGCGAGCGGGTGGCGATGTACGCCGAGCTCATCGCCCGCGGCCTTCGGCTCCCCGACGGCGAGGTCAAAGCGATCATTCAAGCCGGGCTCATGCACGACATCGGCAAAATCGGCATTCGGCACGACATGCTGAACAAGCCCGGCAAGCTCTCCCCCGACGAGATCCAGCAGTTCCGGGAGCACCCCGAGAAGGGGAAGCGGATTCTCGAGCCGATCCCGTGCATGCGACACCTGGTAGACGCCGCGTGGTGTCACCACGAAGGCTTCGACGGCGCGGGCTACCCGCGCGGGCTCGAAAAGCAGGGCATCCCGCTCATGGGGCGGATCATCGCCATCGCCGACGCCTATGACGCCATGACGAGCGATCGCGCCTACAGGCGCGCGCTGCCTCACGAGATGGCGATCGGCGAGATCGAACGATGCAGCGGAACGCAGTTCGACCCCGAGATCGCCGAGCTGTTCCTCTATCAGATCGAGCAGTTCCGCAAGGAAGCCACCAGGAAGGGACGGCTCGAGCTCGTGCCCCCCTAGCGGCGCGAGGTGCCGGCGCGCCAGCGGATGCTCGCGCGGGCGGCATCGCGGCGCCCGCGAGCGCGCGGCTACGCCGCGTACGCCATCGGCACGGCCGCCTCGGGCGTGATCACGCGGAAGGTCATGCTCTCCACCAGATACAGCGATACGTGGCGGTCGTCGTGCGCCGCGTAGCCGATCGACAGATCGCGCCCCACCGTGAGCTGGTAATCCCCGCCGCGGAGCGAGATCAGGATCGCGCCGTTTACCGCCGGCGCGCGGAAGATGCGCCCGTCGACGAGCCGGCTCACTTGATTGAAGACCGGATAGCCGCCGTGCCCTGGCGCCTGGTTCAGGCCGACCCAGCAGCGCGGGCCGAGCGCCAGGGCGTAGGGTCCCTCCACGCCGGCGTCATGAAGGCGCCCGATCGCGACGGCGACCATCGTGGGATAGGCCCCGTAATCGTCCGAGATGGTCATCGTGTCGTGCGACGACTGCTCGAACACGCCCCCGATGCCCCCGCCGCGGAACCCGTGAAACACAGACGTATCCTCGGCGCGCGCGATGCGCTGGGCCGCGTCGATGAGCGGCGAGAGGTCCGCGTCGTCAGCGCCGCGGTCGATGGCTTCCAGCTCGGTCCGGGCGAGCTTGAAATCTGTCCTGAGCTCCACGAGCGGCACCACCTGCCGCTCGGAGGCGGACACGCCATCCACCGGCGCGGCGCCCAGGCCTCGCGCGCGACCTAGGTTGACGCAGGGCTTGTCCCAGCCGTGCGGTCCGTCCATATCCACGAGCCGTCGCGCGGCGAGCTCGTGGCGCAGGCGCCGCGCCGCCTCGCCGTCGATCTCGGCCCACGCGCGCGACGAAATCGGCGCGAGCTCTCTGAGAAGCTCGTTCATCGCGATGTCTCCTTCAAACTGCCGATGCCGAGCGACCCATCGCCGGCCGGCGGCAGGGTCCTCTTGGCAACGTTGTGCTCGCCGTCGTTTTCCTGGACGATCGCGCCGTCTCGAAACAGCCGCTCACTTAGCTCGGCGGCCCAGCCCTCATCGTGGCGCCTCAGCCACTCGAGCACCATCGCCGCGTGCTCCTTCTCCTCGTCGCGGTTGTGCGCGAGGATATCCCGCAGCTCGGGATCGCTCGCGGCGGCGATACGCTGATCGTACCAGTCGACCGCCTCGAGCTCTTCCATGAGGGACACGATGGCGCGGTGGCGATCGCGCACCTCGTCCGAGAGAATGTCGTAGGGCTCGTGAAACGAGTCGCTCGAGCTTGCCATGAGTAACCTGCCTCCAGCTCCGTGCGCCCGCCGCCCGCGCGCCCGCCAGCTGCCAGCCCACAAGCTAGCTGAATTCCCCGCGCCAGAGCAAGGCGACGCCGCGCAGCTTTCTTCGTCATCGGCGCCGGCCTCGCCTCCAGCGCTTCCGCGCGGCGCCGGCCCTCTGCTAGGTTTCCCCATCCTATGGTCGAATTCGCGACGAACTCTTTTTTGGACCACTCGGGCGCCGAGATCCCGCTCATCTGCGGGGCGATGTACCCGTGCTCGAACCCCGAGCTGGTCGCCGCCGCCTCGGAGGCGGGCGCGCTGGGCGTGGTGCAGCCGATCGCCCTCACGTACGTCCACGGACACGAGCTCCGAAATGGGCTGCGCCGCATCCGCGAGCTCACATCCAAGCCGATCGGCTTCAACGCGATCATCGAGCAGTCGTCGCGCATCTACCTCGATCGGATGCGTCGCTGGATCGACGTCGCCCTCGAGGAGGGCGTGCGCTTTTTCGTCACGGCGCTCGGTAACCCGCGCTGGGTCGTGGAGCGCGTACGGGCCGCGGGCGGCGTCGTCTACCACGACGTCACCGCCCGCAAGTTCGCGGAAAAGGCCCGGGACGCGGGCGTGGACGGCCTCATCTGCGTCAACGACCGCGCCGGCGGACACGCCGGCGACCTCTCCCCGCAGGCGCTGTACGACGAGCTGTCCGATCTCGGCCTCCCGCTCGTGTGTGCGGGCGGCGTCGGGGCGCCCCAGGACTTCGCGCACGAGCTCGACCGCGGCTATCAGGCCGCGCAGCTCGGCACGCGCTTCATCGCCACCCTGGAATGCCGCGCCCACGACGACTACAAGCGGGCCATCCTGCGCGCCACCGAGAGCGACATCGTTCACACCGACAAGATCACGGGGGTACCGGTGTCTGTGATTCGGACACCGTATGTCGAGAGCCTCGGCACCCGGGCGAGCCCGCTCATCCGTCCACTCCTGCGCCACCCGCGGTTCAAGCACTACATCCGCAGCTTTTACTCGCTGCGCTCGATCTGGCAGCTCAAGCGGGCCTCGCTTCGCGGCGGCGGCTACCGCGATTACTTTCAGGCGGGCAAGAGCGTCCGCGCGATCGACAAGATCGAGCCCACCGCCGATGTGGTGCGCCGGTTCGCCGCCGCCTGGCGGGAGGGCGACGCCGTCGCCTAAGGCGGCGCAAACGCTGTGAACCGCGGGGCTATGCCTCGACCGCGCGGGGCCTTGTTCGAGCCTCGCGCGCCCCGTCAGGCGCGTCCTCCACCACGTAGTAGGCGCGCACCCCGTGCGAGATCCCCTTGAGTTGGAACACGCCCGCGGGCTCCACCGTGATCTCGGGCTCGAGGAGCGCCGCGGTCTCCTCCCCGACGAGAATCCGGCCGGGCTCGCACGTCGTCTCCAGCCGCGCGGCGATATTGACGGTGTGCCCCACCGCCGTGAAGTCAGAGCGCACTTCCGAGCCGAAGTGACCGACGATCGCCTCGCCGGTGTGGATCCCCGCGCGGATCTCGAGGGGCGTATCGGCGATCGCTTTGCGCATGTCTTTCGCGATCGACACGCAGCGCCGCGCCTGATCTGCGGGTGGCAGCTCGTCGGGGGCGCCCAGGATGATCATGACGCCGTCGCCGATGAACTTATCGATCGTGGCGCCGTACTCGTGGGCGACGTCGGCGCACCGGGACAGGTAGCGGTTTAACACCTCCGCGACCTCACGCTCGCCAATCCGCTCGGACATCGCCGTAAAGCCGACCAAATCGGTGAACATCACCGTGAGCTTTCGCCGCTCGGGCGTGGCGTCGAGCCGGAGCTCGCCGCGCGCCGCCCGGTCGACGAGCGACGCCGGGAGATAGCGCCTCAGCACCGATTCGGTGATGTAGCGGTGAAGCTTCGCCGACTGGTTCACCGCGTAGTTCGACGTCACGAACGTCAAGAGGGCCGCGGCGATCACCGTGTACGCGACCATCAGCGTCGTCTTAAAGTCCTCGTAGACCCAGTGCTCGAAGGTCGGCAGTATCGGCGCGAGCGGCAGCGCGCCGACGTGCCCGACGATCACGCCCGCGACGAAGGTCGCGCTGCCCAGACAGAGCGCGTAGAGGGCGAGCCGGTAATCGAAGAAGGTCCGATAGATCCCCACGATGATGACCATATAGACGACGCCGTGGCTCGACAGCGGGCCGATGAGCTGAAGCGCGAGCTGGTTCGTCACGACCTCGCCGGTGAGGGTCGCGTAGGTGAGCCCACGAGCGAGGCCCGGGCGGTTGCGCGCCACCGCCGCCAGGATCCCCACGTTTACGAGCATGCTGGCGAGAAACAAGATCGCCCACGCCCAAAGGATCGCTTGGGCGGCGCCGGGCGCGTGCGCGTGCTCGAGGGTGCTCACGAACCCGAGGGCAGTGGGCACGGCGAGCAGCGGCAGGATGAAAAGGAGCCGCGTCCACGCCGCGAGCCGCAACCTGCGCAAAGACGCCCGCTCCCCGCCCACGTCGGTGACGAAGTCGCAAAGGGCGCCGTGCAGGCGCTCGCGGAGCGTCTCCCCTCGCTCGGGCTCGCCGGGCTCGCCGCCGGGCGCCGGCCCTGCGGCTTTCCGCGCGTCAGACGACAATTACATCCTCCCGGGACGGGCGCGCGCACATACAGGCCCAGATGTCACGCAGAGAGCCCACGTTCGCACGCGGCCGCGGCGCCCGCAAGCACCTAGGTTTTCCGGCGTGAGCTCACTCGCGCGCCGCGACGAGGCGCGCGAGGGCCGCCGGATCGGACGTAGGCGGCGAGCAGCTCGTCCCTCGGCACACGTAAGCCCGCGCCTCGCCGCGCTCGCCCGCGCTTTTGCCCCGCCAGATCTCTTCGGAGGCAAAGTCCCCGGCGAGCAGCGCCGTAGGCGCGTAGGCCCGCCGCACCGCGCCCCAAAGCGCAGCCTCCCCGTCGCCCGGCGCCACCACGACTTCCGTCCCGTGTAGGTACAGGTCGAGCGCGGAAAGCAGCCGCGAGGCCATGACGGGCTGCTCCGCAGCCAGTGGCGCTCGGGCGGCCAGGTAGCGCTCGGCGACGGCGAGCGCTTCGTCGTCGCCCGAAAGCCGCCCGACCCGAAGCAGACACTCCACGGCCACCGCGGCCCCCGCAGGCAGCGCGCCGTCGCCGAACGACTCGGGCCGGTGGACGAGGTCCGCGGCGTCTTCGCCGGAGGTCATGTAAAACACCGGGACGCCGTCTATCACCGCGTAAAACCGCTCCACCATGCGCGCGGTGAGCGCCCGGCCGAGCTCGAAGTAGCGCGCCTCGCCGCCGGCCTGGGCGACGGACAGCAGGCCCCGGGCCACGTACGCGTAGTCCTCGAGCGTGCCTTCCAGCTTGCGCTCCCCCTCCTTGTACACCCGCCAAAGCCCCTCCCCCTCGCCCCGCACCATCTCTCGAGCCAAAAATTCGGCCACACGGAGCGCGAGCGAGCGCGCCGGCTCGTGCCCCGTGGCCTCCCACGCCCGCACGAGCCCCGACAGCGCGAGCCCGTTCCACCCGGCCAGGATCTTGTCATCGGTGGCCGGCCGAATCCGCGCTTCGCGCGCCGCGAGGAGCCGCCGCCGCATGTCGGCGAGCGCCCGCGCCTCCCCGTCGGATTCGGGCTCGCGCACGCGCGAGAGCACGCTCGTTTGGCCCTCGAAGTTCCCCGCGCTCGTCACCCCGTAGGCGCTGGAAAACTGGATCGCGTCGGCCGGCCCGAGCGCATCCTCCACCTCCTTCGGCGTCCACACGTAGTACTTCCCCTCCTCGCCCTCGGAGTCGGCGTCAAGGCTCGCGTAAAGCCCGCCCGAGTCTGGCTCGGACATTTCGCGCTCGAGCCAGCCCACGGTCTCGGCCACCACCTCCGCAAAGCGCCCATCGCCGGACATCGCGAACGCGTCGCCGTAGATCTCGAGGAGTTGCCCGTTGTCGTAGAGCATCTTTTCGAAGTGCGGGACGAGCCAGCGCTCATCGACGCTGTAGCGGGAAAAGCCTCCGCCCAGGTGGTCGTAGATGCCGCCGCGGGCCATCGCTCTGGCCTGGCGCAAAAACGCCTCGCGGCACGGCGCGCCGCTCTCGAGCCGTCCCGCCCGCGCGAGGAGATCGTGGGCCGAGGGGGAGGGGAACTTGGGAGCCTTGCCGAGCCCACCCCATTCCGGATCGGCCTTTTGCGCGAGCGCGCGCCCGGCCTCCTCGATCATGTTCGCGGACAGCGCCCCAGGATCGCCGCTCGCGCCGCCGCGGCGGCCGATCTCGTCGATCTGCCGCAGCCCGTCCAACACGGCGCGCGCGTTCTGATCCAGCTTGTCGCGCTCCTCGCGGTAGGCGCGGGCCAGCGCGTCGAGGACCCGCGCGAACCCGGGCCGGCCGTAGCGGTCCCCCGGCGGAAAGTACGTCCCTACGTAAAACGGGCGCCCGTCTGAATCACAGAACGCCGACAGCGGCCACCCTCCGCGCTCACCCATCACGTGGATCGCGTTTATGTAGATGGAATCCACGTCCGGGCGCTCCTCGCGATCGACCTTCACGTTGACGAACAGCTCGTTCATCCGGGCGGCGATCTCGGGGTCCTCGAAGCTCTCCCGCTCCATGACGTGGCACCAGTGGCAGGCCGCATAGCCGATCGACACGAACATCGGCTTGTCCTCGGCCCGGGCCTTGGAAAACGCCTCGGCGCCCCAGGGGTACCAGTCCACTGGGTTGTCTTTGTGCTGACGCAGATACGGAGAGGACTCGCCGGCGAGTCGGTTCGACATGAGCCACACGTAATCGGCCGCCGGCTAGGTGTAAACCCGCCGGCGCGCCAGGCTGCCGATCCCTGTTCCTCCCGGCCGTAACCCACCGAAAAACTCAGGCGAAACGCCCTCATGCAAAGTCGGCTTCGTCGTTGAATTCCGGGCGATTGTGGGCTAAGAATAGCCGCCCCCAGCGGCCTTGATCGCGAGCGACGCCGCATCGCCCGGCGCGCTGGCGGATCTCGGCCGGTGCCCTGGGACCAGGGGGACTGCCCCGAACGCTTTCTCCTCGTCACTGGTTGGGATCCCTCGGGATTCGCGGAGCTCGGATGTCCGACAGCGCAGCCGCCAACGTCACCCCCATCGCCATCGAGAAGGAGATGCGCTCGTCGTTCATGGACTACGCCATGAGCGTCATCGTCGCGCGCGCCCTTCCCGACGCCCGCGACGGGCTCAAGCCGGTGCACCGGCGCATCTTGTTCGCGCAGCGAAACCTCGCGAACTACTGGAACCGCCCCTACCTCAAGTGCGCTCGCATCGTCGGCGACGTCATCGGGAAGTACCACCCGCACGGCGACGCCGCGGTCTACGACGCGCTCGTGCGCATGGCGCAGGGCTTCTCCATGCGCTACCCGCTGGTCGACGGGCAGGGCAACTTCGGCTCGATCGATGGCGATCCCCCGGCGGCGATGCGCTACACCGAGTGCCGGATGGCGAAGCTCGCCTCCGAGCTCCTCGCCGACCTCGACAAAGAGACGGTCGACTGGGCGCCGAACTACGACGACAAAGAGTTCGAGCCGGTGGTCCTGCCCACCAAGGCCCCGAACCTTCTCGTCAACGGCTCCGCGGGCATCGCGGTGGGCATGGCCACGAACATCCCGCCCCACAACCTCGGCGAGATCGTCGATGCCACGCTCGCGCTGGTCGAGGACCCAAACCTGCCCGACCAGAAGCTTTTGGAGCTCGTGCCCGGCCCCGACTTTCCCGGCGGCGGCATCATCCAGGGGCGCTCGGGGATCACCAGCGCGTTCCTCAAGGGCAAGGGCTCGGTGGTGGTGCGCGGGCGCACCCACTTCGAGGAGATCCGCAAGGATCGCACCGCGATCGTCGCCACCGAGATTCCCTACCAGGTGAACAAGGCGCGCTGGATCGAGAGCACCGCCACCCTCGTCCGCGAAAAGCGCCTCGAGGGCATCGCCGACATCCGCGACGAGTCGGATCGCAGCGGCATTCGCGTCGTCCTCGAGCTCAAGCGCGACGCCAACGAGCAGGTCGTCCTGAACAACCTGTTCAAGATGACGGCGCTGCAGTCGAGCTTCGGCATCAACATGCTCGCCATCGCCGGCGGCCGACCGCAGCTCCTCACCCTCCGCGACGCGCTCAAAGTGTTCATCGAGCACCGCCGCGAGGTGATCACGCGGCGCTCGCTCTACGAGCTCCGGCAGGCCCGGGATCGCCGCGAGATCGTCGAGGGACTCGGCCTCGCCGTCATGCAGGTCGATCGGGTGATCGAGATCATCCGATCGTCGCGCGACACCGACGAGGCGAAATCCCGGCTCATGTCGGAGCGCATGGGCGGGCTCGACGGCTTCCTCGAGCGCGCGGGGCGGCCCGAGCGCGAGGTCCAGGCGGCGCGGGAGGCGGGCTTCGTGCACCTGTCCGCCCGCCAGGCGCAGGCCATCCTCGACATGCGCCTTGGCCGGCTCACCGGCCTCGAGCGGGAGAAGCTCGAAGCCGAGTACAAGGAGCTTTGGGACCTCACCGACTACCTGGAGGGCCTGCTCTCCGACGAGGCCCAGCTCACCCAGGCCATGGTCGAGGAGCTCGAGGAGCTCAAGAAGGAGTACGGCAACGCGCGGCGCACCGAGATCGTGGAATCCGCCGGCGACATTCTCGACGAGGAGCTCATCGCCGAGGAAGACATGGTGGTCACGCGCACCCACCTCGGCTACGTCAAGCGGACCCCGGCGAGCGAGTACCAGGCGCAGGGGCGCGGCGGACGCGGTATCCGCGGCGCGCGCTCGGGCGAAGAGGACTTCGTCGCCGACATGTTCGTGGCCTCCACCCACGATCACCTCCTCGTGTTCACGAACAAGGGGCGCGTTTACAAAAAGAAGGTCTACGAGCTCCCGGCCGGGGCGCGCACCGCCCGCGGCAAGGCATTCGTCAACGTCATCGATTTTCAGGGCGACGAAGTGGTCGTGGGGATGCTCCCCGTCAAGACGTTCTCACCCGATCGCTATCTGTTCATGGCCACCCGCTACGGCACCGTGAAAAAGACGGTGTCCGAGGCGTTCGCCAACATCCGCACCACCGGGATCAAGGCGATCGCCATCGAGGAGGGCGACAGCCTCGTCGATGTGAGGCTGACCGACGGCGAGATGGACGTGCTGCTCGCCACGCGCGGCGGGCACAGCGTCAGGTTCAGCGAAGACGGCGTGCGGCCCATGGGGCGCGACGCGCGCGGCGTACGCGGGATCAGCCTGCGCAAAGACGACGTGGTCGTGGGCATGGTGGTGTGCGCCGCGGACTCCACCGAGAGCCTGCTCACGGTGTGCGAGCGCGGCTACGGCAAGCGTTCGCCGCTCGAGGAGTACCCGTCCAAAAAGCGCGGGGGCCAAGGCGTCATCGCGATCCGCGCCACCTCGCGAAACGGTCCACTCTCGGGCGTGCTTTTGGCCGCCGAGGACGACCATGTGATCATGATTTCGGATAAGGGCCGCCTCATCCGCATGCGCATGGCCGACATTTCGCTGATGGGGCGCTCGGCGCAGGGCGTTCGCCTCATGAAACTCGACCGCGGCGAGCGCGTGGCCTCCGTGGCGCGCGTCGTCGAGCCCGAGGAGAAGGCGGACATCGACCTCGCCGCGGACGCGCCCGCCGGGGGCGGTGAGCCGGCGCCCGGTGCCGACGAACCACCGCCGGCCGAGGACGAAGACGAATAAACGACGAGATGTGGCTCGCCCAGCGCCTGCCGCATGGACTGCCCCGTCGCTCGGGGCCCCTGGCGGCGCTTTGCCGCCGGGTCCGGCGCGGGCGAGGGGCGACCACAAGCGACGCGATGATTCTGACTCGAGGGAGGTAGACGCTATGAACCGCGACATTTCCAAGGCGCTCTT
>SLNH01000189.1 GCA_007133195.1 Nannocystineae bacterium | reverse complement strand
TCCGCCCCAAGTCGAACGCGTGCTCCCCCTCGCCGCTGCCGCTCAGCTCGAGGAGCTCACTCGTGGCGCCCGGCATGTCGTCCACCTCCACGGTCTGCCGCGGCGCGTCCTGCGCGTGGGTCATCGAGACAACCCCCTGATCGTCTTCGAGGGACTCGAGGGTGAGGGTGCTCGTTTGCTCGATCGACAGCCCCTGGTGGTCGAGGTGTTGCGTCACCTGCCAGCTCGCGCCTTCGCCCACCGGCTCGGCGGGGAACGGGACGGCGAGCTGTTCCATCTCGTCCTCCAAGCTCTCCATCATCTGCTCCACTTGGGGGCTCGCGCCGGCGGGCATCTCGATTTCGCTGTCCAGGTTAAAGCCGCGCGCGTCGAACACGGTGTGGCCGCGCGTGCCGACCACCTGATCGATTTCTCGCTCCAGCGTGCGCAAAAGGCTCGGATCCACGCTCGGGTCCGGCTCGTACTCCGCGCTCGTGAACTCGAACCGATAGCGCCCTTGGTCGTCACCCATCTCTTCGATGTCGACGGCGATTTCCATCACGAGCGGCGGTAGGCTCACGCGCTCCGGCGGCAGGTCACCGATCCCGAGCACCATATCCATGTCGAAGGTCATCTCGGCCCGCTCGCTCGTTTCCGCCTCGATGTCGTAGCGGAGCTCGCGGCGCGGCTCGGCGCCTTCGGAGAGGAGCTCGACCCGTGGGGCGCTGCCCTCCGCGGCGGGGGCGGGCTCCGGTTCGGCGACGGGGGCCTCTTCGGGCTGCGGGGGCGTTTGTTCGCCGTCGTCCGCATCGCGGCAGCCGACGAGGCACACGGCGAGGGCGGAGGCGACGAGAAGGACTCGCGGGGCGGGCCGAATCATGCGCACACCTTACCCCGAAGCGGCCGAACGGCGCACGAACCCTCGGCTAAGTCGCGCGATTTCGGTAAGTTGCGTTAAAGGCGGAGATCTTCGTTGACGGCCGGGGAGTTGAATATTAATTTCAATTTCAAGAATCGCCCCGGTGCGGGGCCCTGCGACCCTGAGGTACGCCGTGCTCGTTTGTCTGTGCCATCCGACGAGCGATACCGACATCGCGTCCCACGTGGACGAAGGCGCGCGGACGCTGGACGACATCGCCGTACAGTGCGGCGCCGGGACAGGCTGTGGGGCCTGCGCCGGCCACATCGAAGAGATGCTCGACGATCTCGTCGCCGAGGGCGGGTGTGCGGTCGCAGAGGCGCCGAGCGCGGCGAAAGCGCCGGCGCTTGATTGCCCGCAGCGCCTGCGCTCGATAAGGTCGCGGCCGAACCCACCCAAAGAGGCCGCATGAAGGGCGATAACGAGATCATCGAGCTTCTCAATCAGCTTCTCACCAACGAGCTCACCGCGATCAACCAGTACTTCGCACACGCAAAGCTGTGCGAAAACTGGGGGCTACTGTCTTTGGCCAAGAAGATCCGCGACGAGTCCATCGACGAGATGCGACACGCGGAGCGGGTCATCGACCGCATCCTTTACCTCGAGGGGATGCCGAACCTCCAGCGGCTTGGGAAGGTCAACGTGGGCCAAACCGTGCGCGAGCAATTCGAGCTCGACCTCGCCCTCGAGCACGCCGGGATCAAATTCCTAAACGACGGCATCGAGCTGTCGCGTTCGCGGGGCGACCACGGGTCTTTCGAGCTTTTGTCGGGGATCCTCAAGGACGAGGAGGTTCACACCGACTGGCTGGAAACCCAGCTGGATCTCCTCGATCGCGTCGGCGAGCCGCACTACCTCGCCCAGCACATTCACGGCTAACGGAGCCTTGTGCCGGCGGGGGCGCGGTTTGGGCTGCCGCGGTTTCGCGGGGCGGCCCCGTGTGGGCGCGGGCGGCGCGCGCGGGCGGCTTAGGCGGGGGGGGCGGCCTTGTCTACAGCGGCCAGGAAGTCGCTGAGATCGAAGGGCTTGTCGAGAACGCGCGCCACGCCGAGCTCGCTCGCTCGCCGGTGAACCCGGGCGTCCCCGAACGCCGTGATGACGATGACGGCGAGCACATCGTTCCACTGCCGAAGCTTGGCCACAGCGCCGAGGCCGTTTACGCCCGGCATCTGGATGTCGGTGACCACGACCGAGGGCGTCCGAGAGGCGGCGCCCGTCCGGAGGGCTTCGAACGCGTCCAAAAGGGCAGTGCCGTCGGCGACCTCGTCTACGGCGTAGCCGCGCTGCTCCAGACAGGCGGCCAGCAGGCTCCGCATCTCCTCGTCGTCCTCTGCGAGAAGGACCCGGCGCGCTTCCGCGGGGGCCTCGGCTTGTCGCCCACTTACCATCCTCCACATCGTAGCTTGCAAAAGCCCCGAGATGGAGGACCGATCCGCACGAAGCGCGCCGCTGCATCGCGGGCCGGGGCGGCGCCGCGCCGCGAGACGGGTTCACGCATAGCGTTCGCGCGCCTCGGTGAGCCCGTAGCGCTCGAGCTTTCGGTACAGCGTGCGCCGCTGGAAGCCGAGGATCCGCGCGGCCATGGTCTTGTTGCCGCGAACCTCCTTAAGCACGCGCATGATGTAGCGCCGCTCGACCTCCGACATGGGCAGAAGCTCGCTCGTGTCGTCGCCGGCCAAAACCACGTTCCAGCTCTTGTAGTCGCGGAGCTTGTCGGGCAGGTCCTCGACGGCGATTTCCCGATAGCGCGTGAGCGCGACGGCGCGCTCGATGCTGTTCTGAAGCTCACGCACATTACCGGGCCAGTCGTACGCGAGCATCTTCTCCGCCGCCTGAGACGAGATGCCGACCACCTCCTTACCGTGCTTGTCGGCGAACTCGCGGATGAAGTGCTGGGCGAGCTGGAGGATGTCGTTGCCGCGGGCCGCGAGCGGCGGTACGCGGATGTTGACCACGTTGATCCGATAGTAGAGATCCTCGCGAAACCGCCGGTTTTCGACGTCCTGTTCGATATCGCGGTTCGTCGCCGCGATGATGCGGGCGTCGAACGAGATCTCGCGGTCGCCGCCGACCGGGCGCACGACCCGCTCCTGAAGCGCGCGCAAAAGCTTCGCCTGCATCTCGATGGGCATCTCCCCGATCTCGTCGAGCAGGATCGTGCCGCCGGTGGCCCTGACGAACAGCCCCGAGCGCCCGCTCTTGGCGTCGGTGAACGCCCCGCGCATGTGCCCGAACAGCTCGCTCTCGAGCAGCGACTCGGGCATCGCGGCGCAGTTGAGCGCCACGAACGGGCCGCCCGAGCGCTCGCTGCGCGTGTGGATCGCGTGTGCGACGAGCTCCTTCCCCGTACCGCTCTCACCCGTGATGAGCACGGTGGCGTCGGTCTCGGCCACGCGCTCGACGAGATCGTAGACCCGCTTCATGGGCGGGCTCGACCCGATGATCTCCTGGGGGCCACTTCGCTGCTGCCGGTCGACCTGCTTGCGCAGCCTCTGGACCTCTTTGCGGAGCTGCGCGTGGTGAACGACGCGCTGGAGCGCGATGACCACCTGATCGATGTCGAACGGTTTCGTGATGAAGTCGTAGGCACCGGCGCGGATCGCGCCGACGGCGGTCTCCATGCTGCCGAACGCGGTGACCACGACCACCGGGATGTCGGGGCGGTTTTCGGCGATGCGGTGGCACAGGTCGAGCCCGCTCATGCCGGCCATGCTCAGGTCCGTGAGCACGGCGTCTATCTCCGCTTCATCGAGGACGACGAGCGCTTCCTCGGCCGAGGTCCGCCAGGTGACCTGAAACCCGTGTGGGCCGAGGGTGCTCTCCATCATTTCGCACATGCTCCGATCGTCGTCGACGATGAGAATGTGTCCCCTCATGATACAACTCCGTGCGGGAGGTAGATCCCAAAGCGGGTTCCCTCGCCGACTTGCGATTCGACTTCGAGCCATCCGCGGTGAGCGCGGATGATTTCGTCGGCCACGGCGAGCCCGAGGCCCGTCCCCTCGCCGGGGCCCTTCGTGGTGAAAAACGCGTCGAAGATGTGCGGGCGGTCGCGCTCGGGAATGCCCTTGCCCTCGTCTCGAATCTCGATACGGAGGAAGCGGCCGCTGTGGCCGTCGTAATCCGCGGGCGCCGTGGCGTCCACCCATTCGAAGCGGACCTCCAACCGTCCGCCTTTCGGCATCGCTTCCATGCCGTTTACAACCACGTTGGCGAGGACTTGTTGGAGCTGGGCGGCGTCGCCCGCGATAAGCGTGTCTTCGCTCGTCTCCCTCAGGACGAGATCCACGTTGCGCTTGCGCGCCGACGGCTGCAAAAGCTGGAAGACCTCCCTCACCAGGCCCTGAACGTCCACGTCTTGGGTGACCCCCGCGCCGCGCCGCGCGAAATCCAGTAGCTGGCGGATGATCCCCGCCATGCGTTTGGTCTGCTCGACGATGATGTCGGCGTTTTGCGCCACGTCCTCCTGCTTGACCAGACCGCTGGCCATCATCGACGCGCGCCCGGATACGATGTTTAGCGGCGTGCCCACTTCGTGGGCGATGCTCGAGGCGATCTGTCCCACCGTGGTGAGGCGATCGGCGTACCGGAGCTGCTCGCGCGCCGTCTCGCGGCGGTGCTCCACGTCTTCCAGCGTTTCGCACATCGCGTTGAGCTCGCGCCCCAGATCCCCGAGCTCGTCGTCTTGGCGGACCGTGACGCGCTTGGAAAAGTCCCCTTGGCCGACCCGGCGGGCGACCGCCGCGAGCTCCTCGATCGGACGGCCCACGAGCCTGCGGCCGAGCGCCACCGCCACGACC
>SLNH01000088.1 GCA_007133195.1 Nannocystineae bacterium | reverse complement strand
TCGTCGGCGAGCTGCCATAGGTCGATGACGAGCTGGCTGTGCGATTCGGCGTGGGCCTTGCGCAAAACCGACGAAGCGGCGCGGGAGGCGCGATCGCTTGGCCTCACTCCGTTTGTGCTGGGCGCCTGCGAAGCACGACGAGTGCGAGCGCCGCGATGCCCAACAGCAGCGGCCCGGCGCCCGCGCCGCCCGGCGCGCCCGGCGCGTGGCAACCGCAGCCGCCTCCGGACTCACTGAGCCCGGGATCCGCGCCGGCATCGAGCCCAGATCCTGGCCCGGCGTCGCCTGGGGGCGGCTCTTCGAAGTCGGGATCGCAGGCGTCGCCGATGCCGTTATCGTTCGAGTCGGTCTGGTCGGGGTTGTAGACCGTGGGACAGTTATCCACGCCGTCGAAGACGCCGTCGCCGTCGCGATCGACGCCGACGCGCTCGCCCGAGCCGGGCGGCACGCACGTATACGTCACCTCGCTCCCCGGCCCCGCCACCGCCCGCAGCTCGTCGTCGGTGAGTCGGCCGGTCTCGTCGTCGGGCTCGAACATACCGTCGTCGAGGCGGTAGACGTAGCCGCGGATCCGGCCCTCGGCCGGCACCTTGGCGATCAGATCGCACTCGGTGACCTCGCCGCCCAGGATCTCGGAGACGAAGGGCGTCTCGGCGCGCTCGAGGAGGAGGTCGAGCCGCGGGCCCGCGACGTCACCGTTATCGCCGGTGAGCGTGACCTGCTGGCCGACGACCGGCGCGAGGTCGCTCGGGAACGCGAGCATGAACGCCTCCATGTCGCGGCGTTCGGGATCGCCGCCCTGAAAGCCGACCTCCCCGACGTGGTTGAACACCGTGGCCCGAAAGAAGCGAAACAGCGTATCGACGCTGCCGTCATGGAGAAAGCCGGTCCCCCGCACCTGAGGCCCCGTGTGCTCGTTGTCGCCGCTGTTCAGAAACGGCGTGTCGATCATCCCGTACATCCCCACCTTCTGGTACATGTTGCGAAGCTGCGCGACCTTGAAGATCTGGGGCTCGTTCTCGAAGCTCTGGCGGCCGTCGGTGCCGAAAAAGCCCTGTTCGGGATCGAGGCGGTGGCAGCCCTCGCAGGTAAAGCCAAACCCCGGTGCGCCGTCGGACAGCCGGGGGCCCACATAAAAGTCTCGCCCGCGCTCTTGGCTGTCGGTGAGCGAGTTATCGAGATTTCGCACGGGATTCGGCGGCATGACGAGATCGAGCGCGAAGTCCGCGAACGCCTGCATCGCGTCGTCGTCGATCGGCTCATCGCGGCCGAGGAGCTCGACGAAGGCCGGGTTGAAGTTGCGAAACGCCAGGTCTTCGTCGAAGGGATCCGTGCCGTAAAACCCGGTCGCCCGGTCCCCGCGCCAGTGCTGCGCTCCGTGGTTCTGCATGCCGCGCAGCGTCTGCGTGGTCATCGGGCCCTTCATCGGGTGAAAGTCTTCGGGGTTCCCCGTGCCGTTGATATCGCCGCCGGCTACCGACTCGAGGCGGATGTCGATCGGGCTCTGAGTCACCGGAGCGTCGGGATCGCCAAGGTCCCACGACAGATGGTCGGTGTCGCCGAAGATATGGCAGCTCGCGCACGACGCCTCGCCGGCTGACGAGGTCTCGCGCGCGTCGTAAAGAAGCGGCCGGCCCGCGAGCACGTGCTCGGGCTCGGGGTTGTGCATCGCAACCTTGTCGATCTCGACGCCTTCTTCTACGTCGATGGTGGCCACTGCGTTGTCGAAGCGGGTGAGCGCGTAAAGCCGCCCCCGGCTTTCGTCGAGCGCGAGCCCCGCCGGCCCGCCGCCGCTCACCTCGATGTAATCGGAGCTCGCCTCGGTCGGATCGAAGCTTCCGTCTTCGAGCGCCCCCGCCGGGATCACGCCGATGCGGCTCGATCCGAACGCCGCCACGTAGAGCGTGGCGCCGTCCTCGGTAATCTGCATGTCGAGGGGCGTGGCCAGGCTGTGCTCGGCGGTGCCAGGCGGCGCGGGCGTCACATCGTAGTCGATATGGCTGTTCAGGTGGCGCGGCGAGGCCTCGCCGCCCTCGATCACCGTGATGCGCGCCTCGGCGAGGCGGCCCTGCACGGTGCTGCCGCCGTGCTCGCCGCTTCCCTCGAAGCGAGTTAGGTTTCTGGCCTCCGTGTTGCTCGCGTAGAGCGCGCCGGTCGCTGGGTTGACCGCAAGATTGAACAGCGTGGTTCCCACGTGCGCGATCGGCGACTCGGAGCGCTCCTCGAGCGTGTCGGCGTTTAGCGCGAAGACGTCGTAATCCGGCAGGTCGAAGCGGATCGCGCCGCTCCAGTCGCGGCCCTCGTCGTCGAACCACGCGTCCGCGATCGGGTCGTATTGCACGATGAGCCCGGTCTCGGGCGCCGATTCGCCATCTGCGTTCGCGCTGGGCCCCGGCAGCCCGCCGGGCATGGTCGCGCCGTCGACCGTGCACGGACCGGCGGCGTCGAAGCCGTCGCATACGGCGCCCTCGGGAACGACAGCGGTGCGGTTGCCCGAGTGGAAAACGCCGGCGTAGACGGTTTCGCCGTCTGGCGATACGGCGAGGGGGCGCGGCGTGTCACCGAAGAGCACCACGATCTCTTCCGGCACGCCGCCCACCGCGTCGCCGAGGTCTTCGGCGTCGAAGACCCAGAGGTCTGCGCGACCGACGCCGGGGCTCGTGAGTTCCGGATCGCCGGCCCCGGGCACGCCGCTGAGCGATGGGTGCGTGCGGTGCTGGCCCCGTCGTGCGGTGGTGATGAACGCGCGGCTGCGGTCGGAGCCCGCGAAGACGATGTCGCGGGGCTCGTCTCCTACGAGCAGCGTGCGAACGACCCGCTCCGACGGCACGTCGACGATGCTCACGCTGTCGGACAGGTGATTGACGACCCAGACCTCGTCTTCGCTGCGCGCCGCCACCGCCACCGGTTCCATGCCGACGGAGACCGAGGCGCGATATTCGAGCTCGCCGTCCGCGTCTACGTCGAAGATCTCCAAGTAACCGTCCGGCGTGTTGGCGGCGAACAGGACATCGCCGCTCGGCGAGAGCGAGAGCGGCCGCACCGGCCCGCTCTCGAACGCCAGGAAATCGGGCTGCGCGGCGGCCGGCGCCCCCACGAGCCCGCCGGCGAGCATCACGGCCACACACATCACCCGTAACGAAGCTGGGCCTCTCATCGCCCTAGCATATCCCTCGCTCCACGTCCCGGTCACCTGTTACGCTGGCGACCGCACCTTTGTCGTCATCTTTCGTCTCGGGCGGTCGAGCCGCGCGGCAGCGATAACGAGTGGATGCGCCCGAACGGGCGACCAGGCGGTCTGGGCGGAGCCCTCGTTCGAGACCGCGCCGTGAGCGCGGCGCCCGGTCTCCCGGCCGCGGGGGGCTGGCCCGGTCGATGCGGCGCTCCCACACGTGTATGCTCTCGGCCGTGAGGATGCTGAAGCTCGCCTTCATCGGCACCCACAGCGTCGGGAAGACCACGCTTTGCTATGGTCTCGGCGCCCGGCTCAAGGCCGCCGATGTCGTCCTCGATATCGTCCATGAGGTGGCGCGTCGCTGCCCGCTCCCCATAAACGGCGAAACCAGTCTCGCGGCGCAGTCGTGGATTCTCCACACGCAGATCGCCGACGAACTCGTCGCCTCGGCGCGGCACCCGGTCGTGCTCTGCGATCGGAGCGTCCTCGACAATTACGTCTATCTCCTTTTGTCCTCCGGGCGCGCCGACCACGGCGTCGAGGCGCTCGTCGCCTGGTGGCTCCGCACCTACGACCTCCTCGTCTACGTGCCCGTCGTCGACCATCCGCGCGCCGATGGTTTGCGAGCGCTCGACCCCGACTTTCAACGCGCCGTCGATGCTCGTCTCATCGAAGAGCTCGAAGCGCGCGAGCTCGCCCCCCTCAGGCTCGAGCCAGACAGGCGCGAGCGCTGGCTCGAGGACGTCGAGGACGTCATCCGCGATCGGGTGCTCCCGCCGCAGCTGCCGCTGCTTTGATCCCAATCG
This sequence comes from Nannocystineae bacterium, assembly GCA_007133195.1. Lineage (GTDB taxonomy): Bacteria > Myxococcota_A > Polyangia > Haliangiales > Haliangiaceae > SLNH01. Next base: position 723 of record SLNH01000088.1, on the reverse strand, counting down.
CGGCGCGTTGGGTGGATGCGGTGCACGTCGCAGGCGACGTTCTTGTTGCGCACCGCACTGACCGTGGGCCGTTTACCGAGGGTCGATGGGCTCTGCGTCGAGGAGTCGCTCTTCGTCGGCGACGACGACGAGGTACTTATCCAGCGAGTCGGCGAAGCTCACCCTCCACGTTGCCCGGTGCGAGCCCCGGAGGCACGACGAACACGGGATGCTGAACGCTCGCCCGCATCCCCAGGGTGAGCGCGTGCTCGAGGTCCGGCGGGGCGCGCGGGATCCTCGAACTCGCGAGCGAGATACACGGGCGGCCCTTGCACTCCGAGGGAGCGCCATTCGCGGCGGGCCAGGCAGCGACGGCGTTTGGCGGTGGCGGTCGGTGGGGAGTGCCGGCGACATCTTGGTTTGCTGCGTAGCGGGGTCCGCGGGGTTGACACGGGCCCGGCACCCATCACATAGCTCATATGAGCCTCGCCAACCTCCGACCGCCAGACCGAATCGTGCTCCCCGATGGCCGAGGCGCGCAGCCGATGACCGCGCGAACGCCTATTTCGGCCGCGTTTCATTCTTTGCTAGCCAGATATCTCGGTGGATCGCCGCGCGCTCGCACATGGCATCGAGCCGATCCCCGAGGTAGCCGTCGGGTTGCCAGCCCAGAACCCGGCGCGCCGGGCGAACGTCGAACTCGAAGTGCTCCTCGGCAATGCCGATCATCCAGGGCCGGATGTA
>SLNH01000359.1 GCA_007133195.1 Nannocystineae bacterium | reverse complement strand
GGCGCCGCCCGACGAAGGCGCGCTGTGGGCGCAGGCGCCCGAGGGGGCCGAGCTCCTCGTCGAGATCGACGTGGCGCGGATCCGCGAAAGCCAGGGGCTCGGCGGGTTCGTGGCGGCGCTGCGCGACAGCGCTTGGGACGGGGCGCGCGGCATCGATCTGCTCGGCGCCGACGAGATCGTGCTCGCCTCGTACCACCTCGGCCGAGACTCGGCTGAGAGCCTCACGTTCCTCCGCGGCGGCGATCTCGAGGCGATCGAGGGGGCGACGCAGGTCGCCGACGACACGGTGGTGCTCGGTCCGTCCGAGCTCGTCACGCTGGTCACCTCCGGTGACGAAACCTCGGCCGCCCACGACGAGCGGCTCGCGGAGCTCCGCGCCGAGGCCGAGCCGCATGGGGCTCCGGGCGCCGCGCTCCGGGTCGGCGGGGACCTCGACTTCGATGCGCGCGTGGGGCTCTCGCGGCTGTTTTCGCTTCCGGATGTGCCGGTCGCGGTTTCGATTTGGGGAGACGTGGTCGACGACGTCGCGGTGGTGGCGCTTTTGGGCGCCGAGAGTCCGGATCACGCGGAATCGCTGGCGACCGCGCTTCGGGCGTTTCGCGATCGCGCCGCGCAAACCGAGGAGATCGCGCGCTACGGGCTCGCCCCGGCCGTTCGCCGGGCCCGCATCGAAAAGGAGGGGATGACCATCCAGTTGACGCTGGTGCTCTCGCCCCCAAAGGTGGAGCGCGCGGCCGGCGCCCTGCTTCGGGACCTCGGCGCCGGCGACGAGGAGCTGCCATGACGAGCTATATCATCGAGCCCGACCGGGCCGGCGTCGCCGGCGAGGTCGGCGCGCCTGGCGACAAGTCCATCGGCCACCGCGCGGCGATCTTGGCCGCGCTGGCGAGCGGCGAGGTGTCGATCACCGGCATGGGCCGGGGCGAGGACAACCGCCGATCGCTCGGCGCCGCGGAGGCGCTCGGCGCCGAAATTTCGGTCCACCGTGGCGCCGGCGGAGGCGAGGCGCTCCGCGTCCACGGCGTCGGCTTGGACGGGCTCGCCGCGCCGCGAGGCCCCATCGATTGCGGCAACGCGGGGACCGCGATGCGGCTTTTGGCCGGCATCTTGGCTGGCCAGAACTTCGGCTCCGAGCTCGTGGGCGACGCTTCGCTGTCACGCCGGCCGATGCGGCGGATCGGCGATCCCCTCACCGCGATGGGGGCGAGCGTGACGGGCCGAGAGGGCCAGCGCCCGGGGGAGATCTACCCGCCGCTGTCGGTGCGAGGCCCGCGGCGCGGGCGCCTCGCCGGCCTGGACTGGACGCTCGACGTCGCGTCGGCTCAGGTCAAGTCGGCGATCCTTTTGGCCGGTCTGTTCGCCGAGGGGGCGGTATCGGTCAGCGAGCCCGGCCCGACGCGGGATCACACCGAGCGGATGCTCGCCTATCTGGGCGCGCCGGTCTCCCGGGACAAGGGCCGGGTCACCCTCGATCCCGCGGGCTGGGACCGGCGCCTGGAGCCGAGGCCGCTCGCCGTGCCGGGCGATCCGTCGGCGGCCGCGTTCGCGGTGGCGGCGGGGCTCGTGGCGGGCGGCGGCGACATCGCGGTGCGCGGTGTGTGTGTCAACGACACCCGGACCGGCTTTTTCGACGCGCTCGCGACCATGGGCGCGCGGATCGAGCGTCGCAATGAAAGGCACGAAGGGGGCGAGCCGGTCGCCGACCTGCACGTGCCCGCGAGCGCGGGGGAGGGCCTGCGCGGCGCCGAAATCGGCGGCGACGTCGTGGTCCGCGCCATCGACGAGATCCCGATCCTCGCCGTGGTCGCGGCGCGGGCTGCGGGGGACACCGATTTCCGCGACGCCGAGGAGCTTCGCTACAAGGAGTCGGATCGCATCGCCACGACCACCGAGATGCTGCGCGGTTTCGGCGTCGAGGTCGAAGAGCACGCGGGCGGGTTTCGCGTGCGAGGGCGCGGCGCAAAGCCCCTCGCGCCGGCGCGCGTCGACGCCGCCGGCGATCATCGCATCGCCATGTCGGCCGCGGTGGCCGCGCTGGCCGCGGACGGACCCACCCGGGTGGATGACGTGGACAACGTGGCGACCTCGTTTCCCGAGTTCCCTGCCGCGCTCGGTTCGCTCGGCGCCCAGATCCGAACCGTCGACTGAGACGAGTCGGCGGCTAGCTAGTCGGGGCCCGGCGGGGCGGGGCAGTGGTCCACGACCTCGCGGGCGTCGGCACTCGCCAACGCCGGGTGAACACGGCAGCCGTCGGCTCGGTCTTCGCCTTCGTATTGGCCCGAGCACGACACGAGGATGCGGTCGTTCGGGTAGTCGAGATCGAGCCGCAGATTCGCCAGCGCGCCCGCGCCGAGGATGCCGTCCACGTCGGGCAGCGCCGGCTGGACCTCGCTGCGGAGCGACTGAAGGAGAGGGTGGTCGTCGGCGATCACGGCGACCTGGATCGGGCCGTCGATATCGACGACGGCGCCGGCCCGACAGCTGTCGTTGCCGTCCGGGCACGGGCAGGCGTCGACCCCGGCGCGCTCGCAGCCGCCGCGGTGCATGATGCGGTGGGTATAAACCTCGCTGCACGGACCTCGCTCATCGGATGCGCCCGCGGCGAGCGACAGGTCGCTGACTTCGCCGATGCGCGCCTGGATGGAGCCGTAGGGGAGGTGGAGCGTGTCGGCGGGGAGCTCGGAGCTCGGTGGCGCGTTCGAGCGCGAGCGATATCGCGCGTAGGCGCTCTCGCCGAGGACGGTCACGCCGGCGCCCGTCGAGAGCAGTAGCAGGGCGTTTGCGCCGCGTCCCGAATCGGCGCCCGACTCGGCAAAGCCCATACAGGCGCCGAGCGCCGCACGCCGCCCCTCGAACCCGTCCTCGGCGCCATCGACGATGAGTGTGCCGCCTCCGGAATAGGGGCCCCGGAACACGGCGGTGCACATGAGGCCGTGGTCGAAGTCGCCGAGCGGAATGTCGGGATACAGGCGAACGTCGCCCTGGCCGAAGTCGAACGACAGGGCCAAGTCGGCCAATAGGTCGGTGCCGATCACGGCCTCGTAGGGGACGGCCGCGTCGCCCAGGCCGACCAGGCAGGGCTCGTCGCCACCGTCGCACGGGTCGTAGTCGTAGATCGTGGCCCCGCCGAATCGCGCGCGCGCCACCGGCGCTTGCCCGGGGATGAGCCGGTTGTAAATCGTGACTTCGCCGCGGCGGCGGGTCGCCTCGGCGCCCGGCACGATCCGAGCCGTCTGGGGCGAGAGCACATCGATGACCGCCGCCGCCGGGGAGCCTTCGCCGAACGACGCTGCGATCATCACGGGACCGGCCTCGCGGTCCAGGGCGATGGGAAATTGATCGATGTCGGGGCGGTCCGGCGCGCAGCTCGCGGCGACCGCGCCGATGGCGAGCGCGAGCGGGACGGCGGCCGCGCTCACGGGCCGAGGCGGCGCGTGCTCCCGGGCGTAGCTCACCCCGCCATCTTCTACCGCATCTCGAACGGCGCGCGAAGCGCGAACGAGACCCACCCCGTGCGACCTGTCGGATGTAGACCCCATGCCCCAAGGGTGGGAGCACGGCCCCCTGGTCAACGCGTTCGCGCGGGCGCGCTGGTCCCGAAAATCCGGGGATGTCGAGCTGTGTCGATCTGGCATTCGCTTCGCATAGGGCTGGGACACGAGGTGACGCCATGCCCATCGCAGCCGATATGCCCATCCTCCAAGCCGTGTGCTACCGATGTCAGCGGGAATTCGCCAGCCCGGAGCCGAGCTCGTGCCCCGAGTGTGGCGGCGGGGTGATCCTCGAGCTGGCCGGCGAGCGGGGCGAGCGGGGGATCCCCGAGACGCCACGAACTGTCTCGGCGCCTGCTGACACCGGCGACGGCGGGCGCAGCTCGTCGGGGTTTTTGCCGGGCGTGCACGTCAAGCTCAGCCGGGCCGAGCGCCTGTCGCTCGCGAAGCAGACCCAGGCGGCCTCGGCGCGCCGCGGGGGCGGGACGAGCGTGTTTCGCCGGGGCAGGCGCTTGCGGCGCGAGCGGGGCTTGGCGCTTCGGTTTCTCCCGTTTGCGGCGTTCTTCGCGACCCTCGCGGTGGCCCTGCCAGCCGTCCACTAGCCACGGTTTTCGGGCGGGGCGCGGGTTTGCGGCGCGGGCCTTGCGCCGGGGCGTGGCCCCGGCCCATGGTTTGGCCGTGACCCGGGCAGAGCACACCGCCGAGGCAGCGCGGCTCACGCCGAGCGCGTCTCGCTGCGAGATGACCCAAATCGTGATGCCCGGCCAGGCCAACGGGCTGGCCGGCGTGATGTTCGGCGGCGTCTTGATGCAGTGGATCGACGTGTGCGCCGGTGTGGCGGCCATGCGCCACGCCGGCGGCGCGGTCGTGACCGCTTCGATCGATCGCCTGGACTTCCTGGTGCCCGTGCGCGTGGGCCAGGTGGTCGTCCTTCAGGCGATGGTGAACTATGCGCGCCGCACGTCGATGGAGGTGGGCTGCCGCGTCGAGACCGAGGATCCGGCCACGCGCGAGCGCCGCTACACGACGAAGGCGTATCTCACGTTCGTGGCGATTCGCGAGGATGACGGGACGCCGCGCCCGGTACCGCCGCTCACGCTCGTGTCCGAGGAAGACCACCGCCGGCACCGCGACGCCAACACCCGCCGGGTGGAGCGCCTGCGCGCCGCCGGCAAGGAGGTGAGATGAAATCGCTAAACGTCGACCTTCGCGACTGGGGACAGATCGCGGTCACCGGCGACGATCGCGCGCAGTTTCTGCACGGCATGTGCACGAGCGACGTCGCGCGGCTCGCCGAAGGCGAGTCGTGCCGCGCGTCGATCCTGAACGCCAAGGGCCGGCTCATGTCGATCGTGGAGATCGTCAATCGCGGCGACCACCACATGATCCTCTGCCAGCCCGACCTGCGCGACGCCACGATCGAATTTCTGGACCAGTACGTCATGGTCGACGATGTGGAGTTCGAGGTCGCCAGCGAACCCCTGCACAAAGTTTGGTCAGCTCCGCAGGACGTCTGGGACGCGCCGCCGGTGCTGTCGCCGCCGCCCGACCCGGTGGCGTCCGCCGAGGAGGTCGAGGTGCGGCGGGTGGAGGCCGGATTTCCGCTGTACGGCAAAGACTTGGGTGACAAGAATTTCCCGTTCGAGTCGCCGCTTTCGCGCTACATCGATTACCAAAAGGGCTGTTATATCGGCCAGGAGCCGATCGCCCGGGTCAAGTCTCGGGGTGAGGCCAACAAGTATCTGCGCGGGCTGCGCGCGGTGGGGGGCTCGCCGCTGTCCATCGGCGCGAAGGTCGATCACCCGGACAAGCCGGGGGCGGCTCGGATAACCTCCGCCGCCGTCTCCCCCGTGTTCGGGAGCATCGCGCTCGCGCTGTTGCCCCGGGCGGCGTGGGAGGTGGGTGGCGAGGTCGAGGTCGAGGGCCAGCGCGCCGAGGTCGTGGCGCTTCCGTTCGGCGGCGCCGGGGGCTGCTGATCGGCGTGAGGGGCGCCGCGGCGACGGCCGCGCTCGGCGCCCGCGGCCCATTGACACGGACGCCGAGTTGGCTAACGCTCTTGCTTCCGGGTCGCGGGCGCGCGATCCGACAACCTCGATGACAAGGAGGCCGCCATGGGACGCGGAGATCGCCGCAGGTCGCCGAAAACGCGAAGGCTCAAGCGCCAGCGGAAGCTCAAGATCCGGCAAAAGCGCAAGATCGCCGAGAAGAAGGGCTCTTAGCCATGGACGCCTAGCTCGGGGCCGAGTTTCTCCCCCCGTTGCTCAAAACTGCATCGTCGCGCCCACGTTGATGTGAAAGCGCCCGCGCGGATCGTCGCCGATGCGCGGGGCCAAGGGCATGGCCCACTCGGCCGACAGCGAACCGAACGGGGTGACGTAGCGGAAAAGGCTCACCCCGAGCGCGTGGCGCAGATCGCTGGCGGACAGCCCGTCCAGCGAGTTTTTGACGAACCCGCTGTCGACGAACACGGCCGTGGCGACCGGGAACGGGCCGAGCTCCCACACCTCGAGCTGGAGGTCCACGTTATGGATGAAGCGGATGTTTCCGCTCGCGGGGACGACGCGGAACTGGCGCGCGCCGATGGGCGGCACCGTCGTCTCGATCACCTCCGTGGCGAGGCGGTCTTCCTCGAACCCGCGCACGGTGGTGTCGCCGCCGGCGAAGAAGCGCTCCACCTCGGGCAAAAGGACGTCGCCGCCGAGGGGGATGCCGTGATCGTAGCGGACGCCGTTCGAAAGCCGGAGCCGATTGGACAGCTCGAGGTAGTGCTGGAATGAGCCGCCGAGCTTGATGAAGCTGTCCGAGCCCACGAAGCGATCCTCGGCGAACTGCGCGGACAGGTCGAGCCGGAAACCGCGCACCGGCGCGAGCGGGTTCATCTGACCGTCCTCATCGCGCCGCTTGTCGATGATGAGCTGGGGCCCGATGCTGCTCGTGCGCGTCCGCACCGGGACCGAGCGGAGATCGCCGCTCGCGCCCGGGGGCCGGATGAGATCTTGGTTTCGGTTTCGCTGCCGGAAGTTGTAGCTAAACGACACGAGCCAGTTGCGGAAAAAGCCCCGCCGCCACTCGCGCGTGGCGGCGACGCTGCCGCCGAAGCTCTCGAGGTCGCCGAACCGTTCGGTGGTCTCTCTGCGCCAAAACCCGGTGACCTCGAGCAGAAACGGCCGCCCGGTCGCGCTCCTCATGAGCCAGCGCGGAAACACGAGCGTGGATTCGGCCCCCTGAATCTCGAAGCCCGCCTGCGCGCGCGCGTCTAGCCGGGCGCCGATGCCGGCGATGTTGTCCATGCTGCCGATGGTCTCCACGAACACCGAGCTATCGGTGGACCAGCCTCCGCCCACCTCGACCGAGGCGGTGTGGTCGTGGCGCTCGTCGACGCGAACCAGGATGTCGACGGTCTCCCGCCGCGCGTCCTCGATGCCGAAATACCGGAGCTGCACGCCGGAAAACAAGCCCGACTGCCTGAGGTTGGCCTGAGCCACCTGCGCGGCCTGCGCGGTGAGCAGGTCCCCCTCCTCGAGCCCGAGCTCCTGAAACAGGATCCAGTCCTGGGTCTTGAAGTTGCCGCGCAAAACGACCTGGCCCACGCGTTTTTGAGCGTTTTCCCGGATGCGGTGGACAATCACGCGCCCGCCGGGATTTTCGGCCTCGCGCCACGCCGTGTGGACCTCCGCGCGCGGAAACCCGCGCTCGAAGTAGTAGCGCTTGAGCGCCTCCTGATCGTCTTCGATTCGCTCGGGAACGAACACGTCGCCCGGGCTCACCCCGAGCGCGTCGCGGAGCGCGTCCGGGTCGAGCCGCGCCGGCTCCTCGATCTCGAACATCACGTCGGAGACCCTGACTTGCTCGCCCTCGTCGATGTCGAAGCGGATGAACAAACCCGGGCTGGGGAGCCCGCCCAAGGTCGCCGCCGTGAGCGCGGCGGCGTCGTCCAGCAGGGCCTCGGCCCGCGCCACGCGCACGGTCACCTCCGCGTCTCGGTAGCCGCGGCTCCGGTAGAAGCGCTCGATCCTGCCGACGTCCTGCTCGAGCTGAACGGAGGTCGCGTAGCCCCCTTCGCGGAACAGGCCGAAGGTCTCGAACGTGGTGGTCGCGACGACAGAGCGGAGCTCGCGATCCGAGATTCCCGCGTTCCCTGCGAAGGCGACCGAGCGCACCCGCAGCCGCGGCCCCTCCGCGATGGAGAAGATGATGCGGTCGAAGAACTGAAAGCGCTCGCGCTCCCAGGTGACGTAGGCCTCGTAGTAACCGCGACTTTGGTAATGGCGGCGGAGCGCCTCCGCGGAGCTCTCGATGGTCACGTCGTCGTAGTTGCCCTCGTCCGCGAACGTGAGCACATCCGCGAGCTGATCGTGGGGAAACCGGTCGCTCGTCCCCTCGAAGACCACGTCGATCTTGCGGCGCTCGTTGACGATGACCTCGAACTCCACGGTCTCCGTGGCGCGCTTGAAGCTGTGGCGCAGGTCGAACGTCGTGCGCACCCGAGCGCCCGGGAACCCGCGCCGCTGGTACATCTCCACGACGCTCTCGACGTCGTCGCCGAGCTGCTGCCGAGAAAACCGTCGCTCGCCCACGCAGACCTGGAGGATGCAAAACCGCGCGTGGCGGAACTGGTCGGCGATGTCCTCGTCGGAGATGGTCTCGTTGCCCACGACCTCGATGTCGCCGACTCGGTAGGCAGGTCCCTTGTCGATGTCGACGTCGAGCTGCACCGCGTAGGGGCCGGCTGGCTGGTGGTCGATTTCGACGCTCGCTTCGAAGAACCCGTCGTTTCGCAGATAGTCGGCGACCCGCTCCGCCTCCTCGCGGATCTGCTCCGCGCGGGCCGCGCGGTCGCGCGCCAGCTCGGCCCCCGGGCGAAGCCGCATGCGGCGCATGATTTCCTCCTTGAAGACCGGATGCCGCACCTGCTCGGCGAGATCGGCGAAGCTGATGTCTACGCGGCGCACGCGCGTGATCGGCACGAGGTCGAGCACGGCGCGCACCCCGCCGGCGCTCAGCGGCTCGTTGCGAACGCGGAGGTGATAGCCGAGCTGCTGGGAAAACTCCGCGACGTTGCGCTGCTGCTGCTCACCCCATCCCCGGTTTTGGTCCATCACGGGCTCGTACAGCGCGCGGACCACCTCGGGCGGGTCGAGGAGCTGACCCTCGATCGTCCAGTCCTCCCACTCGATGGGAGGCTCGGGCACGTCCGTCCACGCCGTGGGCACGTCGGAGACCGGCGGTGGGCTCGCCTCCGAGGGGATGTCGAGCGGGCTCGGCTCGCCGGCGTCGTCCTCGTCGTCCGCGGCGTCCGCGGCGGGGGCGGCGCGGCCGTCGCCGGGGCGCGACTCGCCGGCGCCGTCCTCGTCCTGTGCGGCCGGGGCGGCGGCGCGGTCGTCGCCTGTATCGCCGATCGCGCGGGCGCTCGAGCTCTGGATCGCGAGGACCGCCAGCGCCGCGAGTAGTGCCCGCGCCCTCATGGGATAAGCCAGCGCCACACCGCCTTGACGCGGAAGTTCCGAACGTCCTCTTCCACGTCCTCGTCGTAGTCTTTGTGCAGATATTCGCCCTCGACGGACAGCTGGTCGAGGAGGCGGTATTCCCCACGCACGTCCCAGGCCCAACCGCGGAGCGAGCGCTCGAGATCGCCGAGCACGCGGAAGCTCCTCGTGAACTCCTTTTCGCCGTGAAAGCCCACGGATGCCGTACCCAGTTGGAGGCGGGCGACGTCCAAGTCCGTGACGTTGCGGATCGAATCCTCGATGAGCAGCGAGAAGAAGTCGCCGGCCAGATCCTTGACCAACTGATCGACGACGGCCAAATTTCCGTCGGGATCTTGCGTGGACCGCGTTCCGGCGAACTCGCCCGGCCCGCGCACCACCGACTCGTCGCCGATGATCCGGCGCGCCTCCTCCGGGGTGCGTCCGGAGACGATGAGCATGAACGTCTGCGCCTTGTTGAGGCCCCCCGTCGTGAACAGGTCCCACTGCAGCTGACCGAGCGGTCCGGTGAGCTCGAGCACGACCAGGTGATCCTCGCCCGCGAAGTCCCGGTACTCGCTCTCGCTGCGAATGTCGAGCGCGGGCGTGCTGTCGGGGAAGTCGCGGTAGCGCTCGAACGTCACCGTCCCCGACGTCTCCTGAAACTCGGCGCGCACGCCCTGAAACTGGAACGAGCCGTCCTCGACGCGCACCACCCCGTCGAGCTGAGGTCGGCTCGGCGTGCCGGTGATCTCGAGCCCGCCCGTGAGGGCGACGCTGGCCACGTTGTTGCGGACGAAGAAGCTGCGCGTCTCGACGCCGAGCTCGAGCTCGGCCCCGGCGAGGATCGGGATGCGCTCGTAAAACGCGGGAGACTCCTCGACCACGCGCTGGGGGCGAATCTCGTCGAGCAGCGGGTTGAAGTCCTGAATGTAGCGACCGTCGATCACGAGGACGTCACCGGCGATTTCAATACCCCGCTCGAGGTCGCCGACGATGCGCACGTCGCGAAGGCCGAGCAGCAGCTCCAGGGTCTGCGGGATGCGGAACGGGAGGTCCTCGGCCGACAGCGTGACGTCGATGTCGGCCGGCCGCCCGCCGGACAGGCCGATTTCGCCGCTCACGTCCGAGACGTAGCCTTCGTCGTCTACCCATCCGCCCACGCTGTCGATCTCGACGAGATCGTCCGTGAAGCGAACCAGCCCGCGATCGAACAAAAGCTCGCGGCGCATGCCCCGCGGGACGAGGGCGATGGGCTCCTCGGTGCCGAACCGGAGCTCGCCGTCGATGTTCGGCGTCCGCCCCTCGCCGATCAGCGACAGCGAGAGATCGGCGGCGCCGCGGGCGCTCGACAGCTCCTCCGGTAACAGCGCGAGCAGGAGCTTGCCGCCGAGGGAGCCGTGGACGTGAAGGGCCCACAGCCTGGGCTGAAAGTTTTCGAGACCGACACCGCCTGCCACCGTGAGCTCGGCGACCTCGTCGCTGTACGGATCGGCCGCCTCCACCGTGAGTCCGGTGACGACCAGCTGGTCGTTCGTGACTTCGATCTTGCCGGCCGGCGCGCGGATCGAGGCGTCCTGACCCGCGAGCCGCACCTCGATGTCCTCCACGTCCACGGTGCCGCTCAGCTCCGGGCTTTGCGGATGGCCGGCGATGCCGAGGTCGATCCGCGCAAGCCCGGTGACTTCGTCGAATTGCTGCTGGAAGTAGGGCGCGAGTAGCTCCACGTCGAGGCCGCCGCTTATGGACAGGTCGAGCTCGGACGGGCGCCCGCCACCGCTCACGCGGAACTCTCCCGCGGTGCCCGACAGGATGACCTCGTCCTCGATCCGCGCGACCTGGCCGTCGAAGCCGACGCGGATGGGGGTCTGGTTTTTCAGCCGCACGGGGCGCGGCCGCCCGCGGCCGTCCGAGCGATCCATGTGCACCACCGCCTCGTGGAGAAGGACGTCGATTTCGGGGGGCTCGGACGCGCTTGGCGAAAGCGGCCCGCGCACGCGGGCTCGTCCGCTCACCCACGCGCGCGCACCTACTTCCTCGGCGAGCTCGGGCAAGAAGCGATCGAGCTCGGCCCGGTGGATGTCGATCGTGATGTCGGCCCGGTAGGGCGGCGCGGTCTCCACCGTCCCGGTGATATCGGCGAGGCCCTCGAACAGGCGCCCGCGCAGCCGCGCCACGCCGGGCTCCTCCGGCGCCACGGTGATCTCGGCCGCGCCGAGGTGCGCGCGGTGAAACCACCCCTCGCTCAGCGACAGCGCTCCGCCGAGCTCGGGCGCGCGCGCCGTGCCTCCCAGCTCGATCGCGGCTGCGAGCCTTCCCCCGGCGTACGGATCGCCTTCGGGGTCTAGGGCGAGCGAGGCGAGGTCCACGTCTTCGAGCATCACGCCCCCGCCCAGGGAGCCGCTCGGATCGACGTCGGCGCGCACGTCCAGCGCGCCGCCGCCCGCGCGCGCGAGCTTCGCCTCGAGCGACCGCGCGCCGCCCTCGACCCGGGCGGCCAGGCTGAACTCCGAGAACCGCTCCCCCGCGATCGCGAGGTCGTCTGATGCGCGGACGTCGAGCGCGAGCTCGGGCTCGGCGGTCGAGCCGTGAGCCCGGGCTTTCGCGGTGACGCGGCCTTCGAGGACCTGGCCGACGATCGGAATCTCCGACAGATCGACGTCCGTAGCCACCGCTTCGAAGTCGAGAATCTCCGGGTGCTCGCCGAGGAGGAATTCGCCGTCGGCCGAGACGTCGCCGCCGAAAAGATCGGCTCGGATCTCGCGAAGGAGCGCGCGTTGCCCGCGGTGGATGAGCTGAAAGTCCACGTCGCCGAACATCGGGACCTCGCCGGCGGTGAGGCGCGCGGACAGGCGCGGATCCTCGCGCGGCCCAGCGTATCGTCCCGCGCCCGCCAGCGTCTTCATCACCGGCAGGGCCTCGTAGCGGCGGAGCCAATCGTCGAAATCCCGCGAGCGGATCGAAAACCGAATATCGTCGAGCACGTCGCGGGCGAAGTCGACCGAGCCTTCGTCGATGCGGATGACCGTGTCTCCGATGTGGACGATCAGGTCCTCGTTGTGAAGCCGCTCGTCCTCGGTGTAACGGAGCGTGCCACCGATGCGGGCGCGGCCAAGCCGCATGTCGAGGTCGCTGGCGACGATGCTGAGGATGTCGCCGCCGGCCGCGATCGTCCCCTGGACCGCGAGCGTTCCCGACAGCTTCGTGTCGCCGACCGGCGGCAGCACGGGCGGCGGCAGGTAGCGGCGGACCTCGAGCGCCTCGGTGACGTCGACGTCGCCTTCGAATCGAAATCCATCGCCCGTCGCGAAGGAGCCGCTCGCGACCGCCGCGCCCCCGGCGCCCCGCGCCTCGATGTGATCGATCCGCCCTCGGCCCGTGCTCGCGTCGTGGGTGAAGGTCGCCTCCGGCACCGTGGTGGGCACCGGCGGGTGGGCTTCGGCGAAGTCGAGGTCGAACGACGCCCCATAGACGGAGGCCTCGAGCGCGGGGGCGATGGTGCGCCCGCCCAGGCGGATGTCGGCGCGGAGGTCGTCGCCGTCGATGGCGCCTCGCGTGAGCACGCGGGCGAGGCTATCGGCATCGCGGATCTCGCCGTCGATGTCGAGGTGGCCGCCGAACGGATCGTCGAGGTAGTCGCGGAGCGCTCCGGCGCCCGAGAAGCGCGCGCCCTGCGGGGTGTGTCCGCTGGCGCGAAGCTCGAGGTCGCGCGGTCTCGGATCGCCCAGGCTGCGCGGCAACTGAGCGAGGCGCTCCACCTCGAGATCGCGAATGAGGAACGGAATGCCGCCCGCGAACATGTGCCCGCGCGAGGCGTCGGCCGTGAGGGAAAAGTAGCTCGAGGAGCCCGGCGGAAAGCTTCCGTCGATCTTGAAGAAGCCCTCGCCGGTCACCCCCCGGGCGCTCGCGTAAAAGCCGCTACTGATCGCGGCGGCCTTGGGGTCGAGGCGCTCTTCGCCCTCGCTTCCACGCTCGCCGGGAAACGCGAACTCGAGCCGGATGTCGCGGACGGAAAAGCGCCTGAGATCGACGATAGGGCTCGCCGATCCGCCTTGGCCGGCGAAAAAGCCCGGGCGAGGCGGCGCTGATAGCGCGCTCACGAGGCTGATGTTCGTCTCTTGGAGGCCGCGGCGCGGCATCACCCGCTCCTCGGGACTGGCGGGAATCTGCCGGATCAGCGCGTAGCCGCCCTCGGGGAGCGCGATGTCGTGAATGATGAGATCGCGACGACCGAACATCGCGGGGTGCGGCTCGAGCTCCGCCTGCGCGAGGTCTGTTTCGATGACGAGGTCGCCGAGCTCGTCATAGATGCGCACATGTCTTACTTCGAGCGGAATCGGCTTACCCGCGAGGGCCCGCGGAATGGCCTCCATCGGCCATGTGATCGATTCTGCCTCGACGCGGCCGCGAATCTGCTCGTTCAGGGTGTCGGTGACCCGGTTTGCCAGGTTTTCGCCGTGTAGCGCGACGCGCAAATACCCGACGGTAGCCGCAATCGCGAGCACGACGAGCGCCAGCGCCCCGAGCGCGGCGATGCGAAATCGCCGTGACGCATGTTTGGGGTGGTGGCTCGGCACGCGATCTGGCAACCTATCATGAGCCTTGCTTTCGCGCTATTCAGCCGCTGGTGCCCTCGGATGGCCACAAACGGGGACAGACGCCCAAAATATCGGGCGCCTGTCGCGACGGCATCGGGAATGCGCCAGCGACGTAGCCGGTTGTCATAGGCAGAGCAGTCAACGAGTCCTTCGTTCGTACTCGATTCAACCGGGCGGTTGCCCCCAAGCGGAGAGGAACGGAGCATGAGTCGTATCGGAGCTTCTGATATGCCAGGCACCTCGAATCAAGATGGCGGTATGGAAACCCCGCGGCGGCTTCGGCGGGAAGCCAAGTTGGCCAACCGGGACCGAAGCCGGCTCGCCGCGCTCGTGGCGGCGTGCACGCTCACGGGCGTGGCGGTAGGCTTCTCGCTAAGCGCCCTCGTGACCGTGCATCACGCGGCGACCATGGAGCGCGGCGCAGTGAGCGTCGTACAGGCCGGGAGCCAAGAGCCCGTGAGTTGGCTCGGTGTCGCGATCCGCGACGCGGGCTACGACACTCGCGGCGCCGTGGTCCTCGACGTGTTCGACGGCTCGCCCGCGGATCGGGCCGGCATCGAGCCGGGCGACAGGATCGTGTCCGTAGGCGGCTCGTGCGCTGCCGGCGCTCGGGATGTGGTGCGGCATATTCGCAGCGAGGATGCTGGCGACACCGTGACCGTAGGCGTCGTGAGCGGCGGCGAGCACGAATTCGTCGAGCCTATGCTGTCGTCGGTGCCGTCCGGCGCAATCGATCGCAGGGCGACCCGCTACCACCGCCCGGTGAGCGCCGGCGCCGAGTAACCAGCGCTCACCGCGCCGGCCTCCGCACTTGCGCGCGGGGGTCGGCGTTCGAAAGCAGCTGGGCGAGCTGCGTGCCTATCCAGAAGGCACGCCTCGCCGGCTGGCCCACGAGCTGAGCGCGAGCCGCGCGCCTGGGTTTCTCCTCCGGCGCGCGGACACGAACGAGGGCGAGCCGGCCTGTCGATGGCGCCACGCCTGGCCTGTCGGCAGGCCCGGCATGACTGCTCAGGGAGATCGTGCCGCGCGGCTTTCACACGCGCTCTGTCGCCGCGCCGCGGCGGCGGCACGCCTTCTGAGCGGGGCCGGACTGGCCGGCGGGTGTTCACCACTGGTGCGCCAGGCCGAGGGAGCCGCCGCAGCGAGCCGCTCCGCAACCGACGAAGGAGGGCGCAGGCCCAATCGAGGTGAGGGCCACCGAGGTGGATGCGCGCCCAGGTGAGGCGCCTTGCGCCCCGCGCTCAGAGCACCTCGGGCCAGTGCCATTGTGGGCTCACAGTCGCGGCGATCGCTCGCGACGAGCCTGCCCGTCCGGCTCAGGGCATCGCGGCCCAGTGCCGTCGTGGGCGGCAGCGACGCAGGGCTGCGCAGCCCCTGGGCCGCGGTCTGCGCGGCTCAGGGGCTGCGCTCGGCCTGAAGGGGGAAGAAGATGGACACCCCGAGGCTGGCGGCGACGTGATGGCGAAGCCGATTGTCGTCGCTGGTGAGCTGAAGATCGCCCGTGACGCCGGTGGGGTTGTTGCGGAAGAAGTAGTCGCGGACGCTCAGATCGAGCGCCAAAAACTCGCTCATGAACACCTGGATGCCGGCGCCGCCGTACAGGCCGACCTCGGTGCCGTCGTTGTTCGGCGGATCCGTGCGGGGATCGCCGTCGTTGGGGTCGGCGTCGAACGTACAGCAGTCGTTTTCCAAAACGGCAAACGACAGCCCACCGTTTACGTAGATGTTGTAGCGCAAAAACAGCGAGCCGAAGGCCGACAGCTTGCCTTGAAACGGCTTGAAGCCCACGTAACCCGCGCCGTGGACCGGGATGCTGTTCAGGCGCTGCTCGAATTGATCCCGGCTCGGTTCCGGAATGTCCCCTGGCTCTTCGTCGAGGTCGTCGAGGACCCGGTTGGTGAGCCCGTTGTTGAAACTGTAGCCGAACAGCCCGATGGCGCCGACCGACCAGGTGCTCGTGAGGTGGTACTCACCCTTCAGGCCGCCGGACACCGTGTGCCGAAACGGCGCGTTGATCGTGGATTCCACGGTCGGGGTGAGCTCGAACCGCTCACTGGTGAGCAGCTGGCGATTGCGAACGGCGGGCTGGCCGGCGAGGGGGCTCACCCGGTCGTCGTCGATCGCCGCCCCGTCGCCCTCATCTGGCGGTTCCTCGTCGGCGACCTCATCCTGTGCGTGCGCGGAGGGCGGCGCGAGGAGGCCGAAGCAGGCGGCGGCGGTGATCGCGGGCGCGAACGCCAGGGTCTTGCGCAGTGCGCTGCGAAACGTGGGCGCCGAGAGCGAGGGGACCGTGTTTAGTTTCATGGGGGTACCCAAAGCCGCGCGCCGGTGAGCGCGCGAGCCGCTGTCGTGGTAATGGGCCATTTTTCGAGCCTGCACTCACTCCTCAGCGGAAGGAGCTGTAGGAGAAGGACATGGGGAGCCAGAACGACACGCCGGCCTGGAATACGAGGTGATTGACGAGCGCGGTGCTGCCTTCGTCGCGAGCCGCCTCCGCGCCGACGGCCTCGCGGTTGACGCTCTCGTATCGGTCGAGAAAGATGTAGTCGCGAATCCCCAGGTTTAGGGTGAGGAAGTCGTTGAAATACACCCTCGCGGAGGCCCCCACGTTCGGCGTCACGAGCGTGTTGGTAAACGCCTCGAACGCCGGATCGCGCGGGATGACCTCGCTCTGCTGAACACCGACGCCGGCCGTCGCCGAGGCGTCCCAGTGGATGATGCTCCGATTGAACAGCGAGAACTTGCCGTAGATCGGGGTGTACTGAAAGTTGAGCGAGGCGTTGTAGTTGTACTTGTTGACCGTGGGCAGCCGGCGGGCTTGCCGGGGGATGAGGTCGAACGCGTCGCCGGTACTGTCCTGAAACAGGCTCGCCTCGACGCCGACGGCGAGCACCTCGGTGAGAAAGTAATTCGCCTGGGCGCCGAGCTGGCTGTGCCGGATCAGGTTGTCGTTCGTGGTGACGCCGAACATCGGCATGAGCTCGAGCCGCCCGCGGCGCAGGAACGGCTTTCGCGCCACGACGACGATGTCCTGCCAATGAGCCTGATCGTCGAGATCGACCTCTTCCTCTTCGGCGACCTGCGGCTCGTCTAGGTCATCCGGCTCGAACTCGAGGGTCGGCTCCTCGTCGAAGTCGTCCTCGAACACGGCATCGTCGGAGTCTTCGTCGTC
>SLNH01000204.1 GCA_007133195.1 Nannocystineae bacterium | reverse complement strand
GAGCCGGCCACGCCGATGAGCATCGTGGCGATGATCCCGCCCGGCTGGGGGCCTGGCACGATCAACTTGGCGATGGCCCCCACCACCAGTCCGATAATGAGCATCCATAGAATTTCCATTGGACGGTGGGGACAGGATCCTCAGTCGAACTTATGGACTTTTCAGGGCTTTTGACCCATGCCGCGCAGTTTTTCGGACGCGCCGATCGTTCGAACTTGCGCGGTTATGCGAAGATCTTCTTTACGATCGCGAGCTTCCGCGCGTGATCGTGTCCCCGATGTCTGTGTCCCCGATGTCTGTCCCCGATGCATCCCGTCCCCGAATTGCCCGAAATCTCGGGGCCGGAGGCGGCTAGCGGCTTAAGTGATCGGCGATGGTCCCCGATGCATGGGCCAAGAGGCCTGCGCGGCCCCACCGCGGCCGTAGGAGGCCCGCCGCGGTAGCTCACGGCGCCGGCTGCGTCGCGTCTCGCTCGGCTAGGAAATCGGCCACGGCGCGCCCCCACGCCTCGGGGGCCTCGAGGTGGACGAGGTGGCCTGCGTCGGGGATGATGCTGCGGCGTACGCCTTCGCGCGCGGCGAGCCACGCGGAGTCGTCGGCGGGAAAGCGCAGGTCGCGCTCGCCGTGCACCACGAGCACGGGGAGTTCGGAGCGCGCGAGCCAGCTACCGTCGATGGGCCGTTCGGCGGCCAAGATGTCGCGGCTCCACTCGCCGGAGAAACGCACGGCTTCGATGATCGGGCGAATGCGCGGGATGAGCGCTCGATCCCACACATCGAGTTCGAGGCCGCTCAGGGCGAGGGCGCGGGTGTGGGCTGCAGGATCGCCCTTCGGCGCAAGGCGGGCGAGCTCGGCCTCGGCGGCTCGGCGGCGGCGCGCGCGCTCGGCGGGCTCGGGATCCCACGATACCGCGGCGCGCGTCGCGGTCGATGCGAGGATCAGCGAGCGAAATCGGTTCGGCTCGCGCTCGGCGGCGCGGATCGCGAGCCTGCCGCCGAACGAAAATCCCAGCAGATCGATCGGCCGCGGAAGGTTGCGCGCGAGCTGCAACAAATCGCCGGCCGCCGCCTCACGGGTGTAGTCGCCTGCGCGCTCGCAGCGAAACGAGCGACCGCAGCCGCGCAGGTCGAAGAGCATGACGCGGCGGTGAGCCGAGAGCGGCCGCGCGGCGGGCACTAGGAAGCTATGGTCCCAGTCGGGCCCGCCGTGCACCATGAGCAGGGTCGACGCGCCCTCGCCGAGCTCGCGGACATAGATCCCCTCTGGTGCCTGCATGCGCCCAGCATGCCACGCCCGGCTGGTGACGCGCCTGTCCGCCAGCGCTCCGATCGCCGGTAGTCGCGCTCGTGCCCCCACTGACGCCTAGGTGCCAGTGGGCGAGGTGGCGACGAGCCGGACCTCTCGTAGATCTGGCCGGGAGGATGCCCCCCGTCATCGCAACCGGCTCCGATGAGACCTCGGGATACCTCTGCCTTTCGTCAGAAACGCGGTAGGGGTCGAAATGGCGTTTGAGCTCAATGGACCGAGCCGCAGTGTGACGATCGATCCAAGCGATGAGGTGATTCTCGCTACGGAGTGGACATCGCCGCGCTGGACGACATCACCGAAGGCGCGGTCACCGACCGGCTGCGCTCTGACACGTTCGCTGGCCCCAGGTTGCGCCGGCACCGCGCGGATCGGGCCCCTTCCCCCCGGCCCGACGATACCGGCCGCATTGCGACAGCAAGATCGTAGTTTGCCTGGTAGTTCCCGCGCCCGCTGATGTCGATATCGGCGCGTTCGCAGACAAGGCGCGTAAAATACTCCGTCACCGCCTCTGGGTCGCTGCTGGCCCTGGACGTCGAGCTCGCGGCCCAGACGCGGGAGCGGGGCTGCCCACACTGCCGTGGTGCGCTGCACTCGGCGCGCTATCTCCGCAAGCCGAGGGGCGGGCCCTGGGATGTCGGTGAGGAGCTCGCCGTGCGGCATAGCTTCTGCTGTGCCCGGGACGGTTGCCGGCGGCGTGACGGCGCCGGCCTCCACCTTTGCGAGATACGCGCGGGCGGTCTCGCCAGTAAGCGGGCGCTGTCCGAAGAGCGCCTCGTAAAGGGCGACGCAGCACGAGACCGATCGGCCCAGGCGGTGGTCTTGCCGCGATGCGGCTCCGGAGCCATGTGCGCTGGCGTGCCGCGCGACACCGCGGCGCCTCAGGTCATGGCCGCAGCCCTTTTCGCCGAGCTGCAGGGCGCCGGCGTTACCGAACGCACCACCGTGCAGAGCGCCGATTGGCGGACTCTGCAGTGGTTCGCCCGCCAGGCGCCCGACATCGCGCGGGCGTGCCTGACGAGCGAGGATCCAGCAGGCGATACGATCGAGCGCGATCGCCCCGGCGCCTCGCCGTGGTCCCCGGGCTCGACGTGGGCGACTAGTGCCTTGACCCAGGCGTAATGATTCGATCGGGCGAGCCACATCGCGTGCCTCGCAAGACGTGAAGAAGGAGCGTATTGACCATACGTGACTGATGAAGGGCGCTGCGAGGCGCGTGAGGGGGCCGCCAAACGGATCAGAACGCCTGGGTCGAGGCACTAGTGCCCCGACCCAGGCGTAATGATTCGATCGGGCGAGCCACATCGCGCGGCTCGCAAGAAGCGAAGAAGGAGCGTATTGCTCATACGTGACTGATGAGCGACGCCGCGAGACGCGTGAGGGGGCCGCAAAACGGATCAGAACGCCTGGGTCGGGGCACTAGGGCGGGTCGATGCCGCGCCTGGCTTACGCCGCCGGCTGCACCTTGTGGTCGCCCCGGTTCGCGGACGTGGGCCGCGTCGCCGTCGCCGCGGCCCACGCGCTGGGCCAGCGCGTCTCGGTGTGGACCGTCAACGAGGCGGCCGACATCGAGCGCGCCCTCGACCTCGGCGTCGACACCATCATCACCGAGCGCCCCGACCGCGTCCGCGCGCGCTCGCCCGCCGCGGCCTGCCCCTGCCGCGAGCCCACTGAGGCGACTTGCGCGGCGTTTGGGCACTGCGCCGAGCCCGGCGAACCAGGATCAGAGCACGTGTTTTGTCATTTCACGCTGGGAAAGCTGCGTTTCCGGCCACCTCCGACCCAGGATCGTCACCCCATGATTTAGGCTCCCGTGACACGGAAACCGGCCGCCAGTAAGCTATGGGAATGGGCACGGCGCGAAAGCAAGCGACCTATGACGACGTGCTCGCGGCGCCGCCGCATAAGGTCGCAGAGATCCTGAGCGGCGATCTCGTGCTATCCCCACGCCCTGGAGGGCCGCACGCCGCGGCCGTGTCAGCCATCGGCGAGGAGCTAGGACCGCCGTTCAAGCGCGGCCGCGGTGGCCCTGGCGGCTGGATTCTCTTGTTCGAGCCCGAGCTTCACCTCGGCGGCGACATTCTCGTGCCCGATCTCGGCGGCTGGCGCCGCACCACCATGGACCGCGTCGGCGACGTCCCGTACTTCGAGACGCGCCCGGATTGGGTATGCGAAGTGCTCTCGCCGGCCACCGAGCGCATCGACCGCGCGCACAAGCTGCCGATCTATGCCCGCGAAGGCGTCGAGCACGCGTGGCTGGTCAATCCGCGCCAGCAAACCCTGGAGGTCTTGCGGCGCGAGGGCGGCCACTGGCTCACCGTGGCCACGTTCGAGGGAAACGATCCCGTGCGCGCCGAGCCCTTCGACGCCATCGAGCTCGAACTCGGCATCCTTTGGGCTGACGTCGACCTCGACACGCCGGGCCCGTAGGCGTTCACGTGACGAGAAAGGCGGAGCCCGATCTCGCTACCCAGAGCTCGTCACGCCCCGGATTCGGATGCCTGCCGAGCTGCGCAATGGGCCTGCAGTAGTCGCCTTCGCCGAGGCGGCGCGGGACTGGCCGTCAACCAAACCGTGACCAGGGGCAGAGATTATCTAAGGAACAATCTCTCCCCTGAGGCAAAAGCCGGGGGCCGGCGCCGTCTGTCCCTAGCCGACGTCGTTCGACTTCAGGGGGAAGCGCTCGGGGTGCCCGATGATGTCCTCGGTGAGGTCGACGTCGAGCTCGGGCCAGTAAAAGTGCCCTTGGCGCGGCTCCTCGACGTTTTGGACGGGCTTGATCGGGTGGTCTCGAAACCAGGGGAACTCGTCGTAGGGCAAAAACAGCTCTCGGTCCCGCACGAGGAGCCACACGCCGTGGCTGGAGATGTGGGTAACCTCAACGTCCGAAGTGGCGCTGCCAGGCCCCTGTCTTCACCGGCGATCTCGTCATAGCGATCTGAACCGCCCCGGGATTCCCGGAGACTTGGTTACGTGAGTCCAGCCTCCGCGGCTGGGGCTTCTTGAGATTGATAATACACCAGCTCGAACTCGGCGGGGGGCATCGCACAGGCGGAGCTCGACCGCCGACCGAAGTGATGGTGTCGTTCATCGACGAGCACCCGCCTGAGGCAGACCTCCTTGCGATGCGCGACGCCAATGACGTAGACGACGACCTCCGTTGCGTGCACTTCGTAAAGCAGGCGGTAGTCTCCGAGCCGGAGGCGATACGCTGATGCCTGCCCCTTGAGCTTGGTCGCTTCCGGTGGCCGCGGATCGTGAGCAAGGGCGTCGATCGCGGCCTTGACGCGGCTTTTGCTCGAGGCTGGGAGCTCGTTGACCTCGGCGACGGCCTTTCGGTGAAGAACGACCCTATAGGTCATCCTTCACATCGTCCCAGTCCGCCCACGGCCCATGGCGTCGCTCGTCGATCAGCGCGGCGTCTTGTGCG
>SLNH01000063.1 GCA_007133195.1 Nannocystineae bacterium | reverse complement strand
GCAGACGGCTGGCGAAATCACGACACCGGGAATTATGTAAACTGCGCTGGCCCAGCCGATCCCATCCCGCCGGGCCTGCCCAGGCGTCAGTTTACATAATCCTTCTTATGCGACTCACCGGACACCGAGCGGGGGCCGCGGACGCGCCCGCAGCCCGGTTTCCCGGCCGGCTCCGCTGGGCCGATCGCGGCGCCGGCTGACGCCGCGCCTCAAACCGGCCGGTGGCCGGTGGCCGCTACGCACGATGCGCAGCGATGGTGCGCTCGACCAGGGACACGAGGTCTTTGACGTCGAACGGCTTGCGCAAAAACAGCTCGTCCCCGGCATACGGCGCCGCGGAGATCGCGATCACGGGCAGCGCTTCGAAGCCGGGGATCTCCCGCAGGCGCCAGATGAGCTCACGACCGTCCATACCGGGCATCATGAGGTCGGTGATGACGAGCGCCGGGCGGTGCTTTCGCGCCCTGTCGAGCGCATCGTGGCCGCCACTCGCCAGAACGACAGTGTAGCCGTAGAGGTCGAGGGCGTCGGCGAGCACGGCGGCGATATCGGATTCGTCCTCCACGAGGAGGAGGGTCGTCATACAGTGGCCCCCTGCGCCGCGAAGGCGGCGCGCGCCCTGGTGTCGGGCGCTTCAAACACCACGAACGACTTGGTATCCATGACGGCTCGGATGACCTCGTGTGAATCGTTTCGAGTAGCTCGCTCTGTGGCCTCTGGCCTACGCCTGCGGCTGCGCGATCTCGAGGTCGGGCCGCCGTTCGTAGCCGCGTTTGCCCCGCACGAGCGCTGGTAGCGCGCCTAGCTCACCGGCCTCGGCCGCCCGCCGGACGGGGTCGCGGAGCGGCCGGAACCCTTCCGTGGTCGGGATGTCGACCATCGACCGGATGATCGCGGGCAAGGCGCGCTCGGGGAGCCCGGCCAGCGCTTCTTCGACGTGCGCGGGATCGAGCTCGAAGCCCGGCGAAAACGACACGGCGGCCTCGACCCGCCGCGGCTCGCGGTCTGAATCGCCCGCTTCGGCCCCGGCGCGCGCGCCGTACACGACCACCTGCGCAGCACCGGGCATCCGGTAGAGCCGATCTTCGACCTTGCGCGGAAGCACCGCGCCGAGGCGCGTGGGGATGACGTCGCGAACCCGCTCCTCGTAGAAGTGATCCCCCTCGGCATCGCGGCGCACAAGATCGCCCGTCACGTAGTAGGCGTCGTCACTTTCGAACACGCCGCGGAGCACCCGAGCCGGCGGCACGCGCTCGAGGCTCTCGCCGTCTAGCCGGGCCAAGAGCATGCCGGTCCGATCCGCCGCCGCCACCACCAGGCGGCCGTCGCCGCTGCGGATGAAGTCGCCCAGATCGGGGTCGTAGGCGGCGAGGACGAGCTCCTTGCTGCCCGGTAGCGGGCGCCCCACGGCGCCGGGCTTTTCGCCCGAGGCGTTGGCCATCACCGCGTTCGTCTCGGTCGATGCGTAAAACTCGAGGATGCCGATGGCGCCGAAGCGCGCGCGCAGGCGCTCCCACAGATCCGCGCGCATGCCGCTTCCGGCGAGCAGGCGAAGCGGGTGATTGGTCTCGCCGCGCCGCGGCGCCGCGAGCACGAGCTGCCGGCACATCTCTCCGGCGTAGTACGCCACCGTGGCCCCGTAGCGGCGCACCTCGGTCCAAAATGCCTCGGGCGAAAACCGATCGGCAAGCGCCAGGCGAGCGCCCCCCACGAGCGCGCTCCCAGTGGCGACCATGCTGCCCGCCGCGTGGTGAAGCGGCAGGCAGCAGTACACGGTGTCGCTCGGCGTGAGCGTGCACGCCGCCGCGGCGCCTAGCGCCGAGAACGCAAACCGGTGGTTCGTCACCCGCGCGACGCGCGGCTCGCCCGTGCGCCCGGTCGACACGAACAAAAACGCGAGATCGCGCGCGCGCCCCTGATCGGGCTCGTACCAGGCCGGTAAATCGGCCGCCGCTGGATCGATCGCCTCCATGTCGATCACGTCCGTTTCCGCGATCGCCCGATCCTGCCCGCCGCCCAGCGCCAACACCGTTTTGTCGAACAGCGCGCGCGCGCGCCCGGCGCGCTCGGGATCTGCCACCACGTACGACGCGCCGCCGGCCTCGAGCGCGCGGCGCAGGGCGCCATCGTGGGTGTCCGGGTTCGTGAGCACCGCCACCCCGCCGAGCCGATTGATCGCGCACACGGCGGACAAGAAGCTCGGCCGCGCCCCCATCACCACCGCGACGCGGTCGCCGGGGCGGACGCCGCAAGCGATGAGGCCCCGGGCGACGTTGTCTACGCGGCGGCTCGCCACCTCGTAGGAAAACGCCCGGCCGCGCCACAAAAAGAACGTTTTGTCGCCGATGCGCGCGGCTTGTCGCGATAGCTCCGCGGCCAAACTGATCCGCGTGTCGGGCCGGATGCGGCGCAGGCGATGCAGGCGCGGTACCTGCCAGCGAACCTGCGCCAGCGCGTCGGCGGCGCTTTCCGCCACATCGAGCGTCCACCCCGCGCCGGCGGTCGCCGCCTGAGACACCACATCCGCGGCCAGCCGCACGTCGAATTCGAGATCCTCGATCGCCGACTCGAAGTCCTCGTCGCGCGCGGGCGCCGCCTTTGCCCCGCTCGCCGTCGCCCGCACGGAGGAAAGCGCGCGCGGCGCCGCGCCCTGCCCCTCGCGCCACCGGACCCACGCCGCCACCGTGGGCCACGTAAGTTCCTGCGCGCGGCCGCCCACCACGAGCCCGAAATGCCCGACCGGCGCGGCGATTTCGTGCGTGTCGGCGCGCGGCGCCGCCTCGCGAATGCCCCGCACGGCCTCGGGGCGAGCCATCTCGTCCCGCGTGCCCAGAAAATAGGCGATCGGACAGTCGATGTCGGCGAGCGACACCGCGTTGCCATCGATCACGAAACCGCCCGTGCGCATGCGATTGGCGACCACCAGCTCGTCCAGAAATTTGCGCAGGGCCGGCCCCGGCCACGCGACGAACCCCTCCCCCCGCAAAAACAGCCGCTTGCTCTCGCGCCGCGCGAGCGCCTGGCGGTCGTGGAGCTTGCGCACGAAGTCGGCGAGCTGGCTGAGCTCCTTTTCCACGCTGAGCAGCTTGAACGCCGTGCTCGTGAGCTTGCCAGGCAGGCCGTGAACGCGCTCGAGCGGCAGCGCCAGCGCGGCGTGGAGCGCCCCTACCAGCGACTCGGTGATGCGGTCGCCGAGCGTGGGTACGCTCCGGTGCAGATCCACCGGGCTGCCGAACGTGACGACCGACGCGATGCCCGCCGAGCGCCTGAGCGCCGCGGCCTGATAGACGAACATGCCCCCTTGCGAGTAGCCCGCGAGATGCACGTCCCGCCCACACCGCTCGCGAATGCGCGTAACCGCGTCGCTCACCGCCCGCACGTGATCGTCCAGGGTCCGCTCGAGGCCCCCCTCTTCGCGCTCGGGCGCGCCGAAATCGACCAGCCACACGTCGATTCCCTCCCGGAGGAGCGCACGGATCGCGCTCACGTCGGGAGCGATATCGTAGACCTCGGAGGCCACCATGAGCGGCGGCACGAGGACCAGCGGAGCGCTTCCGGCCCCGCCCCCCTCCGGCCCGTAGTGCCGCAGCCGGTAGTGCATCCCCTCGTAGACCAGATCGAACGGCGCGCCGGATTCGGCGCTCAGCCTCCCGAGGCGCATGATCTCGAGCGCGTTTTGTGCCGCCATGACGAGGCGCCGCACGGGCGTCTCGAGCCATGTCGAACGCGCCTTCATCGGCCGCTATCCTAACACCGCAAAACCCGCGACCGCGCCCCGCTCCCGCAGGGCATTCGCGAGGTCGCCCCGGTGCGGGCGGGCGCCAGGCTCGGTGACCCCAGGAGGACTCGAACCTCCGACCTACTGATTAGGAATCAGTCGCTCTATCCGGCTGAGCTATGGGGCCGCGCGCGGGGAAAATACGACAGCGGTGGGGGCCGGCGCAAATCAGCGCGCGCCTCCCCGGCCGCGGTCGCCCGGGCCCCGCGAGCGCGAGCCCGGGCGCTTCCGAGGCCCGGCGTCCTGACCATCCCCCGCCGGCCCGGGCGCTATCCTTCGAGCTCAGAAGCGGTGCGGATAGGCGATAGGCTCTTTCGGGATCGCCCGCCGCGGCCGCCTCGGCCGGGTGGGCGAAGACCGGTTCGCTCGGAAAATCCGCCCTGCCGCTGCCCCGGCGGGCTCAGTTTGGCGAATCGTGGGTTTGCGAGTCGGGCTGGCTGGCGTGCTGGCCACCCTCCGGCGCGTGGCCGTTTTGACCCGCCGCGTCGCCCTCGTCCGCCTCGAGCCGGCTGCTTAGGCTGCCCAGGTAGCGGGCCGCATTTTCGAGCTGGCCCGACATCGCCCGCAGCGCGTCCCGGCTCATCCGGCGGCTGTAGTTGCCCCACTCCTTGCCGAGCTGCTGCACGTTCTCGAACGTCTTCGTCATCATCGCCATCTCTGGCCTCCTTCCGCGTAGTGACGCAATGCGTTAGCAGCATAATGCTCAGCGGGCCGTTGTCAACGGCGAAACCCGACGCGCGAAGACGAATCGCGTGGCGCGCAGGTCGGAGCCCTCGTTAGCTCGTACCGAACATGCGGTCGCCGGCGTCGCCGAGCCCGGGGAGGATGTAGCCCTTTTCGTTTAACCGCTCGTCCACGGCGGGGGTGTAGATGGGCACGTCGGGGTGCTGCTCGTGAAACGCCCGTACCCCCTCGGGCGCCGCCAGCAGGCACACGAATTTGATCGACTTGGGCTGCGCCTGCTTGAGGCGCTGGACCGCGGCCGCAGCCGAATTTCCGGTGGCGAGCATCGGGTCCATCACGACGGCGTCGCGGCGCGCCATCTCGCTCGGCACCTTGAAGTAATACTCCACGGGCTCGAGCGTGTTGGGGTCGCGGTACATCCCGATGTGCCCAACGCGCGCCGACGGCAAGATCTTGAGCATGCCGTCCAAGATGCCGCCGCCGGCGCGCAGGATGGATATCAGCACGACCTTCTTACCGTCGAGGACCGGCGCGCTCATCGCCTGCAATGGCGTCTCGATGTCCTCCTGCGTGACCTTGAGGTCGCGGGTCACCTCGTAGGCGAGCAGCATGCTGATCTCTTGCAGCAGCATGCGAAACCGGCTCGTGCCGGTGTCGCTCTTTCGCATCAGGGTGAGCTTGTGCTGAACGAGGGGGTGGTCGATGACTTCGACGTGGCCTGTCATCTATGCATCCTGGGGTTTGTGCGTGCGGCGTGCAGCGTGCGGAGGCCTGCGCGCCGGGCGAAAGCTTCGCGACGGGGAAGCACGATCGGGCGCGCATGACCCGGCGCAAGTCGGGGGTCACGTAACGAGCATCCACAGCGGAGCTGTCCGTCGCAAGCCTTCGCTGCGCAGCGCCGCCGATCTCGCGCGCCGCGGCGCCCAGCCTTCGGTTCGGCCGGTAGGGGTAGATCCGCACCGGGTCAGGCTCTATTCTCGCGCGCGCGAGCCAGCTGTCGGCCGCGCCGGCCGGCACCACTCATCGCACCAAGGAGGAGCATCCACCATGAACGCTTTGAAGACCACCCTGGCCGCTTCGCTGGCGGCCGCGCTCGCCGCAGGCTGCGGGTCGTCGCCCCAAGAGGTCGAAGAGCCCGAGCCGGCCGAGCCCGTCGTCGATCCCACCTTCGAGGAGCCCGACGAGGACCCCCACGCGGGCGATCTGGACGGTGAGCCGCTGACCGCGACCGCGGTGATGGAGGCCCGCTCCGGGAGCGACGTCGAGGGCGAGATCACCCTCACCGAGGTGGACGAAGGAGTCCATCTCGCCGGGGAGATAACGGGTCTCGAGCCGGGGATGCGCGGCTTTCACGTCCACGAGCACGGCGACTGCAGCGCAGACGACGCGATGAGCGCCGGCGATCACTTCAACCCCAAAGACGCCCCCCACGGCGGCCCCCACGACGACGAACATCACGTGGGTGACCTCGGCAACGTGGAGGTGGACGAGGACGGCGTCGCCCAGATCGACGAGACGTTCGAGTTTTTGACCCTCATCGAGGGCGAACAGAACTCGATCGCCGGCCGCGCCCTGGTCGTGCACGCCGAGCAGGACGACCTCGAGTCGCAGCCCGCCGGCGACGCCGGGGCCCGCGTGGGCTGCGGGGTGATCGAGCTCGACTGAGCAGCCTCAGCCCGCGTTTAGCGGTTACACCTCGGCCGCCGCTGAGGCGGCAAAGGCGGCCGAGGTTTTCAATCGCCTTCGGGCTCCGGCTGGGCCGCTTCCAAGCACACGAGGTATGCCTCGCACGTCTCTTCCTCGGCCGTGCACGTCTCGAGCACCTCGACCTGGCGGCCCGACAGCTCGTTTTCGCGACACTCGGCCGTGCACTCACGCGCCACCGCCCGCCCGAGCTCTTCGTAGTCCTCGCCCTCGAGCTCCTCGGGCTGCGTCGCTTCCGCGTCGGCCACCGCGCATTCGCTAAGGCGTGCGCACATCTCGGAGCACGCCTCCTGCTGTCGCGCGTCGAGCTCGATGAGCGCGCGCTCCTCATCGCTCAGCTCGCCGGGCTCGCCCGTCCCCGGGTCTTCGGCTTCGGCGCCGCGGGCCTCCCCCTTCTGTTCGTCCGTCGTCTGCGAGGACCCACAGGCGCCGGAGGCGAGCGAAACTGCCAGCAAGGCGGAGGCGATCCCCACGATGGAGCGCATCAGTAGCTCACCAAGGCTTTTCGTGGTCATATCGGCCTTTGCTTCATGCTGGCGCCGAGCGGCTTCGTTCACGCCTCGCGCCGAAACCCGCGCAACGAAAACGACTGCGCCTGCCCGAGGGTCTGGCGGCAGGTGAGATCCAAAAACAGCGGCGTCACCGAGATGAGGCCCCGGCCGATGGCAGCGGTGTCCGACCCGTCGTCGTCGCCGAGCGCCGCCTCGCCCCCGCCGATCCAGTAGTAGGGCTTGCCGCGCGGATCCTCACGCACCTGCACGTCGTCGTGATAACTCCGCCGGCCCAAGCAGGTCCACGCGTAGGCGTCGCAGTCGCCTGCGGGGACGTTCACGTTCAAGACCGTCTTGTCGGCGAGCCCGGTGTCGGCGACCGAGCGCGCGAGCTCGGCGGCAAAGCGCGCTGCCCGCCAAATCCCGTCGCGCGCGCCGGGCGCGAGCGACACGGCGAGCCCGGGAACCCCGCGCAGGCCCCCTTCGACCGCGGCGGCCACCGTCCCCGAGTAAAACACGTCGCCGCCCAAGTTGTAGCCGTCGTTTATGCCCGACAAAACGAGCGCCGGGCGGCGCGGCACGAGCTTGTGCAACCCGATGTACACGCAGTCGGCCGGCGTGCCGCTCGCGGCGAACCGGCCCTCCCCGCGGCGCGTAACGCGCAGCGGTTTGTGCAGCGTGATCTGATGCGAGGCGGCCGAGCGCTGGCGCTCCGGCGCCACGACCAGTGGCTCGAGGCCCGCCGCGTCCAGCTCGGAGACGAGGGGCTCCATCGCCGGCGCGTCGATGCCGTCGTCGTTGGAGATGAGGACGAGGGGCCGCATGGTTGGCAACAAACAACGAGGGACGGCCCCCTTGGCTGGGAGCCGTCCCTCTACGCGTCGGGGCGACTGGATTTGAACCAGCGACTCCTTGACCCCCAGTCAAGTGCGCTACCAGACTGCGCTACGCCCCGGCTCGGAGACAGGTGGTACTTCATTCCTCCACGAGCTTCAAGAGATCTTCGACCTCGTTTCGGATCCGGCGTAGCACATCCCGCTTCTGCGTGAGCTCCAAACTCGGGTCACGACCGCGCCGGCGCAGCCTTCGCCTCGCGCCCGCCAAGGTGTAGCCCTCCTCGTACAGAAGATCGCGAATGGCGAGCACGAGGGCCACATCGCCCGGGCTGTATAGCCGGTGGTTCGCACGGCTTTTGCGCGGGCGGAGCTGCCCGAACTCGGTTTCCCAATAGCGCAGCACGCTGGGCTCCACGCCTGCGATTTCGGCGACTTCGCCGATCCGAAAGTGGGCCTTGTCAGGAACGCGGGGATCGCCGGCGACGCGCATGTAGCTCCCGAGCGCTCGAGCCGCTCGGGCCGAGGCGGAGGACGACGTCGTGTGCGGACCGCACGCGCGAAAGCGCGCGAGGTTTAGTTTACCGGCTCGCCGCCGTTCAGGGCGTTTTTGAGCACTTGGCTCGGCTTGAACGTGAGCACCCGTCGGGCCGAGATCGTGATCTCCTCGCCAGTTTGCGGGTTTCTGCCGATGCGCGCCTTTTTTTCGCGCACCACGAAGTTCCCAAACCCCGAGATCTTAATCTTTTCCCCGTTTTCCAGGGTCTGCTTGATCGTGTCGAAAACGGTCTCCACGATATCGGCGGCCTCCTTTTTGGAGAATCCGCCCACCTTTTCGTAGACGGCCTCAATGATGTCGGCCTTTGTCATCTTAGCCATCCTCCGTCGCTCCTGCTTGCGTCGCTCCTGCTTTGCGTCCCTGTCAAACGCTCGTGCACCGGGCGCCGCCGGCTTCTGCTACCTGCAAGAGTTATAAGAACTTCGCGACCTTAGCACAATCAAGAAGCGATGTGACGCAAATTCCCACAGGCTTGCAAGCCCCGTCGCACAAAGCTCGCCGCCGGCGCGATCACGGGCGGCGTGCGGCGGGCCCCACGCCCCGGATCCGGGCCTTCGGAGCGCCACCTCGCCCCGCCCAGCGCGCGCGGACGAGCGGCCACTACCGACGCACGGCGCTCAGGGTGTCCAAGACCCGCGCGGCGATGGCCTCGTGGATCCGATCGACCTCGTCGTCGGTGAGCGTTCGATCGCCCGATCGGTAGGTGAGAGACCAAAGCATCCCCTTTCGCCCCGCCGGCACCACATCCCGGTCGCGGTAGTCTTCGAGCACGGCCGCCGATTCCAATAGCGGCTCGCGCGCCTCGGCTATCACCTCGCGAACCCGGGCCGCCGGGACGTCTTCGGCCACGAAGAACGACAGGTCGCGGCCAACGCCCGGGAATCGAGGAAGCGGCTGCATCTCGGCGGGCTCGGGTGCCGGCAACCGATCGACATCGATCTCGAACGCAAACGCGGGCATCTCGATGTCGAACGACTCGCGCACCTCCGGGTGGACCTCCCCGCACGCCCCGATGTCGGCGCCGGCGAGGGTCAAGGTTGCAGCGATGCCCGGGTGCCAGGGCCTGCCCGTGCCAGGATCGAACCGCACCTCGTTCGCCGGACAAAGCTCGGCCAAAAGCAGCTCCACGACGCCCTTTACGTCGAAAAAGTCGAGCGGCTCGCCGGGCGAAAGCCACCCGCTTCGCCGGCCGAGCAGGATCCCCGCGACGCGCACGCGCTCGTCGGGCTGCTCCCCTTCGTTCCTCGGAAAGAACACGCTCCCCACCTCGAACAGCGCGACGTCGCGCACGCCGAGGTTTACGTTTTTCGCCGCGCCGGCGAGCAGGCTCGGCAACAGCGAGGTCCGCATCACCGCCTGCTCTGCCGACATCGGGTTGACGAGCGGAAGCGGCCGGCTCCGGGGGTCGGCTGCATCGAGCCCCAGCGCGGCGATCCGCTCCCTCGACGTAAAGCCGAAACTCTGGATTTCGCACATGCCGGCGGCGACGAGCGCGCGCCGCGCGGCCTCCGGGTGGGGATCCCGCTCTAGCGACGGTGGCTTTTGCGTCGCCGGCAGGGTGGTCGGCACCGCGTCGAAGCCGTGAATGCGCAACACCTCTTCGACGAGATCGACCTCGCGCGCGAGGTCGGGCCGAAACGTCGGGCAGCTCACCTCCAGCGTGTCGCCATCCTCGCGCTCGCGCACCGACAGGTCGAGCTTCGCCAGGTAGGCGGCCATGTCGTCGCGGGATAGCTCGATGCCGGTTAGGCTGCGCACCCGGCTCGCGCGGAGCGCTGCCACGCGCGCGCCTCGGGGGCTTACGTAGGCATCGACCGCGCCGCGGAGCACCGTGCCGCCGGCGAGGTTACACAGAAGCCGCGCGGCGCGCGCCGAGGCCTGATCGGCGCCGTTGGGATCGACCCCCCGCTCGAACCGGTGCGAGGAGTCCGAGTAAAGCCCCGTGCGGCGCGCCGTGCGGCGGATCCGCTCGGGCGCAAAGTGGGCGCTCTCCAGAAGGATCCGCCGGGTGCTCGGCCCGACTTCGGTGCGCGCCCCGCCCATCACCCCGGCGAGCGCGATCGGGCCGCTCCGGTCGCAGATGACCAGGTCATCCGGCGTGAGCGTCCGCTCCTGATCGTCGAGGGTCACGATCGTTTCGCCCTCGCGGGCGCGCCGCACGACGATTGGGCCGTCGAGCTTGTCCGCGTCGAACGCGTGAAGCGGCTGCCCGAGCTCGTACATCACGTAGTTCGTCACGTCGATGAGGTTTCCGAGCGGCCTCACCCCTACCGCGCGCAGCCGGCTTTGCATCCACTGCGGAGAGGCGCCGAACGCGACGCCCTCGATGACGCGAGCCACATACCGCGGGCAGCCCTTCGGATCCTCGATTTGCACCTCGCAGGCTTCGGCGGCCTCGCGGTCGCCTACCACTTCCGACAGGTCCGCGCGCGGACGGCGCAAGCTCCCGCCATGGAGCGCCGCGAGCTCGCGCGCGAGCCCGTAGTGGCCGAGGGCGTCGCCGCGGTTCGCGGGCACGCTGATGTCGAACACCACGTCGCGAAACGCGAGGGCGTCTTGCGCCTCCAGACCGAGCGCCTCGGGCGATTCGAGCTCGGCCCCCGCGAGCACCACGATGCCGCTGGCGTCCTCGCCGATCTCGAGCTCGGTCTCGGAGCAGAGCATGCCCGCCGACTCCACGCCCTTGATCGCCCGCTTGCCGATCTCCATCCCGCCGGGAAGGCGCGCGCCCGGTTTGGCCCACAAAACCCGCCCGCCGGGGCCGGGCACGTTCGGCGCCCCGCACACGACCTCGGTCGTGGGCCCGCCCGGCGCGTCGCGCACGTCCACGAGCGTGAGCTTGTCGGCCTTGGGGTGCTTGCGGGTCGCGGCGACCTCTGCCACGACCACGCCCGATAAAGACTCACCGAGCCGATCGATCCCCTCGACCTCGAGGCCGGCGCGCGTGAGCGCCTCGGCGGCCTCGTCGGGGCCGGGATCCGCCGGCAGGTCGGCGAGCTCGCGAAGCCAGGTCCAAACCGCTCTCACCGCGCACCTTTCTCAGCGGCCGCGCCCGCAGCCGCCCCTGTGGCGGCGCGCGCGCCGGGCGCGCGGATGCAGGGCGTCCAGGGATTCGAACACTCGCCGGTCATCGGAAGCTCTCGTGCGGAAGCTCTCGTGCGGAACATTCGTACGCTAAAATTGCCGCAAAAATCGCAAATCGGCGTCGTAGAGCAGCTTGATGTCGCCGACCCCGTGGCGGAGCATCGCCATCCGGTCGGGCCCCATCCCAAACGCAAACCCCGTCCACGCCTCGGGATCGTAGCCCACGTGCTCGAACACCACGGGATCGACCATGCCTGCGCCGCCGATCTCGACCCAGCCCGTCCCCTTGCACACGCGGCAGCCGCTGTCCCCGCGTCGGCAAAACGCGCACTGCATGTCCACCTCGGCGCCGGGCTCCACGAACGGGAAGTAGCTGGGCCTCAGCCGAATATCGAGCTCCTGGCCGAAAAACCGGCGCACGAAGTGAACGAGCACGCCCTTGAGATCGGAAAACCTCACCTCGCGATCCACGAGCAGGCCTTCGAGCTGCGTGAACATCGGGCTGTGCGTGGCGTCGTCGTCGCGCCGGTAGACGACCCCCGGTGCCACGATCTTGATCGGAGGCGCCTCGGCGAGCATGGTGCGGATCTGCACCGGGCTCGTGTGGGTGCGAAGGACCAGGTCCGGGCCCACGTAAAACGTATCCTGCATGTCCCGCGCGGGGTGGTCTTTCCCCGTACCGAGCGCCTCGAAGTTGTGCCAGTCGGTTTCGACCTGCGGCCCTTCGGCCACGTCGAAGCCGAGCTCGGTGAAGATGGCGACGCAGTCGCGGCGCACCTGCGACAAAAGGTGGTCGTGGCCTCGCGGGCGCGCGCGGCCGGGCAGCGTGACGTCTACCTCGCGCGAAAGGTCCGCAGCGCGGGCCGCCTCGTCGAGCTCGCCGAGCTTGCGGGCCACTTCGCCCTCGACGCTCGCCTTCACCCGGTTTGCGACCTGGCCCACGGCCTTGCGGTCCTCCGGGGCGAGCTTGCCCATCTGCTTCATCACCTCGGAGACGGCGCCCTTTTTGCCGAGAAATCGCGCCTGCGCCGCGCGAATGTCCTGCTCGCTGGACAGCGGGGCGATCTCGTCGGCGAACGCCTTCTCGAGGGAGTCGAGCCTATCGATGAGGGCTTGCGGGGACACGAGGGGCTCTCAGCGCGACCGGCCAGCGCACGGGGCGGCGGCGGGCCGGGGCGCGGTCAGCGTGTGCCGGAAGTCGGCGGAGCGGCCGCCGTGGACACGCCCTCGCCGGCCTGGCCGAGCGCGCGGCGGAAGCGGCGATGACGCCGGTGTGGCTCCCAGCCGGGCGGGTGGCGGTCTTCAAACCGTTCGCCGCGCTAGGAGGAGGCGGTATCGACCACCTTCTTGAACGCCGACGGATCGGAGATCGCGAGCTCGGCGAGCATCTTGCGGTTCAGGTCGACGTCCTGCCGTTTGAGGCCGCCCATGAGCTTGGAGTAGCTCACGCCGAGGGGACGGGCTCCGGCGTTGATACGGGTGATCCAAAGGCTGCGAAAATCGCGCTTCCGCTGCTTGCGCCCGCGGTATTGGTGCTGCAGGGCGTGGTGCAGCGCCTCGGAGCTGATCGCGTGGCAGCTCTTGCGCTTGCCGCGATAGCCGGTCGTTTGCCGCAGAACGCGATTTCGGCGCCGACGCGCTTTGAATCCTCGTTTGACGCGGGGCATAAGAACGCTCCGTACGGATAAATGAGCAGAGGTTAGTGCCGAGAGCCTGCGGCTCAGGCGTAGGGGATGAGCCGCCGCACCTGATGCTCGTTGGTCTCGTGGACGTACGCCGAGCGCCGAAGCTGTCGCTTACGCTTGGGCGACTTCTTCGTGAGGATGTGGCGGCGGTTTTTCGTGTTGCGGCGGATCTTGCCAGTCCCGGTGGTCCGGAACCGCTTCTTCGCGCCCGAATTGGATTTCATTTTCGGCATGGCAATGCCCCCCGGGAAAAATGGGAAGGTCCGCTATATGGCCTATTCTCGCGCCAGACGCAAGGGGGCCGCGCGCCATAGCGCCATCGGGCGCCCGCGCTTCGCTCCGCGCATGGCGCGAGTCATTCCTCGCGGGGCGCCGCCGCCTCCGCCGTGCGCGCACTCTCGCCGGCCTCCCCGCCGCCGGGCTTGGCTTGGGTTCCGGCATCGGTGGCGGCGCTCTTCTTGTCGCTAGCCGCCTTCTCGGCCCGCTTGGGAGAGCGCTTCATCACCCCGGCCTTCGGCCCGAGCACCATCGTCATGCGCTTGCCCTCGAGGGTGGGCTTCATGTCGACCTGGGCGATGTCCGAGGTGCGGTCGACCACCTTGTCGAGCACGGAGGTGCCCGTCTCCGGGTGGGTGACTTCCCGGCCGCGGAAGATTACGACGAGCCGACACTTGTTGCCGTCCTCGAGAAACCGGCGGACGTGCTTGAGCTTGAAGTCGAAGTCGTGCTGGTCGGTCTTGGGGCGAAATTTGACCTCCTTGACCTCGATCGAGGAGGCGTGCTTTTTCGCCGCCTTCTGCTTCTTCGACTGCTCGTACTTGAAGCGGCCGTAGTCCATGATCCGACACACGGGCGGTGTCGAGCGCGGCGCGATCTCGACCAGGTCGAGGCCCTTTTCCTGAGCGGCGCTCAGCGCGTCGTCTCTCGACATGATGCCGAGCTGCTCGTCTTCGTGGATCACGCGGACTTCGGGGACGCGGATGCGGTGGTTCACGCGATGTTGCTCGCGCGGCCGGCGGTCGGGCCGGCCTCTGGGTCCTTTGCGAATGGCTCTCCCTCCAGTTCTCTCGGTTATCGAACTCGCTGAAAATTCGCGATTGGCGGCACATACGCCGCACCCTCGCCCGCCGGCCGCCCGGGCGAGGCGCTGCGGCGAGGCCCGGGGCCAGACGATCGACCAGCATGCAGTTTCGATACCGAAACCGCCAGGGTCGTCGCCGAGCGCGCTTCCCTCCGCCTCATCCTTCGGCCACGCCTGCGCGCGCTAGGGGCCCTCTCCGCCCGGAATCCGCGCCTTGTCGGCGAGGTGCTCGGCGAAATCGTCCAGCCCCATGGACTCGAGCTTCTGCCCTTCTCGCGTCCGCGGCGCGACCTCGCGCCGCTCGACTTCCCGGTCGCCGCAGACCACCATGTACGGGATCTTTTCGAGCTGCGCGCGGCGGATCTTCGCCCCGAGCTTGTCCGAGGACAGATCCGACTCCACCCGGAACCCCCGCCGGCGCAGGTCGTTTTCGACCTCGCGCGCCCAGGCGTCCTGCTTCTCCGAGATGGTCACGACCCGGGCCTGTACCGGCGCGAGCCACACCGGGAACGCCCCCGCGTAGTGCTCCACGAGCACGGCGAAAAACCGCTCGATCGAGCCGAGGAGCGCCCGGTGGACCACGACCAGCCGATGGCGGTCGCCGTCTTGCCCCACGTACTTCAAGTCGAACCGCTCGGGCATGTTGAAGTCGACCTGAACCGTGGAGCACTGCCACTCTCGGCCCAGCGAATCCCGGAGCTTGAGGTCGATCTTGGGGCCGTAAAATGCGCCGCCGCCGCGCTCGACCTCGTACTCGAGACCGGACTTTTCCAACACCGCGTGAAGCGCCGCCTCGGCCTCGTCCCAAAGCTCTGGATCGCCCACGAACTTGGCGGGCCGGGTCGCGAGGTAGAGCTTGAAGTCCGAAAACCCGAACGTGCGCAGGATATAAAGACAGAAGTTCACCACCCGCTCGAGCTCGCCCGGCAGCTCCTCCCGCGAGGTAAACAGGTGGGCGTCGTCCTGGGTAAACCCGCGGACCCTGAGCAGGCCGTGCAAGACCCCCGAGCGCTCGTAGCGGTAGACCGTCCCCAGCTCCGCCCACCGCACAGGCAGGTCCCGGTAGCTGTACAGGGTCCGGTTGAACATCGTGAAGTGAAACGGACAGTTCATCGGCTTGGCCAGGTAGGTCTGGCCTTCGACGTCCATTCCACTGAACATGTTCTCGCCGTAAAAGTTCAGGTGGCCCGACTTGTGCCACAGCGCGTCGCGGGCGATGTGCGGCGTGGACACGAGCTCGTAACCGCTCGCGTAGTGCTCTCGGCGCCAGTGCTCCTCGATGAGGTAGCGAACGCGCGCGCCCTTGGGATGCCAAAGCACGAGCCCGCCGCCGATGGTTTCGTCGATCGAAAAGAGATCGAGCTCCTTGCCGAGCTTGCGGTGATCGCGCTTTTTCGCCTCCTCGAGGCGATGTAAATGCTCGCGAAGCTGCTTTTTGTCGGGGAAGGCGGTGCCGTAGATGCGCTGGAGCATCTTGTTGCGCTCGTCGCCCCGCCAGTACGCGCCGGCCACCGACAGCAGCTTGAACGCCTTGATCTCCCCCGTGGACGCGACGTGCGGCCCGCGGCACAGGTCGAGCCAGTCGCCCGTGCTGTAGTAGGTGATCGATGCCTCGGGAGGCAGCCTCTCGACGATCTCGACCTTGTAGTCTTCCCCGAGTTCGCGAAACAGCTCGATCGCCTGGTCGCGCGGGATCTCGTGCCGCTCGAACGGCTCATCCGCCTCGACGATGGCCTGCATCTCGGCCTCGATACGCTCGAGGTCTTCCTGCGAAAACGGCCGCTCGATATCGAAGTCGTAATAAAAGCCGGTCTCCACGGGCGGCCCGATGGTGACCTTGGCTTCCGGCCACAGCCTTTGCACGGCCTTGGCCATGACGTGGGCGCAGGAGTGGCGCAGGGTGTCGAGGGGCGATAGCTCCGGGACGGACCCCACCACCTCGTCGATGAGCTCCTGGTCTACTGACTCAGGTGACTCAGGCGAGTCAGCCGACCTGGCCCCCTGACCGGGCCGCGTCTCGGCCTGCCCCTGTGCCGATTCACTCA
This sequence comes from Nannocystineae bacterium, assembly GCA_007133195.1. Classification (GTDB taxonomy): domain Bacteria; phylum Myxococcota_A; class Polyangia; order Haliangiales; family Haliangiaceae; genus SLNH01. The sequence continues at coordinate 879 of SLNH01000063.1, read as the reverse complement.
TGGACATCGGAGCCCATCATGACGGCCGGATGGCGACTCGTCCACCTGACGGAGCCTTCGAACCTGCGCTTTCGCTCCGAGGCCCCGCCCAGCGCGCCCCAAACGGGCGTCAAACCGGGCGGGCCTAGAACGCCGATCGCACCGTTCGCCGTTCTAGTAGGTGCGGGCGGGATTGAACCGCCGACCCCTACCGTGTCAAGGTAGTGCTCTCCCACTGAGCTACGCACCTTCGTTTCTCACTCCGTGGCGGCTTGATACCCCCTCAGCGGGGCTGTGTCAAGGAGGCGCCGCGTAGAGTTGGCCTCGGGAAGCGACGACTGCGCGCCCCCCGAGACCCGCGCCGCGATCACGAGTAAAGGCCCTCGATCGCGTCGGTGTACTTCTCAAGCACGGCCTTGCGCTTGACCTTGAGCGTCGGCGTGAGCTCGCCGCTCTCTTGGTCGAAGTCCTTGCCGAGGATGTCGAACCGCTTGACCTGTTCGGCCGGCGCTCGGTTCGCGTTCACCGCGTCCAAGTGCTTTTGCACCTCCTCGCGAACCTCGGGCTTCTGGCTGAGGTCGGCGAGGTCGGTAAACGAGATCCCGCGCTCGCGCGCCCACTCCGGGGCGGCCTCCTCGCTGAGGGTCACGAGGGCGATGAGATACGGCCGCTTGTCGCCGAGCACGACGATCTGCGAGGCGATCGGGCACCGGGTCTTGAAGTCATTTTCGATGACCTGCGGGGCGATGTTCTTACCGCCCGCCGGCACGAGGATGTCCTTTTTGCGGTCGGTGATGCGCAGGTGGCCGCGCTCGTCGATCTCGCCGATGTCCCCGGAGTGAAACCAGCCGTCGTCGTCCAAGACCTCGGCGGTGGCCTCGGGCTTGTTGTAGTAGCCCT
>SLNH01000287.1 GCA_007133195.1 Nannocystineae bacterium | reverse complement strand
GCTTGAATCATGCGAACGACCCCGGCCTCGCGGTCGTGCGTGTCGAACAGGTGGCCCTGCGGCTCGGCCGGGTTTTCCCCGATCACGGTGATCTTGGCCGGGATCAAGTCGTCGTCGCTCCGCACCTCGTAGTCGAACACCATCGGATCGGGGAGCTCGATGTCGAGCTCGTCGTCGCCGGGCACGCTCACCGAGAAGACCTCGGAGCGCGCCGTATCTTCCACGTCGGCGCGCACGAGATAATCGCCGTGCTCGAGCTCGACCTCGAAGCGTCCGGACTCGTCCACATCGGCGTAGGTGCGAACGTGGTCGTCGTCCGAAATGTCCCCCGAGCCTGTGTGGTCCTCGAAGATACCGACCCGTGCCCCGCGCGCCGGATCCTCGGCCTCGGCCCACGTCACCTCGCCCTCGAGGGTGGCGCGCTCTCGCCCGCGCTGGCGCAAAAACGCCGACTCCACGTCGGTCGCGTCGCGCCCCACCACGAAGTCTACGCCGTGGGTGACGCCGCTTTTGCCCGGCAGGTCAAGATGGAACCTGTCCGAGCTCAAGATGTCCAGGAGCGACTCGCCGCCGAACAGCAGGATCGACACGCCCGCGACGAAAAAGTGGGTGTTTTGCACGGTGTCGTCAGCGTGGGCGGGCAGCGCGCCGTAGCTCACGCCCGGACCCTGGTAGACCACATAGTCGGCAGGGGCGGGGTCCCCGGCGGTGGTGAGCGCAGCGATGCCCAGCCGCTCGAAGCCCTGCATCGGCGCGAACGCCTCGATGTTGCCGCCGGTGTCGGCGAGCGAGGCGAACGGGCTTTGGATGTCGCCCTCACGCGGGTTGAACAGCGTCCAACGGACCTGAATGGAGGGCGAGTCGGGCTCCAGGATGTACGTGATCGCGCACTCGACATCGTCTTCGATGTCTGGGTCGAGATCGCGCGGAACGCTGAGCAACCCAACGCCGCGAAGGTTGATGTAGTCGTTCGGCGCGGTGGTGCCGCGGGCCTGGACCACGGCTGCGCCGCCGCCAGAGCCGTCGCGAACGACCTCCACCGATTCGGGCTCACAGGTCCTGCCAACCAGATAGACGAACGATAGCTCACCGAAGTGATCGCCGACGATGACCTCGCCTTCGTCGTCCAGGGGCGCGGCGCCGATCAGATTCCCGCCTTGGGGCACCACGCCGACGACGCGCGTGGGGGCACCGATGACGAAGCGGCCGCGCTCGTTGCGCATGTAGTAGTCGCCCGGCATGGCGGTCTGCGCCGGGCCGGCGACGATCTCCTCCGGGTTGTCGGTGGTGATCTCGCCGGCGAACACGCTTTGGTCTCCGCCGGTGGGGTCCGGTAGCTCAGGCAGGAAGTCCTCGAGCGAGGGCTCCTCGGGCGGGACGCCGTCGTCGTCGTCGAGGCCGCATCCGGCCCCGGTCAGTGACAGAGACGCGGCGGCGGACAACGTGAGGAGGCGGCGGCTGTGCCGCGCGGCGGCGAAGCGTACTCGCATGGCCGGCATGATAGCGCCGTCCGCCCTGCCTGTGTCGACTGGCGTGCGCTGGCCCGAGCCCCGCTAACCCCGCTCGGCGCTCGCCGCCGCCGGATCATGAAGGCGCCTGTGACGCAGTGCGGCGCGGCACCCGACCGGTGGGGCGCGTCGAACGCCTTCACGAGATGCCCTGAGCCCCGGCGACTCCCGGACGCGCTACCCAAGGCCTTGACGGCGGGCCACGGCGAGCCTAGGAAGCGGACATGTCCCGAACGGTCCAGTGCGCCAAGCTCCAGCGCGAGCTCCCCGGCATGCCCTACAAGCCCTTCGAAAACGAGCTGGGGCAGCGAATCTACGACACCATCTCGCTGGAAGCGTGGAAGATGTGGATCGAGCACTCGAAGATGATCGTCAACGAGTACCGGCTCGATCTCACCTCCAAGAAGGCCCACGAGATCCTCCAGACGCAGTGCGAGCAGTACTTTTTCGGCGAAGGGGCGGCGGTTCCGCCCGACTACGTGCCTCCGGCCCAAAAGTAATGCCCACCCCCACCGCGGCCGCCGGGGCGCCGGGCCGGTTGCGCGCGCCCGGCCACATCCTGCTTCTGTCGTGCTACGAGCTCGGGCACGCTCCGCACGGGCTCGCGATGCCGCTGTCGTTCCTGGAGCGCGCGGGGTTCGAGCCCGCGGCGATCGATCTCGCGGTAGACGAGCTCAGCGCGGACGCGGTGCGGCGCGCCGAACTCGTGATTCTGTCTGTGCCCATGCACACGGCGCTTCGCCTCGGGCTCCGGGTCGTCGCCGACATCCGCGCGCAAAACAGTCGGTGCACCATCGCCTGCACGGGCCTATACGCACCGCTCCTCGAGCGCGCGCTGCGCGAGGCGGGCGCCGACCTCGTGTTCGCGGGCGAGCACGAACCCGCGCTCGTGGTGCTGGCCGAGGCGCTCGATCGCGGCGAGCCGCCGCCCGAGGCGGCGCCTATCGCGCTCGACAAGCTGTCGTTTCCGCCTCCCAGCCGCGAAAAGCTCCCCGACCCGTCGAGCTACGCCGCGCTCGTGCGCGAGGACGGATCGCGGGCGGTGGTGGGCTACGCAGAGACCACCCGCGGCTGCCTCGACACCTGCCGGCACTGTCCCGTCCCCGCCGTGTACGGAGGCCGATTTTTCGCCGTGGGCCGCGACGCCGTGCTGGCTGACATCGCCGGTCAGGTCGAGGCCGGCGCGCGCCACATCACGTTCGGCGATCCCGACTTCTTGAACGGCCCGGGCCACGGCATGGCCGTGGTGCGCGCGCTCGCGGAGCGGTTCCCGGGCGTCACGTTCGACATCACCGCGCAGGTTACCCACCTTCTGCGCCACCGCGACCGGCTGGCCGAGCTTCACGAGCTCGGCTGCGCGTTCGTGATCAGCGCGGTCGAATCGCTGTCGGACGCGGTCCTCGCCAAGCTCAAAAAGCGGCACCGAAAGCGCGACGTGTTCGAACTCTTGGAGCTCTGCGAACAGACGGGGCTCGTTTTACGGCCGACCTTCGTGCCGTTTACCCCGTGGACCACGCTCGCCGACATGCGCGAGCTCACCGATGCGGTGTGGGACCGCGGGCTCGTCGATCACGTCGATCCGGTGCAGCTCTCGATCCGCCTTCTCGTTCCCCCGGGCTCCCTGCTCCTCGAGGCGGACGACACGCGCGGGGCGTTCGGGCCCCTCGAACACGGGGCCCTGTCGCACGCGTGGACCCACGCCGATCCTCGAGTCGATCGCCTGCAGCGCGACGTCGCCGCGGTCGCGGAGCGGTGCGCCGACGACCACGGCGATCCCGAGGACGCCCACGCCGAGATCCGCGCGCTCATCTACCGCGCGTCGGGGCGCGAGCCGCCGCCTCGCCCGAAAACGCGCCGGCGCCGCGTCCCGCGAGTCACCGAGCCCTGGTTCTGCTGCAGCGAACCCACGGCCGGGCAGCTCGCGCGTATCACGTCGAAGGCCGCGTCGCGATCCGAGGTCTGAGTGATCACAGCTGCGCGGCGACGCGCGGCGTGAGGGCGCTCCGGGCCGTGCGGAGGCTGGTCGATACCGCATCGGGATCAGAACCGGTCGCGAAGATGAAGCCGAGGTAGGCGTTCCCCTCCGGCAGCGGCAAGAGTCGGTCGCCTGGGCGCGCCGTGATCGTCACCTCGGCCACCCCCGGCACGGCGGCCGCCTCCGCCTCCCCGTCCACCTCACGAAGGACCCCTGCTTCGGGCACCGGCAACATCATCACGCCGGCCGCAGGCGCCGCTTCGCGCATGAGCGCGCGGGGGTCTCGGCCGACGGCGTGGACCAACACGGCCTGCTCCACCGAGATCCCCGCGCCGTAGCGGAGCGTTCGCCCGCACAGCCCGCCGATCGAGCGCGACGCGAGCTCGAGGACCATCGGCCCGGCGTGCGAGAGCCGGATCTCGGCGTGGACCGGGCCCTCGCGCAGGCCGATCGCCGCGCACGCCGCCGACACCGCGCCGCGAATGGCCGAAGTTTCGTCCGGTGCGCGGCGACTCGGCGTCACGTAGATCGTCTCGGCGAAAAACGGCCCTTCGAGGGGCTCGGGCTTGTCGAAGATCGCGAGCTCCTCGAGCCGGCCGCCGCGCAGGAGCCCTTCGAACGCCACCTCGTCGCCCGGCACGTAACGCTCGACCAGGTAGCGGGCGGCCGCTTCGGGCTCGCGCCCGGCCACGTCGGCATCTGACAGGAGTCGAACGAGCCGATGGGCCCGCGCCGCGAGCTCCGCCGGCCCGTCGGCGCGCATCACACCGCGGCTGGCCGAAAGGTGAAGGGGCTTGATCACCACCGGATAGCCGATGGCGGCCGCGGCCGGCCCGGGATCGTCGCCAGCGCGAAGCGGCGAAAACGGCGGGTGGGGGAGCCCAGCAAAGGACATCGCGCGCCGGAACCGAAGCTTGTCGCCGGCGGCGGCCGCCGCGCCGGGCGGATTGTGGGGAAGGCCAAGATTTCGGCTCGCGCAAGCGGCGACGCGAGCGGTGCGCTCGTCCGTCGGGATCACCGCCGCGAGGCGGCGCGACTCGCCGCGAAAGCGCTCGGCGATATCTCGGGCGGCGCCGTCCGGCTCGCCGAAATCGAGCGGCATCGCGCCCTCTGGCCACATGTCGGCGAGCACGTGGCAACGGTCGGTGGCGAGCAGCGGTTCGACCCCGAGCTCCTCGGCCGCCGCCACCAAGTCGCCCGTCTGATAGGCCGTCGTCGCTGCCAAGATCAGGACGCGCGGCGTCGGCTTCGCCGCCGCACGCGCGTCACCCTTTGACCGGCCGGCCACGGCGACAGCCCCTCTCGGCGCCTGCGGCAAAACCCGCCCCTCGGCCAAATCGCGCACCTGCCACGGGCGCGCGGCGGCGCCACGCGTCCGATCGCCGCTGGCGCCCCGGCGTCCCGCCCGTCATTGCGCCTCGCGCGCGCGCCGCGCCCGCTCCCGTTGGATCGCGTCCTCGCACGGCTCGAGAACGCTCGCCCCCTCGAGATGTTCCCGATAGTAGGCCGGTTCGCGCTCGCTCAGCTCGCCGGCCAAGCTCGCCGCGTCACCGCACCGCTCCGCCCGAGCTGCCTCGATGAGCCGCTCGCGCGTCCGCGCGATCCACGCATCCCGGGCCTCCCGGTCGCCAGACGGTTCCTCGGCCTCCGCGGCATCGCGATCATCATCGACCGATCTCGCGCTCCGTCTGGCGCCGCCACGCGCCCCCGCTGCGCTCGGCTCGCGCTCGGCGCGATCGGGCTGCACATCGCGGGGGGCCGGCTCGGCGGGCTCGCCTTCCGGCGCATCGACATCCCAGTCCCCGATGGCGTCGCTCCCATCCACGTGGCCGCCTGACTCTTCGATGCCGCCCAGGTCGAAACTCGGCTGCTCGGGCGCTTGCTGTTGGCGCTCGCGACGGCGGGCCTCGCTGCCGGGAGCCGGATCCGGATCGACGAGCGCGACCGAGTCGTCAGCCTCCTCGGGTGGCACAGCGCCCGCCGCTGCGCCCGCCGGCCCGCCTTCGGCCGCGAGCTCCTCGCGGTCCGCCTCACCGTCGGCCTCCGCGCTTACCTCCTCGTCGCCAGCGGAGCGCTCCGTCGGCGCAGCCTCCGCCTCCGCGGCGCGCGGCTCGTCGACGGCCCCGTAGTCCTCGGCGCCGTCGTCCTCGGCGTCGTCGCCTACCCCCGGCGCCGTGGGCTCTGCGACGTTTTCCACCGCCACCGAGCCGCCCTGCAGGTGAAGCGCCCCAGCAACCCCCAAGATCACCACGATCGTGGCGGCGGCGGCCAGCGCTGGATGCGACATGAGCGGCTGCAGAGTGCTCTTCAGCCGGCCACCCCGAATCGGCGGCGCGCCGGTCGGCCCGCCCGCGCCGGCGCGACGTTCCGTGACGTGCTGCGCGCGGGCCGCCTCCGCGAGCAGCGATGCGCGCACGCGCGCCGGCGGCTCGGCGTCGCCCAGCTGGCTGAAAAACGCTCTCGTGCCGCGCAGGTCGGCGAGTTTGGCGCCGCACCGCTCACACCCCCCCACGTGCTCCTCGAGCTCGTCGCGCACACCCTCACCCGCCTCGCCGTAGGCGAGATCGATGAGGTCTTCTTCTCGGGGACACGCGGACATTGGCTGAAAAAGGGCGCTTCCGGACTATAGCGTAGGCGCGCCGCCGAACCCAGGACGGGCCCGCACCGGGGCGACGCCTGCGCTCGGGCCGGCTGAGGCTGGGCGAACCGCCGCTCCTGTTATCAACGCAGCCAAAGCCCCGGCGATCTGAATTGCCAATTCGCTGCGGCCCCGCGCCCGCCGCTCCCGACCGCTGGCCTCCCACAAGGGGAGGCGACGCCCGCCGAGTCGGCGTCTGGCGAGGCAATCCGCCGTCCGCTCCCGGCGGCGCCTGCCGTTTCGTCACATCGGGTCAAGCGGCCGTCAGCGCCGCACCCACCGCGACAGCTCGCGAAGCGACGGCCGCTTTCCGTGACTGAGAATCCCCACCCGGTAGATCCGCGCGGCGAGCCACACCGCGCAGGCGATCGCCAGGGCGAGCACCCCCATCGAGACCGCCACATCGCCCGCGCCCGCACCGCCGAGGAGATAGCGCATCGGCATCAAGACGGGCGCCGAAAATGGAACCGTGGTGAGGACCTGCGCGATGGTCCCGCCCGGATCTTGGACCACCAGGTTCACGCACGCCAGCGGGATCACGAGCACCACGACCACGGGCGTTTGCGCCTGCTGCGCCTCCTGATCGCTCGTGACCATCGCGCCGATGGCGGCGTACAGCGACGCGTAAAGCGCGTACCCGAGGAGGAAGTAGCCCAGGCTCACCGCCACGGCGGCGGGCTGGATCGCGGGGACGTCGAACCCGCCCTCGGCGATCCCGAACGCGGCGAGGAGCTCGTCCTGATACGCGAGCATCGCGAACGCGAGGAGCGCCCAAATCGCGAGCTGAAACAGCCCCACCGCCCCCACGCCGGCGATCTTCCCCACCATCAGCGAGTTCGATCGCGTGGCTGACACGATCATCTCCACCGCGCGGGTCGTCTTCTCCTGAACGACGCTGCGGAGCACGTTGACTGCGTAGAGCAAGATCGCCATGTAGGTGATGAACATGACGGCGTAGCCCACGACGAACGAGCCGGTCCCGGAGGCCGGCTCGCCGGCTCTCGCGGCGTGGCGCGCTTCGAACGAAGCCGGCCCCAGCAGCGCCGCGGTCTCGGTTCGCGAAAACCCGGCGCCCTCCGCCCGCGCGCTGCGCAGCGCCATGTTCACCACTTCGCGGAGCGTGAACACGAACTGCATGTCGGCGGCGTTTCGGCCCCAATACACGACGGTTTCCCCATCGAGCGCGCCGCTCGGCACGACGAGATACCCGGCGATGTCTCCGTCCTCGACGCGCGCGCGGAGCTCGTCCTCGCTGGTCCCCGCCTCCGCGGGCTCGGCGTTTACGTCAGCGCTGAGCTGATCCACCGCCCACGCCACGCCGGCCCCGAGCTCGGCCTCGCTGCGGTCGAGGACCCGCACCTCGGCGGCGCCCGTGGTTTGGCCGAGCCAGGCCGGCAGCACGATCACGCCGAGGAGACCGAGCGGTCCGAGGATCGTGGTGACGAGAAACCAGCCCGTGCGCACGCGCTCGAAAAACTCGCGGCGCGCGATCACCAGCCAGGCCCGCGGCGCCCGCCCCCCGGCGTTCGTTTGCGATGGCGTGGACATGGCGCGCCGCACACTACCACTGGCGCCGCTCGGCCGGGCGGCGCTCCGCGGCGGCCGCCGCGCCGACGCGATCGACGAAGATCTGGTGCAGGCTCGGCTCGACGAGCTCGAACCGGCGGATCGGCACGGCGGCCGCGACCAGGGCGGCGACGAGCGCGTCCGCCTGCCCCTCGGCGGCGAGCTCGACTTCGTAGTGATCGCCGCGGTCTCGATAGTCGGCCACGATCGACGAATCGGCGAGCGGCCCCGCCTCCGCCGCGCGCCGCGCGCCGTCGCCCTCGACCGCCAGGGCTACGAGACGATCGCCGGCGGCCTCGCGCTTGAGCCCCGAAAGCTCCCCCTCGAGCGCCCGCTCCCCCTGCGCGATGATGCACACGCGATCGCAGATCTTTTCCGCCTGCTCCATGAGGTGCGTGGAAAACACCACGGTCTTGCCGGACGCCCTCTGCTCGAGCACCACCTCGCGCAAGACCTCGGCATTGATCGGATCGAGCCCGCTCCAGGGCTCATCCAAGATCAAAACCTCGGGATCGTGGGCGAGCGCGGCGGCGAACTGGACCTTCTGCTGCATCCCTTTGGACAGGTCCTGCACCTTGTTCGTCGCCCAGCTCGCGATGCCCAGGCGTTCGAGCCACTCGCGCGCCCGCTCCTTCGCCCGCGCGGCGCCGAGGCCGCGGAGCTCGCCGAAAAATCGAAGGAGCTCGCCGACGCGCATCCTGGGATACAGCCCGCGCTCCTCGGGCAGGTAGCCGAGGTGCGTGGAAGCCTCGCGGCCCGGCGACAGCGATCCCAGGATCGTGATGTTCCCCTCGTCCGCGGCGAGGATATCGTTGACCATGCGGAGAAGGGTGGTCTTGCCGGCGCCGTTCGGCCCGAGGAGGCCATAAATCGAGCCCCGCGGAACGGAGAACGACACCCCGGTGACCGCCGCGAAGTCGCCGTAGCGCTTTGTCACGCCCCGGAGCTCGAGAGCCGCCGGGCCGCCCGTCACCCGCCGCCTCCCGCCCCCGCCCCCTCGGCCCCGGGCTCGGGACCGCCGAGCAGGTAGAGCGCGGCCATGCGGACGGCGACGCCGCGACTCACCTGGTCGAGGATCACCGAGCGCGGCCCCTCGGCCACCTCTGGGACGATCTCCACCCCGCGCTGGATCGGCCCCGGATGCATGACGATCGCCTCGGGGTGGGCGCGCCTCAGCACGGCCTCGGTGAGCCCGAAAAAGCGGGCATATTCGCGCGTGTTGGCAAACCGCGGGGCGCCGCCGATGCGCTCGCCCTGAATCCGCAGCATCATCACCACGTCGGCGCCTTCCACCGCCTCGTCCACCCGATAAAAGCTGCGGACCCGCGCCGCGGTCTCCTCGCCGCCGATGCCCTCGATGCCGGGCGGCAACAGCGTGGCCGGCGCGCACACCCGCACGCGAGCGCCGAGCTTGGCCAGCGCGAGGATGCCCGAGCGCGCCACCCGCGAGTGCTCGATGTCACCCACGATGGCCACCTCCAGGCCGGCAATTTGGCCTTTGTGATGGCGGATGGTGGCGCAGTCGAGGAGCGCCTGGGTCGGGTGCTCGTGGGTGCCGTCCCCGGCGTTTATCACCGCGGCGTCCACGTGCTTGGCGATGAGCGCCGGGGCGCCCGAGCCGCCGTGCCGCACCACGATCACATCGGGGTGCATCGCCATGAGGTTTTGCGCGGTGTCCACGAGCGTCTCGCCCTTGCCGGTGGAGCTCCCCGCCGCGCTCACATTGATGGCGTCGGCGGACAGCCGCTTGGCGGCGATCTCGAACGACACGCGGGTTCGCGTGGAAGGCTCGAAAAACAGATTGATCACGGTGCGGCCGCGCAGCGTGGGCACCTTCTTGATCGGCCGCTCGTGAAGCTCGACGAACCGCTCGCTCAAATCGAGGATCCGCTCGAGATCCGCCGCCGCCAGCGGCGCGATCCCGAGCAGGTGCCGGTGGGGGAATGGGCGCTCGGCGGTCGTCATGAGTCCGTCGGCGGCGCGGCGCGGCGCGAGCGCAAGACGATCCGATCCTCTTCGCCGTGACCGCCCTCGCTGAGCACCGCCTTCACCGATTCGTCGGCGCTCGTCTCCAAAGACAGGCCCACGTAGTCCGCACCGATCGGCAGCTCGCGCCGCCCGCGATCGACGAGGACGGCGAGCTGCACCGCCCGCGGCCGGCCGAAGTCCACGAGCGCGTCCAACGCGGCGCGCGCCGTCCGCCCCGTGTAAAGAACGTCGTCGACGAGCACCACGGTGGTCCCGTCCAAGTCGAACGGGAGCTCGGTAGGCCCGATTTCTGGCCTGGGGAGCCCCTGGAACACATCGTCTCGGTATAGGGTGATGTCGAGCGCGCCGAGCAAAGGGGCCTCGCCCTCCACCTCCTGCATGTGCGTCCTCAAGCGCTCGGCGACGTGCAGCCCGCCGGTGCGGATACCCACGAGCGCGATGCCGCGCGCGCCCTGATTTCGCTCGAGGATCTCGTCGCCCAGACGCCGGACCATGCGAGCCACCGCCGCCGCGTCGGCGAGCGTGCGGCGCACGGTGAGCTCATCTCCTCCGCCCGGCATCGGCGGCATCGTCACGAAGCGTGCGCGCTGAGTCAATAGCGCCGCCCCACCACCTACAGCTGGGGCGAGCGCGCCGGCGAGCGGACACCTCTAGTGCAGGGACTCGTCCCGGTGGCTCTCGAGCTCCTTGCGCCCCGAGCCGGCCCCGAGCACGCCACCTCCGGCGGCCGCGACACCGCCGAGCAGCATGGCGATCGCGACCGCGATTGCCGAGCCGCCGGTGATGTTTGCGGCCTGCTCCGCGGTTTGCGCGGCCTCGGCGCCCACCTGCTGCTCGGCCTCCGCCTGTACCTGACCGATCTGCTGCTCCTCGACCTGCTCGGCCACCGCTGGGGCGGCCTCACCGAGCGCGCCGAACGCACCGCCGACCACGGTGCCCACCGCGGTGGTGACGAGCCACAAAACGGCCAGCGTGACGATGCTCCACGTCACCAAGCCGTGGAGCAAGCCCTCCAAGCGGCGGATCCTCCCCGACAGCCTGCCGGCGACCCAGCCACCCGCGAACAGGGCGAGCAGGCTGACCACGATGGTCCAGATGCCCGCGGCGATGCCGATGGCCTGCGCCTGCCCGGGGGCGGCGGGATCCACGGCGGCGACGCCGATGCCAAACCCCAGCACGTTCAAAACGACGCTGAGCACCAGCGCGACGGCCGCGCCGGCGAAGATCGCGCCCCAGCTCGCTCGCGTCGGCTGCCGCACCAGCTCCTCTGTCGTCGTCCAGCGCCGAGGCTCAACGGGATGTTCTTCCGTCGCGGTCTGCATCGGGCTCATATCCAACTCCCTCCGAGCGGTGAACTGAAAACCACCCAGCCTCATCCCCTAAGAGAACGTGCGTACGAGCGACGCGCTGGGCCTAGGCAGAGCGGTGCATCCGATATGCCACGCGCCGGAAGGCTCCATCCCGGGGGCGGCTTTGCGGAGCCGTCGCGATTTGGGGTTCCCTAAATGGCGTGAATTTGATTTAGTCCGCGCCCATGGAACGCAGACGTCATCACAGAGAGCCCCTTCACGTCCCGGTGGCCGTCGAGACCGCCGACGGCGCCACTTATCCGGCGGCGGCCTGCGACCTGAGTAGCGGCGGGATGGCGCTTCGCAGCGAGTACCTTTTGCCTCCATCCCTCGTGTGCCGCGTGGACGTTCGCGACATCAGCGGATGCGTGTTCACGCGCGAGGCGGCGGTGGTGCGAATGCGCGATCTTCCCAACGGCGACTTTTTCGCCGGCCTCGCGTTCGACGAGCCGCTGCCGCCGCCGAGCCGCCCGCAGGTGGTCGCGCTCCGCGCAGCGAGCTAGCCGCGCGGCGAGCTAGCCACTCGGTTAGTCGTAGCGCAGCCCCTCGACCGGGGGCAGGCGCGAGGCCTTCGCGCTCGGAAACAGCGTGGCCACCGCGCTGATGACCATGGTGCCGATCCCCACGAGCACCACCTCGGAGGTCACGACCTCCACCGGTAGTCGGTCGATAAGGTAGACCTGCGGGTCGAGGTCGTAGTCGAAGGCCGCGACCGCCGCGCACAGCACCAGCCCGATGGTCAACCCGAACACCGTCCCCACGCCGCCGATGCCGACGCCCACGACCTGAAAGATTCGGGCGACGCTCGGCGAGGTGGCTCCCATCGACTTGAGGATCGCGATCTCGCGCGTCTTGTCGATGACCATGAGGGTGAGCGCCGACACCATGTTGAAGATGGCGACGAACACGATCAACGTGAGCACGATGAGGAGCGCCACCTTCTGCAGGCTGAGCGCCATGAACAAATTCTCGTTGAGCTCGTGCCAGTCCTGGATCACGTACGGATCACCGCCGAGCGCCTGTTCCAGCTTGTCGCCGATCGCGCGGGCGCGGTCCACGTTGGCCACGGTGAGCTCCACGCCCATCACCTTGTCCCCGCGCCCCTGAAGCTCCTGCGCCTTGGCGAGCGGGATGTACATGAGCCGGCGATCGTACTCATCGAAGCCGCTGTAAAACTTCCCCACGACCTCGAACACCTCGCTGCGCGGCGGATCTCCCGTCCGCTCCCAGGTGTCCGTGTCGATCCCAGACAGCGGCGCGACCAGCGTGACCTCTTCGCCGACCTGAGCGTCAATCTCGTTGGCGAGCACCTCCCCCACGATCACGGGCGGCGCCGCGTCCCCGTCCGTGCTGCGCCCGAGCTCGCTCACGTCGCCCGCGACCATGTGGCGATCGAGATCGAGCACCTCGGTGACGAGATCCGGATCCACGCCCTTGATCGCCACCCCGGTCTCTCGCCCCATGCCGCGGGTGGCCTGCATCTCCACGAAGATGAAGGGCTGAACCGACCGCACCTCGGGGTCGATGTCCCTGGCGATCTCCATCACCTCCCGGTACTCCGAGAAGTCCGGGGTGTTTTTCATCACGATGACGTGCGCGTTGACGCCGAGGACTTTGTCCTGAAACTCCTTCTGAAATCCCGTCGTCACCGCCAGCACCAGCGTGAGCGCCGCCACGCCGAGCACCACCCCGAGCACCGCCACGGTCGTAAACACGCTGAACACGAACAAAAGCGCGAAGCTGACCGTCGCCACCATGCCCCCCGCCATCGCGACGAGCGCGAAGCCCGACTCGCCGCCCGTTTGGACGAAGATCAGAGCGGCCGCGATCGTGAGCAGGAGGCTCGCTGCGCAACCGACCGCCGACCGGCGCGACCCACCGCCCTTGTAGAGATAGCGCCAGCCGATTCCGAGCTCGTAAGACACCGCGTCATCCTGCCAAATCCAGGGGCGTTGTCGAGCCTTCAACCCGCTCCATCGCCAGGTCGGTGGCCGGGCGTGGCGCGCGAGACGAGCCGGCGCACGAACCTGACCGCCTGCTCGATCCCGAGATAAGCGATCGCCGCCGCCGCGATGCCCAGCGTGTTATAGGCGACGTCCTCGAGGCTGCCGCTGCGCCACCCCGTGAACGACTGCGCGACTTCGAGCGCCGCGCCGAGCAGCCACAGCCCGAGCGAAACCGCGACACGGGCGAGCGCGCCGGAAAACAGCGCGAAAAACACGATGACCGGCGCGCCGTAGGCGATCGCGTGCGCCTTAAGCGAACCCAGGCCGTAAGCGGCGCTCGGAACCGGGATGAGACTGAGCACCACCAGCACGGCCGCACACCCGCCGACCACGAGTGCGGCCGGCAGCGTCCGGAGCCGCCCTCGCCTGCTGATCTCCCCCACCGCCCCAGGATGATCGGGCGTGTCGGTTTGGTTCATGCCCATCTGCTCACACCCGCTCGAACGCCAAGGATGCGCGCTGGCGCGGCCCTTAGAGGGCCGAGCTGGCCATAAGCTCTCGGAATCGGCGCTGAATGTCGAGGATTGCTATGAATTCTGCTCAGCCGCCGCAGCCGACCGCGACGCGGGCGAGGTGACTATGAGCGGTATGCCCGGCGAACGAGTCCGAGCGCCGCGAGGACGGCGACGGCCGCCGGCGCCGAAGGAGACGACGACCCGCCGAGCCGGCAGCCGCCGGTGACGCTTGCGCCCCCGCCATCGCCGTCGCCGTCGCTACCCCCCGCGTGGCCGCCACCCTCTTGGGCCATGCGCGCCCGGACCGTCACCGCGGCGTCGCCGGGACCGCCGCCGAGCGGCTCGTCGGCAAACCAGGTGACGTCTTGTTGCACGAGCCCGAATCGCTCCTCGAGCTCGCCGCCCGCCCCCTCCGCGGCCTCGGCGTCGACAGCGATCGAGAACGAAAACTGCGCGCTGTCCCCCGGAGGCACGGTATTCGCCACCGTGGCCGCCCGATCGGGGGCGTGCCAGCTGTCGTGGGCGAGCACCGACGCGGCGTCGCGCGGCTCGGTAGGCGCCAAGAACGTCACGCCCGGCTCCCAAGCGCTCGCGCCCCGATTTTCGAACTCCACCCACACCTCGGCCGGCTCGCCCGGGCCGAGCTCGAGCGCCGACCCGGACACCTCCCACGAGCGATCGACGAGCTCGGCGGCGTACGGAGCCGGCCCCTCGTCACGGAGCTCCCCGAGTCGCGGGTGGAGATAGTCCCCCGGGCAAACAGTCGGGTTGCCGTAGTCCCGGTGGCCCCGAATGCGCTCGTCGGTTTGCGGGATCTCGTGGATCTCGGCCGCCGTGTGGATGAGTCGCGCAGCTTCTCTCATCATGGCGTCGGTGACGTTGTGGCTCGCGCCCGGGCAATCGCTCGGGTGGTAACAGCCGAGAAACGAGACGGCCATATTTCCGTCGTTGTTTCCGCCGGTCGCGCCGCTTCGCAACGACAGCGGACGTCCTTCGTACAAACTGCCGTCATAACCGACGAGGAACTGATACGGGACGTCGCAAAACCCGCCGCTGTCCTGGCTGAACGCTTGGAGCGCTTCCACGGCGCCGGCGACGGTGCCCCCCGAGGTTTGCGCGCCCGCGGTGTGGTGGATGGCCATGCGGTACCAGTCGTGTTCGGGGGCGGTGCACTGAGTTGGGCGGGCTCCCCACTCGGCGCGGCTCACCACGCCGAGCTCGGCGAGCTCGGGATCGACCGACCGGTCGGCACGCTGCGCCACCTCGTCGGCGGCCGCGCGCGCGTTCGCGCCCGCGTCTGGGTAGCGCGGCTCGAGGAGCTCCCACATGAGATCGCCCACGCGGTCTTCGTGGTCCGCGGCGACGCGAAGCTCGGCAGCCGGCCAAGCCTGATCCAAATCGACGACCGCGACGCGCGCGCCGTCGTCACCACGGAACGTCTCGTCGAGCGCGCGCCACGGGCCGCGCTCGTCTCCTTCGACGCCGCGCGCCTCCATGGTGATCGCGGAGCCGCCGGCGTTTACTTCGAACAGCGCCGCCACCCGGTAGCCGGGCTCTCGGGGACGGTGCTCGGGCGCCACCGCCCAGTCTTTTCCCGATCGCCAGGTGCTCGCGCGCACGTTCGCGGCGTCGTTTCGCTCGGGCAAAACGTGCTCGTGCCCGGCGCCCCGATCGGCGAACACGGGCGACACGCCCCCAGCGACCGCGAAGGTGGCGAGCATCGTGATAAGGGCTTGCCTCATCAATCAGCCAACATTGTACACGCGAGTGTCCCGCCCGCGACTGCCCCTCCGACTATGTGGCAGACTCGCGTACTGTCAGGCACACAGCCCCACAGACAGCCGATCGAGCACACGGCGACGTACCGCTTGACGCGGCGCTATAGCGGCGGCGCGTTGGGTCGTCGTAGATTGCAACTCGGGCGTCGGCGAGCTTGGCGCCGAGCCCGAGGTGCGCGAGGCCGACATTCTGCCGCGGAGTATCATCGCAACATGCGCGAGACTACGATTCGTATAGCGCGGATTGGCGCTCCCGCCGCGCTCGCGGCGCTCCTCGGCGCGCTCGTGTCGAGCTGTTCGGCAAAAGGGTGCTTGGATGGCCGCGAGGGCTGCGAGGTGCCCTCGCCATGCGAAGAGCTCGCGTTTTCGTGCGAGGCCGGCGCCGCGACCGCCGAGATCGTAAACGAGGAGGTGCTCGCCTCCGATCGCATGGCGAGCGGGCTCCAGGCGCAGGGCGGGGCGGGCGATGTGCTGCTCGCAAACGATCACGTTCAGGTCGTCGTCGAGTCGCTCGACCACCCACACTACTTGGGCCCCACGGGCGGGAACCTCATCGACATCGCCACGACGGGCGACCAAAACGCCGGCCTGTCCCACAAGTTCGTCGCCACGGGAATCCTCCCCGGGGACGCCGTGCACTACGAGCGGCTCGAGATCGTGGAGTCCGGTCCGGACGTCGCCGCCGTGCAAGCCGTGGGGCGCCTCGATGGCCACGAAGACGTCACCGTCGCCACCCGCTACGAGCTAAGGCCCTGCGATCCCGGCGTGCGCATCCGCACCGAAATCAGTAACCGGTCCACCGAGCCGGCGCTTTGGCCCGTTTACGACAGCTTCTGGTGGGGCGGGCGGCAAACCCAGCCGTTCATACCGGTGAAGGACGTTGGGTTCGAGCAGCCGGGGCTCGACCTCGAGGAGTTCGACGAGATCGCGCACGAGTTTCCGTTCGTCGCGGCCGCCACCCAAACCGAGCGGCCGATCTCCCACGCGGTGACCGGGTGCAACGTGGAGACGATCGAGGGGATCAATAGCGACGAAATTTCGGCCGTGGGCCTCGCCCGCCGCGTGATTTCGCCCCGCGATCATCGGATATACGAGCGTTTTTTGGCGGTGGCCCCGGGGCGCGACGTGGCCTCCTCGGCAGACCTCATCGCCAGGGTGCGCGCTGAGCTTTTCGGCGAGCGCTACGCCGTGATCTCGGGGCAGACCATCCGGCCGGACGGCGAGGCGACGGGCGGCGAGGCTGCGCAGAGCTCGATCCACATCACCGAGCTTTCGGCCGAGGGAGGCGAGATCCCGCGCTCGCAAGTGGTGCCGGGGCCGAGCGGCGCGTTTTCCGCCGCGGTGCCGGCGGGCCGCGCCTACCGAGTGTCCGCGCGCTCGTTCGGACGCGTCGTCGACTCCAAAGCCATCGCGGTCGGCGACGACGATTACGAGGCCCTCCCCCTCGTCGTCCCCGAGCCGGCGCGCGTCGAGCTCGAAGCATCCCTGGACGGCGAGCCGCACGACGTTCAGGTATTTTTCCGGCCCGCCGACGACGAGACCGAACAAGCGGTCACCGGCCGCCTGAACGAACGGTTCGACGAGTGCGCGCCGCTTC
>SLNH01000355.1 GCA_007133195.1 Nannocystineae bacterium | reverse complement strand
CGATCTCATAGCCCCGCCACGGGCCGAGCTTGACGATGGCGTCCTCGGGGCAGGCGGCGAAGCAAGCGTCGCATTCGAAACAGTTCCCGCACGAGTAGCAGCGCTCGGCTTCGTAGCGCGCCTCCGCCTCGCCCAGGCCCTTGACGATCTCCTGGAAGTTGTAGGTGCGCTCGCGGGGATCTTGGGCCGGCTCGCGCTCGGTCTCGGCGTCGGTGAGATACCAGAGGCGGAGCTTTTCAAAGCCCGCGAGAGGGCGCTTGGGGGCCGGCTCGTAGCGGGCGCCACGGAGGTAGGCGTCGATGTGGCGCGCCGCCTTTTTGCCGTGGCCGACCGCCACCGTGACGGTGCGCTCGTCGGGCACCATATCCCCGCCGGCGAACACGCCGGGGTAGCCGGTCATGAAGTCGCGCCCCACCACGACCGTCCCGTCTCGTTTGAATTCGAGCCCAGGGACATCGCGCAAAAACGACGTGTCGCTGTCCTGGCCCAGCGCCAAGATCACGCTGTCGGCCTCGAGCGATTCGAAGCGCCCGGTGGGCCTCGGGTAGCCCTCGTCGCCAAGCTCCATGATCTCGACCTGGATCCCGCGCTCGTCGACCTCCCGGATGGTGCGCAGCCAATTCATCTTGACGCCCTCCTCCGCGGCGCCCTCGGCCTCGCTCGCGTGGGCGGGCATATGCGCGGCGTCGCGGCGGTAGACGATCATCGCCTCGTCGGCGCCGAGGCGCTTGGCCGTGCGGGCGGCGTCCATCGCCGTGTCGCCGCCGCCGTAGATCGCGACCCGCCGACCGAGCGCGGGAGCCTCACCGGTGGCGGCGTCGCGCAAGACGTTCACCGCGTCGAAAATCCGGCTGGCGTCGCGCGCCGGGATATCCACACGCTTACTGATATGGGCGCCCACCGCGACGAACGCCGCGTCGAAGCCGCCACCTCGGATCTCGGCAAGTAAATTTTCGACCTTGTAATTGAAGGCGATCTCCACCCCCATGCGCTCGATGTTTTCGACCTCGGCGGAGAGCTCACGCCGCGGCAGGCGGTAGGCAGGGATGCCGAAGTGCATCATGCCGCCGGCCACCGGCCCGGCTTCGCAAACGCGCACCTCGTGGCCGAGGCGGGTCAAGTGAAACGCCGCGGACAGGCCGCTCGGGCCGGCACCGACCACGAGGACGCGCTTTTTGCTCGGCGCCCTAATCGGCTCGACGCGCCAGCCCTCCCGCAGGGCGCGATCGCCGAGGAAGCGCTCGACAGCGTGGATGTTGACGGCGCTATCGACCTCTGCGCGATTGCAGGCGGTTTCGCACGGGTGGTAGCAGACACGACCGTGCACCGCGGGCAGAGGGTTATCCTTCATGATCTCCTGCCACGCGCGCTCGTCGCGGCCTGCGCGGGCGTGGGAGAGCCACCCCTGGATATTTTCCCCGGCCGGGCACGCGCGATTGCACGGTGGGAGCAGATCCTTGTAGATGGGGCGCTGGCTGCGTATCGGGCCCACGCTTTTGCCGTGCTGCAAAAGATTGGGCGGGCGCGTAAGCTCCGGGCGCTTTCGAGCTGTCATAATTGCCTGATCTCAGGCGCTCGGGCCGTCGGCGAGGGGAAGGTAAACGCGGATGCTTTCGCGAAAATTTGCGCAGACCCCGGCGTGCACACGGCCGGCGCTTCGCGATTTGCCGCTCGCAGGGCGAGTACCGAGACCTAGACGGGCCAGAAGCTGCAAGCGCGAGACCAAGCGGAGGGGGGCCGAGAATCCGGTGCGCGCGTCATCTCCCGCCGCAGCCGCGTCCGGTACAAGGTGCCTGCGAGGCGACACCGCCAACGCCCAGACGTGGCCGAGGTCGTCGATGGGGTTCCAGTCGGTGACGTTGCCATCGGCGTCGGCGGCGCGCGGCGAGCCGACAATGCCGGCGGCCTTCGTCATCTACGTGCGCGTGAAGCGCCAGCCGGGTGGTGGAGCGGCCCGCGGTTTCCGCGGATTGCTATCCCGGATCGCGGCTCGCCTCGAGGGTTGGCTGTTCCCCGCCTCGCGCGCGCTGCCACGGCCAGCGACCTTCGATTTCGACCTGCAACGTGAAGCTGAGCAGCGTCCTGATCAAGACGATGGCACCGAGTACGGCGACGTCGGCCAACGTAGGGACTTCGGCGACCGTGCGTATGATGTCGGCGCCGACCAAGAGCTCGAGCCCTAGCAGGATCGCGCGGCCGATGCCCTGCCTGAGCCGAACATACCAGCCCGACCGCTCGCGCCCGAATGCCGCGGGGATCACGACGCGGGCGCTCACCAGCGCCACCCCCGCCACGATCACCGCGACTCCCGCCACCTCGAGGATCTGCGCAGCACTCAGCACGAGCTCTTGAACGCCCATACCACCGAGATGCACGGACCACCCTGTCCGCGTACGGTTCGAGCGCCGGCAAAATGCTGCAAAGCACTCGCAGGCCCTCGATTCGAACTACGGACGAAAACCGTGACACGAATGTCCGGATCCGAGTCGCCTTGCCATTTTGCCGGCCGGAGGTCGCGATGACCTTGTCGCTCGCGACTGCCGCTCGGCGCGGCGTCGGCGCATTCGCGTCACAGCTCGGCGCGGCGCAGAAACTGAGCGTTTACCGCGACGATCACGGTGCTCGCCGACATGAGCACCGCGCCGAGCGCCGGCGTAAGCAGCACGCCCCACGCGGCCAGCACGCCGGCCGCGAGCGGGATCGCCGCGATGTTGTAGCCCGCCGCCCACCACAGGTTTTGGAGCATCTTTCGGTAGGTGGCCAACGAGAGGGTAACGATGCGGGGAATGTCCCGGGGATCCGAACGCACGAGCACGATGTCGCCAGCCTCCACGGCCACATCGGTGCCCGCCCCGATCGCGATGCCCACATCGGCGGTGGCGAGCGCGGGCGCATCGTTCACGCCGTCGCCCACCATGGCCACCTTCTTCCCCTGCGCCTGTAGCTCCTTAACCTTGGAGGCCTTGTCGTCGGGGAGGACCTCGGCGAAGATCGTGTCGATGCCAAGCTCCCCGGCGACCGAGTTTGCGACGGCGTGCGAGTCACCGGTGAGCATCGCCACTTCCACGCCCCGCCGATGCAGGGTGCGCACCGCATCATAGCTCTCCGGGCGGATGGCGTCGGCGATGGAAAACACCGCGCGCGCACGCCCGCCTTGAACAAGATAGATCGCGGCCTGGCCCCGCTCGCCCGCACCGCGCGCCGCAGCCTTCAGCGAATCGGGGACCGACGCACTGTCGGCCTCGAGGAGGGCGGGGCCGCCCACGCGGTATTCCGCGCCTTCCACGACGGCGGAGACGCCCTGCCCCGGCAGAGCCCGAAAGCGTTCCGCATCGGGCACGCCCACCTGGCGCTCTCTCGCGGTGGCGACGACGCCCCGAGCGATGGGGTGCTCGGATTCGGCTTCCACGCCCGCCGCCGCGCGCAGTGCCTCGTCTTCGTCGATCCCTTCAGCTACGACCATTCCCACAACGCGGTGCTCTCCCAGGGTGAGCGTGCCGGTCTTATCGAAGATTACGGCGTCGAGCTCGCGGGCGTGCTCGAGCCCGCGTCGATCCCGCACCAGGAGCCCGCCGCGCGCGCCAAGGGTCGTAGAGATAGCCACCACCAGCGGCACCGCCAGCCCCAGGGCGTGAGGGCAAGCGATCACGAGCACGGTCACCGTTCGGATGATGGAAAAATCGACGGGCGCGCCGATGATCTGCCAGACCACGAGGGTTAGAATTCCGGCCCCGAGAGCCACGCCGGTCAACAGCTGAGCGGCCCGATCGGCCAAGTGCTGGGCCCGGGATTTGGACTCCTGCGCGTCCGAGACGAGGCGCATGATCCCCGAGAGCTTCGTATCCTCGCCGGTCCGCGTCACCTCCACGCGAAGTGCGCCCTCGCCGTTTATCGTCCCGGCGATCACGTCGTCGCCCTCGCCCTTCGACACCGGCACCGACTCTCCGGTGATCATGGATTCGTTCACCGCGCTTTTGCCTCGCCGAACCACGCCATCGGCAGGCGCGCTCGCGCCCGGACGAACCAGCACCACATCCCCGTCGCGAAGATCGGCGACGCTCACCTGCTCCTCGCCCCCTTCCGTGACTCGCGTCGCCTCATCCGGAAGCAGCTTGGCGAGCTCCTGAAGGGCCCCCTTCGCCTGGTGGATGGAGCGCATCTCGATCCAGTGGCCGAGCAGCATGATGGTGACCAGGGTGGCGAGCTCCCACCAAAGCGCCTGCGCCTCGATGAGACCGAGCACGACCACCCACGAGAAGACGAAGGCCACGGTGATGGCCAGGGCGATCAGGGTCATCATCCCCGGCAGGCGCGCTCGCAGCTCGCGAAAGGCCCCCTTGACGAAAACCCAGCCGCCGTAAAGGAAGACCACGGTCCCGAGCACGGGCGGAATCCAGGCCGAGCCCGGAAAGATCGGGGCTCGGTAGCCCAGAAGCTCCTGGATGTGCTCCGACCAGGACACGACCGGGATCGTTAGCAAGAGCGAGAGCCAAAATTTTTCCCGGAACATCTCCGGGCTATGACCCTCGTGCTTGTCGTGTGCACCGCTCCCGCGACCATCGTGATGATCGTGGGAGCCGCGATCATCGTCGTCGCGCTGGCTGCGCTCCTCGGGGCGGTCGCCAGTGTGGCGGTCCGTGCGCGCCTCGTCTCCCCCAGCGTTTCGGCTCATGGCAAGCCCCTCAAGGGCAGCGCATCCATGTTCCCGGTGGCCCGGGCGCCCTGGCGCTCGTTAGCTTGGCCCGCGCGCGGCGGGCAGGATGACCCGAAACCGCGCTCCGCCGAGCGGCGCGTCCTCCACAGCGATCGTCCCGCCGTGCTCGGCGACCACGCGGTGAGCGATGGCGAGGCCGAGCCCGGTGCCGCCGCTCTCTTTCTTCGTCGTGATGTAAGGCTCGAACAGGCGCTCGCGCACACCTGGATCGATTCCTGGCCCATCGTCATCCACCCCCAGCACGGCGCCGCCGTCCGCGGTGGCGCCCGCGAACAGACGGACCCGCCCGCCCTCGCCCGCCGCCTCGCGCGCGTTTTCGATGAGATTGACCAAAACTTGGGCCAGCTGATCGCGATCGGCGAGCACCTCGGGCACACCCTCCTCGATGTCTCCGGCGACCGCGTCGTCACCGCGGTAGAGCGAAAGCGCCCTCCCGGCCACCTCGCTCACGTCGCAGAGCGACAGCTCGGCGCGGGGGAGCTGCGCGAGCTCCGAGAGCTGGCCCACGGTTCGCTTGAGCCGCGCCGCCTCTTCGAGGACCGTTTTGGTCGATTCGTCGAAAACCTCGTCGAACGACGGGTGCCGCTTTTCCTTGGCGCGGCGGAGCGTCTCCATGGCCATCTGGATCGGCGTGAGCGGGTTTTTGATCTCGTGGGCGAGCCGGCGCGCGATGTCTCGCCACGCGGCCATGCGCTCGGCGCCCGCGAGGCGCGCCTTCGACTCGGCGAGCTCCCCCATCATCACGTTGAAGGCGGCGCCCACCTCGCCGACCTCGTCGTGGCTCCGGACGGGCACGCGGTGTTCCAAATCGCCCCGCGAGGCCGCCTCGGCGCCGCGCACGAGCGCGTCGAGATCCCGCGTCATGCGGCGCGAAACCCACACGCCGAGCGCCGTCGTGCCCGCGAGCGCCGCGAGGCCGAGGAGCGCCGCGTTCCGCGTCACGTCCGCGAGCACGCCGCGCAGCTCGTCTTGGGACACGCGCGCATCGATCCACGCCCGCGCCGTTCCTCCCGGCCCCTCGAGCGGTATCCGAATCGTCGCCCCGCCCTCGCCGGGCGCCTCGTCGCCCGGTTCGGCGCGCACGAGCCGCGCCTTTACCTGATCGAGCTTGTCCGCCGCGGCCAGGATTTCGTCGCCTACGAGGGTTCCCGCGACGACCGTCACCGCGTGCTGGCCCTCGCGAACGGTGCGCGCGGCCTGCACCGTGAGCTCCTCCGTCAGCCGATCCCCGGTCCACACGGCTTCCTCGGCGGCGTACGCCTCCCCCGTCGTCATTCGGTCCGAACCGCCGGGATCCGCGCCGTCGAGCGCCGCTTGGTTGTGGGGCGCGACGAGCACGCGGCCGCCTTCGTCAAGCACCAAGAGGATGTCGAGTCCCATGCCGCGCCCCACGGCGCGCGCTCGATCCCTCACGCCACGCAGCGCCGGTGCGGACACCTCGCCCTCCGCCTTTTCCATCTCGATGAGCAGGGCGCCCGCGATTTCGTGATCCCGGTCAGCGAGCGCAGCGCTCGCGCGCTCTACCTGCGCGCGGCGCGCCTCCCACTCGCGGATCGCCACATCCTCCGCGCTCTGCTTCACCCGCTCGAATTGTTGGCGGTAGCTCTCGGAGACCACCTCGCAGGTGGTGAGCGTCGCCGCGGCGATGGGGACGAGCGCGGCCAGGGTAAACCAGAGCGTAAATCGTCCGCGCAGGCGCAAGCTCACCTCCCCGCCGCGCGCGCCCGCTCGGGGTCGCCGAAGAAAAAGGCGTCAGCGTACGCGGGCAGGCCGAGCCGATCGAAGCTGAGGCCGTACACGTCCGTTCGGTGGTGCATCCGGCTGCCGCGATGAAACAGCGGGATGATCGGCAGCGTCGCTTCAAACCGTGTGAGCGCGCGCGCCATGTCCCGCTCGCCCCGGATGAGGTCGGCGGCCTCCGCGCGCTCGCCGCCTGCCGCGAGCCCCGCCGCGAGCTGCACGTCCCAGCTCGAGGCGAGCGGCGCGAGCTGACCCACATACAACACGCAGTCGCCGCGACGCGTCCGCCGCGCGTGCCCGCGCGCCGGCGCGTCCTCCACGTGGGCGCCTAGGCCCAATCGATACAGCGCGGCGACGACCCGCTCGGCCACCTCGCGATCCTCGGGCCGGCTCTCATCCACGAGCACGGGGAGCGACGCCCCGCCGCCGAGCCGAGCGCGGAGCGACGGCGACCCGGCCTTGGCGCGCTCGAGCAAACGCGAGGCCTCGCGGATCTGCGCGCGCGATCCGTTTGGCTCGAGTTTCGGACCGCCCAGCGCCGGCGGCAAAGGCGAGCGCGCGGGGACGACCTCCTCCCCAGCCCCGATCCCGCGGAGCGCCCGCCGGCTGACGGCGAGCGCCAGCGCGCGCCGCACGAGCGGGCTGTCCGCGAGGGCCGGCTCGCCCCGGCCGAAACCCAGGTAGGTGAGCGTCGTCGCGTCCCCCTCGCGCTCGCGCGTTGCGTAAAGCGGCCGGTTTTGAGCGAAGGCGACCGCGCCCCGCCGCGACACGTGGCTCTCGCCGATCTCGTAGCGCCGGGCCTCTTCCTCCGGGCGGGTGTACCAGCGAAACGAGATCTCGTCGATGTAGGGGCGGCCGGCAAAATGGCTCTCGAAGGCGCGCAGCGAAACCCGCTCGCGCGGCCGGGACACGGACGCGAGCTCGAACGGCCCGGAACCAACCGGCGACTCCGCGGCCGGCGGCCGCCCCTCGGGCGTGATCGACGTGGCCGGCGCGGTGAGCAGACGCTCGATCGCGATGTTCGGCGACTCGAGCTGAAAAACGACCCCGTCGTCATCAGGAAACACGTCAGTCACGGGGGCGAGGAGCCATCCGGCGTTGCTCGCGCGCGCTCGGGTCAGCGATCTGACGACGTCTTCGGCCCCCATCGCGCGCCCGTCGTGAAAGCGGACGTCGTCGCGGAGCGGCACGCGCACCGAGCCCCCGTCCTCACCAGGCTCGGGCAGCCCGGCCGCGAGGTGCGGAACGATGTCGCCGCCTGCGCCCGGGCGGTAGAGCGTATCGAAGACGAGCCGCGCGATGGCCACCTCCGCGTCACTGTGCGCGAGCACGGGATCGAACGAAGACGGCTCCCCGGGCAGCGAAGACACGAGCTGTCCTCCGTACGGCGGCCGGGCCTCGGCGCGCACGCTGTCGCTCGCCCATAAAACGGCCAAACAGGCCGAAAGCGGCGCAACCACGAGACGCCTATGCGCCCACCCGAAACTCACGTAAGCGTCCATAGCTCGACGCGGTCCCCGTCCGGCGAGGCCACCGCGACGAGCAAATCCGGCGCGTCCCGGCCGCGAAACCGGCCGGACGCCAGCGCCCGCACCGGTCCGGGAAACGAAGCGTCGAACAGGCTTACGAGCTCATCGCCCCGCAGCGAGAACACCTCCACCTCACCGGGCTCCCCGGGCGGCATGTGCGCGGCGGCCGCCACGTCGGGGAACCCGTCGCGCGCGAAGTCCGCGATCGCGAGCGCATAGCCGCGATCGCCGGCGTTCGCCGCCCCGTCCTCGCACCCCTGCCCCGCGCGGCACCGGGCCTCGGAGGCGACCTCGAGCTCACCGCTCACCCCGACCGCCGCGTACACGAACAGGGAAAACCCGTTGGCGTCGACCATGTCGCGCCGGCACCTCGCCCCCTGCAGCGGCTCCCCGATTTCACCCAAGCCTGCCGTCGCGCCCGAAAACCGGCTCCGCCCCCGATCGAGCGCGAGCGACACCCCCTCGCACACCGGATAGCCCACCGCTCGTCCGCGCGCGGCGAGCTCGCCGTCCTCCCACACGAGCGCCACGGCTCGTCCCACCTCGCTGGACCGCACCCACCACGCGAGCCGCTCCCCCGCCCGAACCACCGCCGACGTCCCCACCGGGGTGCGCGGGCGCAGTGGAGCGGGATCGAGCCCGGTGAGCGAAAACCGGGCGATCACCTCGGGCGCGGCGCCTGCCGCCGGCTCGATCACCACGGCCTCCTGCGCAGTCAAAGCCAAAATTTCGTCTTCGCCATCACCGGTGAGATCCGCCGCGCGCATGTCGAGGAGCGGCCCGTCCAGCGTCACCTCCCCCAGCGATCGCCGCTCCCACGAGAGCGCCACCGGCTCGGGCGCCTCCCGCCTCACCACCGACAGCTCGGCCGCGGCGCGCCCGAACGCTTCAGCCAAAAAATCAGCCCACTCGCCGGCGCCCCGCGACTCCTCGGCGCCCGCGTCCGCCGGCGCGAGGGCGCACATGGCGAAGCCCAAAACCGCCGCCGCGCCGCGCCGCGCGCGCGTCCCGCTGTGCGCATGCTTCGTCACGGCTTAGGCGACGCCCCGACTCAACGGCCTGACGACGAGCCGCCGAAGATTCCGTCGTCCCCGCCGGCCTCGTCCCCGTCCCCGTCATTGACCTCGGCCTCGTCCTCCCCGCCGAAAATCCCGCCACCGCCCCCGTCATCGACCTCGTCCTCGTCCTCGCCGCCGAAAATCCCGCCGCCGCTCCCGTCGTCTTCGCTCGGCTCGTCGCCACCGAAAATCCCGCCGGTGCCCGCGCCGTCCTCGTCTCCTTCCGAGCCGCCGCCGAACACCCCGCCCGCGTCATCCTCCTCGTCATCCCCCTCTTCGAGCCCCCAACCGCCGAAGTCGTCGTACTGATCGAGCACGAACGACGCCTCGTCGACCTCGCCCGGCGCCGGCGCAGTGTCGTTAGGCTCCGTGCCTTCCAAAAACACCTCGAGGTAGGTGGTCTCGCTCGTCGCCTCCGCGTGAGCGAGAAGCCCCGTCGCCTCGTCCACCCGCGCCTCGACGATGCCGCCCGGCCGCTCGAACGAGCGCTGGCGCTCGCGATCGCCGAGCTCGTCCATGATGTCGATGAAGACGGGCAGCGCCGTGCGCCCGCCGGTGGCCCCGCGCCCCACGCGGAGATTTTCGTCGAAGCCCACCCACACGCCCACCGCGAACGAGGGGCTCATCCCCACGAACCAGTTGTCGCGGGCGTCGTTCGACGTGCCCGTCTTTCCCACCACGTGGGCATCCAACCCGGCCGCGCGCCCGGCGGTCCCTTCCGTGACCACCGAGCGGAGCATGTTGGTGGTGAGGTAGGCGACCTCCGGCCGCACCGCTTCCTCGGGCTCGGCGCGCGGCGTCGCCTCGTCGTCGATCGCTTCCACAAACCGCGGCGCGGCCACCTCGCCGCCCGCCGCAAAGGTCGCGAAGGCGTTCGTCAGCTCGAGGGGCGTGACCTCCCCGGAACCCAGGGCGAGCGACAAATGTTCGGGCAGCTCCGACTCGATCCCCATCCACCGGGCGAGCTCGGCGACGTCGGCCGCCCCGATGTCGTACATGAGGCGAATGGCCACCGTGTTGATCGATCGGGCGAGGGCCTCGCGGAGCCGCACCGGCCCGGCGAACTCGCCCGCCTGGTAGTTTTGCGGCTTCCACAGATCGTAGACCTCGGGCGCGTCGTTGACGATCGTCGCGGGCGTAAACTCCTCACTGTCGAGCGCCGCCGCGTAGACGAAGGGCTTGAACGACGAGCCGGGTTGCCTTTTGGCCTGGGTGGCGCGGTTGTAGTCCGCGATGCGGTGGCTGTACGCGCCCACGAGGGCCAACACGTCACGAGTTTCGACGTCGAGCACCACCACCGCGCCCTGCGGACCGTGGGCGAGCCGCACCTCGCGATCGGAGAGGGTCGGCTCGTCTCCCTCGCGCACCTCGCCGCCCCCTGCGCGCATCACGTGGACCAGATCCCCTGGCGCGAACCGCTCGCTGGGCGAAAGCCCCTCGGGGTTGTAGCGCTGGTCGTAGCTCCTGCCGAGCACGATCGACGCCTCGTACTCGCCGAGATCGACGAGCAGCTCCTCGGGGTCGTCTTGCACGCGGCGCACCACGGCCTGGTACCGCTCGGCAGGAGCCGGCCCGGAGTCGGGGAGCCTGTTTGCAAGCCGGCGGAGCATCTGCTCGATTTGCCCTTCGGGGATCCGCCGGATGGGTCGGCCATAATTCTGGCGCTCGTCCACGCCGCGCAGCCCCTCCCGCAGGGCGCGCTCGGCGAGCGCCTGCACATCGCGATCGAGGGTCATCTCCACGTCGGCGCCGAGGTGCGCGAGCTTCTCCTCGCCGTGCTGCCTCGCGAGCTCGCGCCGGGCGACCTCCACCCACTCGGAGCCCTCGCCGATCGCCGGGTAGGGATCACCGACGACCTCGATGGGTTTTTCCACCCAACGCCTGGCTTCGGCTTCGCTGATGAAGCCCGCCTCCGCCATGCGCGAGAGCACGTAGGTCTGGCGCGCTTTGGCCCTTCGCGCGTTGTCCTCTCGCTTGGGCGACAGCCGGTTCGGCGATTGAGGCAAGCCAGCCAGCATCGCCGCCTCGCCGACGTTGAGCTCCTCCGGCGGCTTTCCGAAGTAAAACTGCGCCGCCTCGTAGATCCCGTACCGGCCGTGACCGAAGTAGATCTGATTCAAGTAAAGGCTGAGGATCTCCTCTTTGCTGAGCGCGTCTTCGAGCCGCCGGGCGAGGATCACCTCCTGGATCTTGCGCTTGTAGGTCCGCTCCGGGGTCAAAAGGAACGTCTTGACCACCTGCTGGGTGATGGTCGAGGCGCCCTGGCGGGTCTCGCCGCTGCGCAGGTTTACGATGGCGGCGCGCACGACGCCCATGTAGTCGATTCCTTCGTGCTCGAAAAAGCCCGCGTCCTCCGCGGCGATCACCGCCTCGACGACCCGGTCGGGCACCTCGTCGAACGGGACGTAACGCCGCCGCTCGTTGAAGATCTCACCGATGACCGAGCCATCGGCGGCGCGCACGCGGGACACCTGATAGGGATCGTAGTCCCCCATGTCCTCGATGCTCGGCAGGTCGGGATCCGAGGCGTAAGACCAAAACAAAAACGCCACCGTGGCAGCGCCAATCGCCGCGAGCGCCACCCCCGAGATCGCTGCCCACTTCAGCGTGGACAGGGCGATCCGCCCCCACGTCCGCGGCCGCCGAGCAGCTGGGGATTTCAGTGTCTTGCGCGCGGGCTGGGCTTTGCGCGCAGGCTGGGCTTTCGGCGTATTCTTCTGAGCTCGCTGGCGCGGGTTCGAAGCTGGATCTCGCCCCATGATCTTGTCCCCTGGCTCAGAAATCAGCGGCGGCCGGCGCCTTTCGCCCCTCGCAGAGCGAGCGGGAGCACTCTCTTTGGCCGGTCACCGCCTTCGAGTTGGGTTGGTTCGTCGTGGTTGGTCGTGTTCGCATCCCGGCGCGCCCTCCCCTCCAAGGTACGCGGCGGGCACTCCTGCAAGCCGCGCTCCGGTCCCAGCGCGGCCATTTGGCGCGGTCTGTGTCACGGCGAACACTCACGGACGCGTCTCCTCGGACACATGCCGCTCTACGACGGCGCGGGCACCGCGAACTCCCATCGCATACCACCGCGCGCGCAACCGCGCACGCTCCTCGGAGTCTAGATCGCCGCTCTGCCCGAGATGCTGGCGGCGGCGGTGCGCGACCTGCGACATCGCGAGCGCCACGCTCACCGACAGGTTGAAGCTCTGCGTAAACCCGTGGATCGGCAACGACACCGCGTCGTCGCAAACGCCGATCGCCTCGTCGCTGAGGCCCGCGTGCTCGTTTCCGAAAACCAGCGCCGCCGGCGTCTCGGGATCGAGGTCGGCGCACGACCGCGCGGCGCCCGGCAACATCGCGAAGAGTGAAAACCCCCGCGCCCGGAGCTCCTGTGCCGCCCCGGCGACCGAGCCGTAGTGGTGAAGCGTGAGCCACTTTTCGCAGCCCATGGTGACCGCGGGTGCGGCGGAAAATGGCTCGGCGGCCTCCACCACATGGGCCTCCTGCAGCCCGAGCGCCTCGATCGAACGCAGAGCCGCCGCCCCGTTGTGCGGATCGTGAAGGTTTTCGAACACGGCGGTGGGCGCGGTGAGCCGCAGGTCGAGCACGGACTCGATGCGATCGACGCGAAACTCGCTTAATAGGGGCCTTATCGCGGCCACCACCCGCTCCGGACCGTGGCTGCGGATGAGCTCGTCGATGGGATCGACCACCCGCCTGAGATACCATGCCCACCGCGGGTCTCGAAGCAGCCGCGCCCCGCCAGGGGGCATTTCGCGCCGGGCCGCGGGCGCGGCGCATCGCCCCGCGGGCGTGCGACCGGCCGCCGCATGCGTCGCCACGCCAGCCGGCGCCGCCCGGGACGCCCAAGATCACCGGCCGGTGAGCGCGGCGCCAAATGTCGCGATCGCCTTCCACGCGGCAGCCGGCGAGCCCTCACTTCCCTGGCGATAAAGCCTTGCGAGCTCGAACGATAGGTCGTAGCGCCGCGGCAGCTCGGCCCGGATCTCCGAAGCGAGCGCCATGCCCTGGCCCCGGCCTCCGCCTGGCGTCATAACCCCCCACAGCGCGGCTTGGACATCCTCGAAATGCGGGGCCTCGAGGCGCACGACCAGGTGGTCGGCGAGCGCCGGGCGGCCGGCGTACGTGACGCCCGCCTCTCCGATGCCCGGCCACGAAAGCCGAAGCTCCCCAAGGCCCGCGAGGCCGCCGAGATCGCCGCCGCGCGCCACATCGAGCTGGCTCGCGGCGGTGTCGGCGCCCGGCGCGCGCATGGCTAGCCGGTCGCGTTCGTACAGCGGGCCGAACCAACCTGGAACGTAACCTCCCGTTCCAGCGCGTATTTCCCCGCGGGCAGCGACGCGGGCACCGGCCTGCCCGAGCCCGGCGTCACCGCCGGCGCCCGCGTGAAGCCCCGCGGCGAGCCCCGCCGCCGATGCGGCGTCCATGTAGAGGTAGCCCCGGTAGCGCCCGTCTTTCGCATCTCCGCTTAGCCGTCCGTCGAGGCTCGCGATGCCCACGGCCGCCTCGCCGCCGGCCGCGGGTGCGCGCGCATCGGCGTGAAACGAGATTCCCAGGCGCGTCTGGGGGGTTACCTTGGCTGATGCGCGAAGGCCGAGAATGCGCGGCGCCGCCAGGTTGTCGATCATCGCCTCGGCGGCGACGGCGTCGTACCGGGCTCGAGCCTGGGCGCCGAACCGCCCGTGGTCCAGCGACAGGCCCGAGGCGTACCCGGCCATCACCGTGCCCTGGCCGTGGCGCACATCGCCTAGTTCGCCGGCCGCAGCCGAGATCGCGGCGCGATCGCCGCCCGCGCGCCGCTCGTACAGGGCATATCGAATGATTCCAATGAATTCGGCTAGCTCGTCCCATTCCTCGGTGCGGAAGCCGCCCCCGGCCGTGTAGTGCAGGCGCGCCCCGAGGCCCAGGGCATAGCGCTCGCCGCCGAGGTGGGCATGAAGATCCACGGCCGAAGCGGGATCGCCCGCGATCGCGCCGCCCCCGACCGCCAAGCCGGCCTGGGCGGAGCGGCCGGGCTCGCCGGCTGGGGCATCCTCGGACCGCGGCACGTCGGCCCAAGCCTCGACCCGAGGGCCGCTCACGAGCGCCACCGCGAGGACCCCCGCGGCGCTCAACCGAACCGCGCGAAAGCGGCGCGGCCGCGGGAGCGCCCGGTCGGTCACACGTTCGGCGATCTTCCCCACATGAGGGAGCCTCGATCAAGGCGCGCGCGCGGGCAACTTTGCGGCCATGGCTGCTACCCTCCCCCGGAGGCCACACCGCATAGGGAGCTCCTACCATGGGTTTTAAGTCGCGAAGAGCGGCCGACGGCCGCGCGCCGAGCACAGTGAAGCCGAGCGCCCGCTACGTCCCCGAGTCGATGGTCCTCGTGAGCCACAAGCTGTGCCCACGAGTCCAGCGCCCCGTGATCGCGTTCGAGGAAAAGGGACTCCTTTACAACCTCGAGTACATCGACCTAGACGACAAGCCCGACTGGTTTCTCGAGCTCTCCCCGCTCGGGCGCGTTCCGATCCTCAAGACCGACGAGGGCGTTTTGTTCAACACGTCGGTAATCACGGACTACTTGGACGAGATCACCCCCGAGCCGCTCCACCCCGAGGACCCGCTCGAACGGGCCTTTCACCGGTCTTGGATCGAGTACCTGTGCAACATCCTCCGCGACGAGGAACGCCTCGAACGCGCCGCCGACGAGTCCGAGGCACGGCGCGAAGTGCAGGTGATAGACGGCAAGCTCGCCCACGTGGAGCGTCGCCTGGGCTCGGAGACCTACTTCGACGGCGAGGACTTTACGCTCGTAGACGCGGCCGCGGCCCCGCTCCTTCAGCGCCTGCATTGGCTCGACGAGCTCGCGCCGGAGCTCGGCATCTTCGAAAACCTTCCCCGGGTCGCCGCGTGGCGGCACGCCCTGCTCGAGCGCGACAGCGTACAGAACTCGCTCGTGCCCGACGCGCGCGCTCGGTTCGAGTCTTGGCTCAGGCAGGCGAATGCCCGCGACGACGGCGAGCCCTCTTACATGGGGGCCCGAACGCTGCCCCCCGAGATCGAGCCGCCCGCCGAGCGCATCTACCCCGGCGCCCCGTGAGCGCGGGCGCCGGCGCGGGCGCGACGCGAGCCCGGGGCGGGCGCGAACTCGCCCGCGGGCCGGGCAATGGCCGTTTTTCTGGCTATTTGCCGCGAGACTGGCGGCGGACGAACCAAACGAGAAACGCACCCATCAGGGCCACGACGACGAGCGCCGCGACGAGCTGCCGATAAAAGTAAGCGTCGCCCTCCGCCTCGTCGTGGTGCGGATCATAGCGCGCGCCGCGCGCGCCGCCCTCACCTTCGCCAGCGTCGTCATCGTCGGGCGGCGTCCCCGCCCGGATGGCGATGAGCTGCTCGCCTTCGCCGGCCGACGTCGCGGCGCCGTCCTGGCCCGTGCCCTGGGCGGTGGCTGAGCCGCCGCCCAGCGCGGCGGCGAGCGCTGCGAGCAAAACCGCGGAGCCGACCCGAATGAGGCGAGCCATGCGCGGACCCTAGCACGCCGACCCGCCCCGCACCGGGTTTGCCCTGCGGCGATCCGGCGCGTCGCGCGTTTTCCGTCGCCGCGGCTCGCACCAGCGGCCTGGGCCCATCTGCTATGGTCCGCTCCATGGCTTTCATGTTCAGGTCGGCGGTCGCTGCGTGTCTATTACTCACCGCCATCGCGTGCCACCGCGACGGGGACGACGCGGATCCCGAAGGAGAGACTGACGAGGCAGAGACCGACGAGGGGATCCCGGCGCCCGACGACGTGGCGGCTCCCCCGGACGATGCGCAAACCACGGACTCCGGCCTCGCGTACAAGATTCTGGACGAAGGCGAGGACGGCGAGTCCCCGTCGGAATCCGATCGGGTCGAGGTCCACTACACCGGATGGACCACCGACGGCGAGATGTTCGACAGCTCGGTGACGCGCGGCGAGCCCGCCCAATTCGACGTAACCGGCGTGATCGACGGGTGGACCGAAGGCGTTCAGCTGATGTCGGTGGGGGACACATACCGGTTTTGGATCCCCGAGGACCTGGCCTACGGAGGCCAGGCCGGGGCGCCGGAAGGCATGCTCGTGTTCGATGTCGAGCTCCTCGATGTCGATCGCCCGCCCGAGACCCCAAGCGATCTCGAGCCCCCCGAGGACGCCGAGCGCACCGAGTCGGGCCTGGCTTATCAACCCCTCGAACAAGGCGACGGCGGCGATTCGCCCCGCAGCTGGGACGAAGTCGAGGTCGAATACAGCGGGTGGACCACGGATGGCGAGATGTTCGACAGCACGTTCAGCCAGGGAAGCCCCGCCACATTCGCGCTCACGCAAGTGATCCCCGGCTGGACCGAAGGAATCCAGCTGATGTCCGCGGGGGACACCTACCGATTTTGGATCCCCGAAGAGCTCGCCTATGCCGACCAACCGGGCGGCCCTCAGGGGATGCTCGTGTTCGACGTGGAGCTCCTCGACGTGGATCAGTTGAACGAGCCGCCGCCCGCGCCGGACGACGTCTCGGGCCCGCCGGCGGGTGCGCAAACCACCGATGGCGGCGTCCACTACCGCGTGCTCGAGGACAGCGACAGCGACGAGCGCCCCGACGAAGACAGCGTCGTGACGGTGCACCTCACGGGCTGGACGACCGACGGCGAGATGTTCGACAGCTCGATCCCGCACGACGAGCCGATGGAGTTCCCGCTAAACCAGGTGATCCCGGGCTGGGCCGAGGGGATCCGCACGATGACGGTAGGCCAGAAATCCAGGCTCTGGATCCCCGAGGAGCTCGCCCGGGGCGCAAGCGGCCAAGGTCCCGAAGGAACGCTCGTTCTCGATGTGGAGCTTTTGAACATCGAAGAGGGT
>SLNH01000253.1 GCA_007133195.1 Nannocystineae bacterium | reverse complement strand
GACGCGGCCCCCCATCATGATGCAGATGCGATTTTCCGCGAATTCCCGGGTCATGCTCATCCGCTCTTCGGTGGGCAGCTGCTGGGTGAGGCCGAGCGCCCGGCCGCGCGGGATGATGGTGACTTTGTGGACCGGATCGGCCTCCGGCCCCACGAGCCTGGCGACCAGGGCATGGCCCGCCTCGTGATAGGCGGTGGTCTCCTTTTCCCTCTCGGAAATGATCATCGACCGCCGCTCGGTCCCCATGAGGACCTTGTCCTTGGCGTCCTCGAAGTCGGCCATCTCCACGCGCTCTTTGTCCCGGCGCGCGGCGACGAGCGACGCCTCGTTGACCAAAGACTCGATGTCTGCGCCCGAGAAGCCGGGAGTGCCGCGCGCGAGGACCTCGAGATCGACGTCGGAGGCGAGAGGGACCTTCTTCGTGTGCACCTTCAGGATGCCGATCCGCCCGCCGAGATCGGGCCGCGGGACGGTGATGCGCCGATCGAACCGCCCCGGGCGCAAAAGCGCCGGGTCGAGCACGTCGGGCCGGTTCGTCGCGGCGATGAGGATCACGCCTTCGCTCGACTCGAAGCCGTCCATCTCCACGAGGAGCTGGTTTAGCGTCTGCTCGCGCTCGTCGTGTCCCCCGCCGAGGCCGGCGCCGCGGTGGCGCCCCACGGCGTCGATCTCGTCCATGAAAATGAGACAAGGCGCGTTCTTTTTGCCCTGCTCGAACAGATCGCGCACCCGCGATGCGCCCACGCCGACGAACATCTCCACGAAGTCCGAGCCCGAGATCGAAAAGAACGGCACCCCGGCCTCGCCAGCGATGGCCCGGGCCAACAGCGTCTTGCCCGAGCCTGGCGCGCCCATCATCAGCACGCCTTTGGGGATGCGGCCGCCGAGCCGCGTAAACTTCTTGGGATCCTTGAGGAAGGCGACGATCTCTTCGACCTCTTCTTTGGCCTCCTCCACGCCGGCCACGTCCTTGAAGGTGACCTTGTTTTGATAGTCGGTGAGGAGCTTCGCCTTGGACTTGCCAAAGCTCATCGCCTTGCCCCCGCCCGACTGCAGCTGGCGCATGAAGAAGAAGAACAGCACGAACAGGAGGATCATCGGGATCCAGGACAGCATGTACCACCAAAAGCGGCTGTCCTCGGTCCACTCGAAGGTGTGCGCGATCCCGTTGTCGTCGAGGAGCTCGACGATCGTGCCCGGGTACTCCGCCGTGACCACGGCCTCTTCCCCGGAGTGCGCGTACGTGATGTGATAGTCGGCGACGTCGGCGCCCGACTTCGGCTTGATGAGGACCTTGTCTATTTCGCTGGCCCGCTCCGGGTCGCGGAGCTCCCCCTTGAACGCCAGGGCGTCTTTGTCCTCGGGAGACGGGCCACCGTCGGTGAGGAGGCTGGCCCCGAACACGAAAAGGAGGATCAGGAGGATCCAGACGAAGGCCGTCCTGTGTGATTGCTTCAAGCTGGGCCGCCTTGGGAAGGAATCGAGAATCTGGCCAGCGCTCGGCGGGGACGCGCTGCACTGCGCACAGTAGCGCACATCCACCCACGGACGGGGTGATTCAGCCCCTATTACTAGTCAGCTGGCCAGCGGGCGTCAAGCTAACCTCGATCGCGGCGCCGTCGGCACCGCCCAGGTGCTCTGCCCATTCGACGGAGCCGTCCCGGGCGCGAACCACGACCCGCGCGCGGTCGCGAAGGCGCTTCGGGATTTTGGCATCGATATAGAGATCGGACAGCTTGCGCGACCGGCCGCCGAGCCGCGCAAGCCGCATTCGATCGCCCGGCTGCCACGTCCGAATGATGTAGGGGCCGCCCGGTCCGGTCACTGCGAGCGGCGACCCCTCGTCCGCGGCCTGCTCCCGGCCCGGGACGAACGTGATTTCGGCGTACTCCCGGATCGCCCGGCCACCGGGGATCGCGACCTGTTTCGTTCCCGCCGCCCCGCCCCGCACGAGGTTCAAAAGGGCGTCCGCGTGGCCCCCGGTGAGGGCCGTGCCGGTCACCGCCTCGGCGGCCTTGCAAAGCGCCCGGGCCGCGAGCGCGTCGGGGGCGCCAGCGATGACCGATGCGCAAAGCCGGTCTCCGGCCCGGTCCCCGCCCCCGCGCCGCGCTCGCGCGAGCAGCATGTCGGCGGCGTACTCGAGCACTTCGCGCTGTCGTCGCGCATCGTCGGCAAGCCGCGCCAGCGCCTGGTCGGCCCGGGGGTTTTCCGCCTTGAGCGCGGGCAAATAGCGATGACGAACGCGGTTTCGAGCATGCCTCAAGTCGAGGTTGGTCGGATCCTCGACGGGCGCGACACCGCGCGCCTCCAGGTAGCGGGCGATCTCCTCGCGCCCGACCCCGAGCAGGGGGCGAAGGTAGGGCCCGCGGCGCGGCGGAATGCCCGCGAGCCCGCGCACCCCGGTGCCGCGGAGCGCCCGCATGAGCACTGTCTCGGCCTGGTCTGACGCCGTGTGCGCGAGGAGGACCGCGGCGATTGGGATCTCGTTTGCGACGCCGCCGAGCGCGCGGTAACGCGCCTCGCGCGCGGCCGCCTCGAGCGATCCGCGCGGGGACACGTTCGCGCGGGCCAGCCGAAATTCGAGCCCGAGCCAGCCAGCGAGCTCGGCCACGCGCTGGCCGTCTTCCGCCGAGCCTTCGCGCAGGCCGTGGTCTACATAAACGAGCGTGGCCCCTCCGAGCCTGCGGGCGCCTCTCAGCGCGGCCACCGCACACGAAAGCGCCGCGGAGTCGGTGCCCCCTGAGCACGCCACGGCCACGTGATCCTCGGCGCGGATCCCGGCCCGGGCTAGCTCGCGGGCGACGCGCTGCTCGAGGGAATGACGCACGACGAGGGAATCCTGCCCCGGCCTCGGACGGCCGTCCAGGCCACCCCGCGCGCGCCCTCACCCAGGCGCCCGCGACCGCCTCCGGGCGAGCCCGGCTCGCCTGGCGCGAGCTCCGGACACTGGGCCGGGCTTGCCCGCCCCCTGCATCCCACATTAGGTTGTCGCCATCATGACGCAGGACGCCCCACGAGACACGGTGGTGCCGCTTTCGCGCTTCCGAGCCGCGCTCGCCCGCCCCCGCGGCGTACGCCGCATCGAGGCGCTGCTTTCAGCCCAAAATCCGGCCGAAGCCGTGGGCGGCCTGTCCGTGCTCGAGCTCCACGAGCTGGTCAGCGAGGTCGGGCTCGCCGACAGCTACGAGCTCCTCGCGCTCGCCACGGGCGAGCAGGTCCGGGGGTGTCTCGACATCGAGATCTGGGAGCGAGACGAGCTCGACGTCTCGCGGGCCGTGCCCTGGCTCCGAGCAGCCCTCGCGGCGGGCTACGAGCGATTTGGCGAGATATGGGCCACGCTCGACACCGAGCTCGCCGCGCTCCTCATCACCCGGCTCGCGAGGGTCTACGACACCACGCTGGAGGAGGCGCCGCCGGAGGACAGCCAGGCGCCCGTCTACAAGACCCCGGACACGTTTTTCTGCGTGGAGCTCACGACCGAGGACGAGGACGACGCACAGCTCGCTTTGGAGCTGTTGGAAAGTCTCTACCGCGCCGACCCCGAGCTCGCCAGGCACACGCTTCTTTGCGCGCGCTCCGAACCGACCACCGAGCTCGCGGAGATGAGCTACAGGTGGCGGGCCGGCCGCATGGCCGATCTCGGCTACGTGGACTACTACGAGGCGCTGGCGGTGTTTCGGCCCCTCCCGGTCGAGCACGTGCAGATCGGCGAGGGCACGGCCGAACCCGCGGATCCGGCGCTCGAAGGCGACGAAGCCCGGGCGCCGCGCGCGCTGCCGGCGCTTTTGCTCGACGTCGCGGTGGGTCGCGAATTTTTGGCCAGGACGCTCGATCGCATCACCGACGCCGCCGAGGCGAGCCGGATCGAGGCGGCGCTCGTGCTGCTCGTCAACAAGGTCTTGTCCGCGTCGCGCGTGCGACCCGGGGACCCGGAAGCGCGCGCGGCCGGCACGCAGCACGCAACGAGCACCCTCGCCCTGGGCCTCGAGCTCGTCTCGGGGAGTGATCCGGACCTGGCCACCGAAGCGCTCCGCACCATCTCCCTCACCCGGCTGCACCGGGTCGGTCACACCGCCACGCTGCCCCTCGCGCGTCTGGCGCGCGCGCTCGCCCCGCGCGCGCAGGCCGCCGGTGACGCCGACGCCGCGCTCCTGGGCGCGCTACTCGGCGCGCGGCCCTGGTACCCGGTGTGCCTCGACGAGCCCGGCGCGCATGGGATCCGGCCGTTCGAGTCCCGGGCCGACGTCCGCCGCGCGGCCGAAGCGGTCACGCGCCTCGCGCTCCGCGTCGCCGCCGCCGACGCGCTCGGCGCCTCGCTCCTCGAAGCCGGCGAGGGCGGAGATCACCCCGAGCTCGACGATCACATCCGCACCGCCCTGGCCCGGGTCGTCGCCGGTGGCGCGCTGTCGGCGGCGCCGCTCGCGCCGGCTGAGATCGAGGCGCTGGTGCGCTCCGCCCGCGGCGGCCAATTTCCGGACGAGGCCAAGGATCGAGCCAAAGGCGCGTTCACGGACCACCTGCGAGCCGCCCAGGTGTCCGCGGGCATGGAGTACGTCCCCGATCTGATGGCCGCGTGGCTGTCCGAGCTCGAGGCCACGTTCTCCCCCCTGTCCGACACCGAGGACGTGGACCCGGCGATGCTCGCAGGCGTCGTGTGCGCGCCGCGCGAAGGCTGACCGCTCCCGAGGGCGTGTGTCGCTCGCGTGGGGCGCGGGCTCGCCGCTTCCGCCACGAGGCGCGGGGCGCCGGCCACCGGCGGCGCGCTCGCCACCCGCGGGCTTTCCATCGCTTCCTCCCCTCCTCGAAGCGGAGTATCCTCGAGTCATGGCTGTGAAGATCGCGGCGGCGCTCGCGGGCCTCGGAACCGCCGCAACGATCGTTACGGTCGTCGTGACCGACCGGCCGACGACCGCGCCGCACGCCAGCGAGCCACTCTATCCCGCATTTCGCGTGGCGGACGTGAGCGGCCTTTACATTCGCGACGGCGGTGACGAGGTCCGCTTGGCCCGCGCGGGCGACGCGTGGAGGCTCCACCATCCCGTCGAGGACGCCGCGGCCACCCAAGGTGTCACCGAGGCACTTCGTGCCCTCGCCCGCCTCGAGCTCGACAGCGAGCCCGTCGCGCGCGGCAAAGACGCCTGGCCCCGCTACGAGGTGGCGGATGACGAGGTGATTACCGCGGTCGTGTCCGAAGACGGCGCTGCCCTCCCCCCGCTTCATGTCGGCCGCAGCGGCTTCGCTCGCGTTGGGGACGACGAGGACGTCTATGAGGTCCCTGGGTTTCTCCGCGAGCTCCTCGATCGCGACCTCACCGACTGGCGGGATCTGGCCATCCTCGACTTGGGCGATGAACCCATCACCGCCGTGGAGGCCATCGACGCCGAAGGCCGGCGCGCCCGCGCCGACCGCGGTCCGGGCACGGAGACGGCCGACGTGCGCGAGATCCCGCGGCAGGCGTGGGTCCTCACCGCCGGCGAGGAGCACGCAAGTCCGTTCGACCCCGCCGTGCCCGCCTCGCTGGTCCGCTACGTGGGCAACCTCCGCGGTCAGGATGTCGCCGAACCGACGTCCGCCGCCAAGGCGCTGGCCGATCCCACGCTGAGAATTCGGCTATACGGTCACAGCGGCCTTCGTGAGCTCACGCTGGGCGATCGCCACGACGGCATGACGGCGCTCGCCCTCGCGGGCTCCGACCGCATATGGCTGCTCTCGCACGCGCAGGCGAAAGAGCTCGCCCAAGGACCGGTGCAGTGGAGGAACAAGGATATCCTGGACGTTCGTCCGACCGACATCACCGCGCTCGAGGTGCAGCGTCACGATCGCCAGGTCCGGGTCGAACGGGACGACTCCTGGCGCCTCTCAAAGCCCCATGCCGCGAGCTTGAGCGCGGGCGCCGCCGAAGCGTTCGCCCGCGATCTATCGCCGCTCGCCGCAGACGCCATCGCCGACCACAACGCCCGCATGCCCGACGACGCCGGCAGGATACACATCGAGCTCCGCAACGGTGACGAGGTCACCGTCAGGATCGGCGAGCGAGATGACGGAACGTTTTTGGTCGCCTCGAGCGAGCGCGACGACACGCTCGTCCTCGAGCACCAGCGCGCAAAGGCGCTGTTTGCCGACGCCTTCGCCATCGCCGCCTCCGCCGAGCCCTAGACCAGGGCCCCCCCCTAGCCGCCGTTTTCTTGGCGCCGGCTTTCGCGGTCTCGCTCGCCGTTCTGCGTGTCGGCGCCGTTTGCGAGCGCCTCGTGCTTGCTGAACGATCCGGCCTTGGCGTGCGCCTCCATCGCCTCTCGCATCGTGCGGTAGGTGATCACGCCGCTGAGATCCACGCCCATGTGCACGATGGTCTGGGCGATGCTCGGGCTGATTCCCGCCACCACACATTCGGCGCCAAGGAGCCTCACGGCCTTGGCCATTCGCAAGAAGTGATCTGCGGTGCGGGTATCCATGACCTCGATGCCGGTCACGTCGATGATCGCGTAACGCGCCTTCTTCTCGGTGACCGCGCGCAAGAGCGCCTCGGTCATCTCCGCGCTACGCGCGGTGTCCATGACGCCCACGACGGGCAGACAGAGCACGTTCGCCCACACCTCGATAACGGGCGTCGAGAGCTCGCGTATCGCGCTTCGCTGGCGCTCGATGAGATCGAGCTTGGCCTCCAACTCGCCCTTATACGTCTCGAGGCGCTCTTGGCCGGAGATCAGGGTGTCCACCACTTCGTTGATACCGGCATAGAGCGCGGCGAACGGATCGTCCTCCGGGAGCTCTGCCGGGAGCCGATCGGAAGTGGACCCCGAGGTGATCGAAGCCAACATCATCAAGACATCCGCGATCCGCTCGCGGACGACGTTTTCACTTATCGTGCCGGCGCTCATTGGCTTTCTCCTTTCGCGACGCTCG
The DNA here is from genome assembly GCA_007133195.1 of Nannocystineae bacterium. Taxonomy (GTDB): domain Bacteria; phylum Myxococcota_A; class Polyangia; order Haliangiales; family Haliangiaceae; genus SLNH01. The sequence goes on along the minus strand of SLNH01000253.1, from coordinate 36,756 downwards.
AGGCCAGGTCCGACTCGAGAACCGGGCGGTCTTCCTCCTCGCCCTCCGGGGCCCGGACGCCGAATCGCTCGAACGCTTGTTCGAGCGACAGCGCGGTCTGCACGGCTCCCAGCTCGAGCCCCATGGTCTGGATCGTGAGCGCGATCTCCGCGCTCATACCGCAGACGATCGTCCGCGTCCCCATGAGCGAGGCGGCCTGGGCGAGCCGCGTGAGGACCGCGCATAGGTGACTATCGATGAGCCACAGTCCCGTGACATCGAGGACGAGCCCCTCCACATTGCCCGTGTGGATCGCCCCCAGGACGTCCCGCTTGAGGTCCTCGGCCTGCGTGTCCCCCAGCTCGCCCTGCACCGGAACGAGCAAGAGGTTCCAGACCCGAATGATCGGGACGCGGTTCGGCTCCTTCATAAGGCCTCCAGGTATCAACTGGCGCGCATAGCGTCAAACGAAACAAGCCGTTCTTTAAGCGCCTAAACAGAAAGTGAGCTAGGGGGTGTTTTTGAAATCCGCGCGCCTGCTGAACAAGCGCATGAATTCCAGGCGAGAAGCGGCGAAGGAGCGGGCTTTAACCCGTGACCGAGAAGTGACGCAGTATGGGGTTTCATGGGTTATGCAGGTGGTGCGGGCCGCCCCTTGGGCTCAGGTCACATCGCGACGCTCGGGGCGCACGTACCGCGTCGCGCGCACGCACTTGTTGCCGGCTTCGTACTCGTACTCCAGCGCGTCCGTCATTCGCACGACGGCGCCGAGGCCGGCGCCGATGCCGCCGCGCGTGAGCAGCTTCGCGGGATCGAGGGGACCAGAGCCACCGTAACCGTCGCGCACGGCGAAGCTGAAATTCTCGATCCCCGGTCCTGCGTCGCGCGCCTCGATGACGATTCCGGCGCCGCGCACCGGATCTTCGACCGTGCGAAATTCGAGCTCTCCGACGCCCGCGTACTTCAGTATGTTCGTCGCCAACTCGGACGCTACGATCGCGAGCTCCTCACGCGCGATGTGCCCAAACCCGAGCTGCCCTGCGAGACCGCGGACGTGCTGGCGCGCGTGAAAGACGTCGAGCTTCTCGCGAATCGATACCCCCTTGCTCAAGCTGTCACGCCACCCGCGTCGGGCGCGCCCCGAGGCGCCCCGCCGCCCGGTGAAACGATGGGATCGCGACCGAAGGACCGCGCATCCCCGGTCCCGTTCGCGGGCTACGCGCCGATGCGAGATGGTCGCGCGCGGGTCCTCGCCCGAGGGAGCCCTCACGCGCTCGCCCGCGCCACATACCGCTTGAGTCCCTCGCGAAGGCTTCGCTCGGTGTCGATGCCGCTGAAATCGAGGCCCATCTGCACGACCGTGTCCGCGATCGAGGGCGTGACGCCCGTGAGCACGCACTGCGCCCCCAAAAGCCGCACGGCGCGCGCCATCTTCACGAAATGATCCACCGTGCGCGTGTCCATGACGTCGATCCCCGTAATGTCGATAATCAAGCACTCCGAGCCCTTCTCCGCCACCGCGCGCAGGACCGTTTCCGTGGTTTCTGCGCTCCGCGCGCTGTCCATCACGCCGACGATGGGAACACACAAGACCCCCTCCCAGACCTCGATGATCGGGCTGGAGAGCTCGCGGATGGCCTCACGCTGCCTCGCGATGGTGTCGAGCTTCTCTTCGAGCTCCCGCTGGTATTTTTGGCTCCGCTCTCGTTCGGCCTGGAGCGCGTCCAGCATCTCGTCGATTCCCACGAGGAGCGCGCCGAGCGGGGTGTCGGTCGACAGCTGGGTGTTGACGCGGCTGTCGAAGTCGCCGTAACCGACGTTCGCGAGTACGAGCAGCGCGTTGGCGATATCCCCTACCGTCTCGTCGTCATGTCGCGTGTCGTCCATGATCACCTCACGTCATAAAGAGGCCGAATGGTAGGCCATCCAGGGTGGCACGGCGTTCGCTGGGCGCAGCGCCGTTCCAGGGGGGTGTCTCGCGGATTTCGCCATCGCTGTCTCCTCGCTGTCACCAGCGTCGACTACCCCACCGGCGGCTCAGACGAGGCCGCCCCGGGTTCCGATCCGGTCTTGCGGCGCGAGGTCGAGGATGGCCAGCGAAGCGTCATCGTGATCCTTGCGCGACCGCTCGAACAGCGCCCGGCAAGCCTCGGCCGCCGGAAGATGACGAACGTCGTCGAACCTCGCGCGAGCGGAGACGCCGTCCGAGAACAAGACCAGGCGGCTTCCCGCCCGCGCCTCGCCCCAGAATGCGCGCATCTGCCGGACGTGCTGCCCCAGGATCCCCGGGTTGAGAAACACAGGGACGTTGCTCCCCTGGGTGCGGATCTCCACGTTGCCCACGCCGCAGCCGCTCACCCCGTCCTCTCCCACGATGCAGATCGAGGCCGCCGCGCCGCGCGTACCCTTGAGCGCGTCATGCAGCGAACCCATCATTTCGCCGGCGTCCGTGGGCATGGTCGCCTCGCGAAGGTGCGCCGCGGCGACGTCGGCGACGTCGGCGGCGCGGTCGCCGTGACCGAGCGAGTCGACCACGGCGAGCATCGTGCGTTCCTCATCCCGCCTCACCACGATGACGTCTCCGCTCCGCAACTCGCCGCGCGCCGGCTCGCAGAGGTATTCGATCTCGAGGTTCAAACCGCCACCTCGGCTTCCACGGTCGTCCCGGCAGGGCTCGTCTTGATGTCGAACCGCTCACACAGCCGCTTGGTGCCGCGAATTCCGGCGCCGAGGCCGGTGCGGCTCTTGTAGTTCCCCTTCATAATGTCGTCGAGGTTTGTGATGCCGGGCCCTGAATCGACCGCCCGAACCGTAAGCGACGACGTCGGCGACGCTGCGTGGTGGATCTCCAGGGTTCCACCGTGCGAATACATGTAAATATTGCGAGCCAGCTCGCTCACCACCGTCGCGAGCTTTTGAATCGTCATCCGCCGGGCGCCGAGCTTCTCGCACATATCCCGCGCCTGTGCGCGGGCCGTCGCGATATCCGCCTCCTGCTTGATCGCCAGCGAAATCGATTCGAGGGGAGCGCTGGGCCTGCCGATCGATCCCAACTCGCTTTGCAAGCTGGCGAGGGCCGCCGGCCGCAAAAACAGTCGTAAGCTCGGCTCGAGCTTGGATGCGAGCTCACCCAAGTGAGCCTCGGAAACCTGGTGCTTCTCGATCCCTACCTCCCGAATCGCCCGCGCGAGGATGTTTTGGGCGTTTATCTGGGAGATGTAGCGGCGTAGAAGCGACAGCAGCTGGTCGTACGCGGAACTCATGAGCGATACAGCGACAGGCCGCGAAACCGGCCGGCGCCTCCGCGGGCGTTTCGCGGGGCTTCGCCCGAATGCAAGTTACGCTCGCTGAGACAAGCGGTCAACCGTGGAGCCTGCAAAACCATCGGCGTCGGATCCTTACGCAACCAACATGTGCAGCGGTTCGTCTCAGGCGCCCGCATCGGCCTTCCAAAGCGCGGCGCCCGTGTTGGGGTTGGGCTCGCTCGCCGGCCTCAGAGCCGCAGGCGGAGCTTCACCGTTCGCCTCGCGGTGCTCGGGCCGAGCCACGTCTGCGCTGTCGCCGGCGAGCGCCCTTAGCTCGTCGGTCCACGACGTGAGCGAGCGCGCGGCCTCGTCGAGCCGCGCGACGTGCTGGACGTGCTGCGCCGACACTTGGGTGACGTGTTCGATAGAGACGAGGATCTGATCTCCCGCCACCTTCTGTTGCGCGGAGGCGTCGGCGACTTGTTGGATCATCCGCGCGATCTCCTGCGCCGAGTTCAGGACATTATGCGACGAGCTCGCCTGGTCGCGCGTAGAGTCCACCATCCTCCTCGTCATGTCGTTCATGTTTTTGACGAGCCGCATCACCTCGTCGGCCGCCAGTGACTGCTCTTGGGTCGCTTGCCGGACATCGCCGATCTCCGAGGTCACCTCCTCGATCGATGCGATGATTTTCTTGAGGCCCGCGTTCGTGTCCACGACCTGCGCCGCCCCCTCGCGGATGTCCTCGATGTTGCTCCGGGCGACCTGCACGGCCGCGTCGTTGTCGCTTTGGACCGCGTCGATGACCTCGCTGATCTCCTTGGTCGCCGACATCGACCGCTCCGCGAGCTTTCGGACCTCGTCAGCAACGACCGCGAACCCGCGTCCGGCGTCGCCGGCCCGCGCCGCCTCGATGGCGGCGTTTAGCGCCAAGAGATTCGTCTGATCCGCGATCGACTCGATCATCTTGACGATGGACCCGATCTGCTGCGACCGCTCGCCGAGCCGCTCGATCACCGCCGACGACTGCTGCGTGCGCTCGGAGACCGCGCGAAGCTTGTCGGCCGAGTCGTCCAGAAGCTTGTCGCCGGAGGCGGCCTCCTGAGCGACCTGCTGCGCCGCGTTGCCGAGGCGCTCCGCCGTATCGGCGACGCTGACCACCGAGGTCGCCATCGTCTCCATGGTGGCCCCCGCGTCCCCGACTGCCTGCATCACGTTCTCGCCGCTGCGCGCCACATCCTCGTTCGAGCTGACCATGTTCCCGATCTCGCGAGACGTCTCGTCGGCGTGGGAGGCGATGACCTCGGCGTTCTGAGCGACATTTTGGATCTGCGACGCCATCTCCTCGATCGTGGCCGCGGTCTCCTCGGTGGCGGCGGTCTGCGCCTGGCCTGCGTCGTGAATCTCTTTGATGTGCGTGGCCCAGCTCCGGGCGCTGTCGCCGAGCGAGATCGCCGTCTCGGCCAAATCGCGGCGGAGCGCGCGCATCGCCTCCGCCGCGGCCCCGAACGAGGCGCCGATCTGGTCATGTGCACCCTGGCTTTCGACCGCGGGCGGCGCGCGCCGCTCCGCGAGGGCGTCGGCGAACGCGCACAGCGCGAGACACCGCGCGCGGACCCGCCCGAGCGCCTCCTCTGCTCGCCGGTGGGCGTCGCCCCCATCGGGAGCTTCGTCCGGTTCGGTGTCGGCGAGTCGCCCGCCTGCGAGCGAGTCCGCCGACGCGGCGATCCGCTTCGCGGCGGACGTCGTCGCCACGAGCATCCGGGCGAGGACCGCCGCCACGGTGGACGCAGCCACAAACGCCAATGCGAACGCGAGTGTCCATGGATCCATGACGCTTACGCGGTGGCCGGATATCCGGCACGGGCAGCAAGGTGACACGGAGGCGGCGCGGGCCGGCGACGCGCCGACGTCACGTCGTTATCATTCGGCGTTTTGATTCGCTCGCACATACGCGAATTGGTCTCCCAACCGAACAGGCTCGAGCGTTCCCTCGCCCCCGAACAGCGGTTCGCTCGCGCCGAGAAACAAGTAGCCGCCGGGCGCGAGCGCCTCCGTGAGCGTGCGGACGAACTTTCGGATGCGGTCTGGTTGGGCGTAGATGAGGACATTTCGACAGAACACGATGTCGAAGGAGCCGAGCTCGAGGCCCCGCGGGTCGACGAGGTTTCGCTGGTGAAACGCCACACGATCGCGCAGCCAGTCCGAAAACCGCCACTCGTCACCCTCTCGCCGCCCGAACTTGTCGAGCTGGACCGGGGCGGGCGGCGCGCCCCCGCGATTGAGGCGACGAAGCGGGTAGCGGCCTTCGCGGGCTTTGGCGAGCCGGGACGGCGTCACGTCGACCCCGTGCACTTCGAAGCTCCGGGTTCCGAGCACCACGCTCGCGACGACCATGGCCAGACTATAGGCCTCCTCACCGGACGAGCACCCTGCCGACAGGACGCGCAGCGGGCTCGGCATCGCGCCCCGCCGCCCCCGAAGCAGCTGGGCCAATTGTTCGAACTGCTTCGGCTCGCGAAAGAAGTAGGTCTCGCTGTTCGTGATCACCTCGGCGAGCTCGTCCCACTCGGGGGCGCTCGAATCGAGCGTGCGCAGGTACGCGCAGTAGTCCGAAAACGACCCGAACCCGTGCCACGCGACGCGCATCCCCACCCGCGTCGCCAACATGGACTGGCGCCTCGGCGGATAGTCGATGCCGAACTTGTCTGCGATCAGCGCCCGGAGCTCCTCGTACCCCGCGACGGTGAGCGCGAGCTCGGCGGCCTCGGCGCCCTGCACGCCCTGCGAACTCACTCCGCGACCTCGAGCCGATGCCTGGCCATCGTCGCGATGTAGGAGTCGTCGTCGAGCGACAGGCGTTCGAGCTCCTCTCGGGCCTGCTCGAGCGGACGCGAACAAAGGACCTCGGCGACCGCCGCGCGCACCCGAGGCGAGGGATCGCGCGCCGCGGCGATGAGATGGCGCAAAGGCATCTCGCCCTGATAGGCGGCCAGCGCGCGGACGGCCTGCACTTTCGTGTGGTCGTCGGCGTAACCGAGCAGCCTAGCGAACAGCGGCTCGGCCGCCGGCTCGCGCAGTTCGGCGAGGGCCTCGACGATCGCCGCCTGCGTCTCGTAGGGGGCTTCGTGAAACAGCTCGACCAAGCGCGCTCCCACCGTCGGGTCGCTGAGCGCGGCCGCGGCCCGTACCGCCGTCTCGCGCGTCTCCGGATCGCGCGCCATGTGGCCGAGGAGCAGATCGCGGACACGACCGGACGGCTGCCTGGCCAGCGCGGCGAGCGCGGCCTCTCGCACGCTCGGCTCGGGATCGGTCAAAAACGGCTGCGCCACCGTCACCACGTCGTAGCCGGGCTGCACGGCGAGCGCCTCGATCGCGCGCCGCCTCGTGAACGCGCAGGCGGCCTTGAGGCACTCGACGATGAACTCGCGCTGCTCTTCGTGCGGAGACGCCGCCATCACCTCGAGCGCGGCGATCCGATACGTCGATCCGCCATCGTCGTGCTCGAGGAGGGCTCGCGTCACCGCGCGCTCATCCAGTCGGCACAGCGTCGCACGCGCCGCGTCGCGAACAGCTTGTGCCGAATCGAGCAATCGCGGCACCAGGCGAGGCGCGGACTGGCCGTCGCCTACGTACGCAAGCGCCCGCGCGGCGGCCTGCCGCACCTCGCCATCGTCGTCGCGCAATAGCTCGAGGATCCGCGGCTCGAGCTCCCCCAGGCGGAGGTCGGCCGCACATTGGCACGCGAGGATGCGAACGTGTTTGTCGTGATAAGAGATGCCGACGCGCAACGACTCGGCGATGCCCTCGCCGACGGAGACGGCGCAGAACTTGAGCGGCTCTCGCAGGCTCGGATCGCGGCCGGCTAGGACCATCGGCGTGTAGAGGCTGTCGATTTCGAGGACTCGGATCAGCGTCGCCGCCGCGATTTTGGTCTCGCGCACGTCGGCGCCGACGAGCCCGCCGCTTTCTTCGCCCGACAGCACGGCGAGCAGGCGCATGTGCACGGTCGCGGCGTCCGGCGCGCCCAGATGACGCCACATTTCGTCGTGCGCCGGACCCGCGAATCCCGAGGAGCGCTCCAAGACCGCGCCGATGGCGCGCAGGCACGTGAGGAACGTGTCCATCGAGCCGGCTTGGCGCAATAACTCCGCGAGCTTGGGGAGCGCGTCGGGCGAACGAATCTTGCCGAGCGCGAGCGCCGCCAGCTCGCGCGTCTCCTCCTCCTCGAGGAGCGCAACCAAGACGGGCACGGCCTTCGCGTCGCCGATATCGCCGAGAGCGTGCACCCCAGCGAGCCGCATCCAGGGGTCCCGATCCAGGATCTGGATGATCGGATCCACGGCCACCGACGCGCGGAGGAGTGACAGGCTGTCCAACGCCGCCTGCACGATGTTGACGTCGTCTTGCTCTAGGAGCCTCAAAAGGTGTGGCACCGCCGCCTTGTCCCGCGTCTTGCCGAGCGCGCTGGCGGCGAACATCACCACCTCCGGATCGTCGTGATCCAGGGCGCGGATCAAGGAAGGGACGCTGCGCATCGCGCCCAGCGCCAGCGCGTCGAGCGCGGCGTTGCGGCGCCTGGCGTCGGCGTGATCGGCGACGGCGTCGATCAGCTCGTCGGGATCTACGAAGCGCGCCGCGTCCTCGACCGCGCGCGCGCGCACCCCGCGGTCCTCGGCGCTCAAGGCACCGAGGACCGCCGTCGCGATGGAATCACCGTCTGAGACAAACTCCATAACGTCTCTGCTCCTACGCGTCGGCACGCCGCGCGCGCGGTCTGCACGCGCCGGGGGCTGCCCATCGCCCCGTCGCCGACGCCGCGCGCGCATCGGGGCAATGCTCCGATTCGCGATCCGCGCCGGCCTCGAGGTGGCAAGGTGTCTCCGGTCTCGTCACGCCTACCTCCACGCGGTCGATGGCTTGAGCAACCGCTCGAGCTCCAAAAGGATGATGATGCGCCCGTCGTGCTTACCGACGCTGGTGACGTAATCGGCGCTGTCGCCCAGCACCTCCTCCGGCGGCGACTCGATCGCGTCCTCGGAAAGCGTCACGACGCTGGACGCGCGCTCGACGAGGAGTCCAAGCACCCGCCCCTCGTATTCGACCGCGACGATGCAGCTCTGCGCCGTGATCTCCACGGGCTCTCCGCCCAGCCGCGTGCTGATCTCGACGACCGGGACGACGCGGCCGCGCACGTTGGTCACGCCGCGGATGTGATCCGGCGCCTGCGGCACCGGACTGATCGTTTCGATCCGCAGGATCTCTCGAACGCAGTCGATGGGGAGGGCGTATTCGGCGCCACAAACGAAAAAGCTCACCAACTTGCGCACCGGGGCAGGCCTTCGCTCGCGCTCCGCCGCCTCCTGCACGTCGTCGGCGAACTCGATGAGGGCCGAGTCCGCGGCCTTTCGCTTCTCCTCCGCCTTTCGAGACGAGTCGGCCGCGACTTTTTCGCGGAGCACGGGGAGGATCTCGCTCGCGAGCCCCGACCTCGGCGTCCCGCCGCCGCCCGCACTACCCGACGTCGCGCGGGCCGTCACGCCGGGGCCTCCATGTGCCCGTAGGCGGCGCGGCCTTCGCTCCACGGCAAGCTGCGCGGGTCGAGGACCATGGCGATCCGACCTTCCCCCACGATGGCCATCCCGGCGACGCCGCGCGGCCGCCCGAGCACCGGATCGAGGTCCCTTACGACCACATCCTGCTGGCCGCTCACGTCGTCGACGATGAGGCCGCTGTACCGACGCCCGTCCTCGACGACCACGCAAAGCTGGGCGTCGGCAGCCTCGACCTGGTCGCGCCCGCCGAGCTGAGTCGCCAAGTATTGAGCGGGCAACACCCGCTCGCGCCAGCTCGTCACCCAACCTCGGTCGACCGGATAGAGGCTCTCGGGCGTGACGCGAAACGTCTCGAGCACCGACTCGATGGGAACGGCGTACTCCTCGCTGCCACACGACACCACGAGCGTGCGCCGGATGGCGGCCGCGAGCGGCACTCGGATCGAAAACTGGCTCCCGAGCCCGGCTTTCGTCTGAAACTGTAGCTCGCCGCCCATGCGCTCGATGGTGCGCTTGATCTGCGGCATCCCCACGCCGCGCCCGGACAGCCGCGTGACCTTCTCGGCCGTGGTGAACTCGGGCCGAAATATGAGCTCCTCTACGCGCCGGTCGGTCCAGCCGCTCGTGTCGATGCCCCGCTTTGTGGCCGCCGCCTCCAGTCGCTTGCGGGACAGTCCTTGCCCGTCATCGCGGACGTCCACCATGACGTCGGCGCCCACCGTGGAGATGTGGAGCTCGACCTGACCCGTGTCGGGCTTGCCAGCGGCCCGCCGCTCGCTCGGCGCTTCGATACCGTGATCGACCGCGTTGCGAATGAGGTGGATGAGCGGCTCCCCGAGCTGGTCGGCGATGCTCTTGTCCACGACCGTGTCTTCGCCCTCCACCCGAAACGACAACGGTTTTCCCGTCGCCGTCGCGAGATCCCGGACGAGCCGCTTGAGCCGAGTCACGAGCACCTGGAGCGGAACGAGCCGGGCGTCGAGAACGCGCTGGCGCAGCTCTCCGACGTGTTTGCCGAGGAGCTCGAGCGGCTCGGCGCGGCCTCCGTCTGCGGCGCGCGCCGTCCCCTCACGCGAGTCGCGCGCGCGCGCGGGCTGCCGCGGTTCTGCCTCCGCGCAAACCCGCCGATAACAGATCACGAGCTCGCCCACGAGCTCGAGAAACCGATCCAGCACCTCGGCATCGATGCGAACGTGCGACATGCCCGGCTGCACGCCGGCGAGCTCGACCGCTTGCGCAGCAGCTCGGCGCGCGGACGTGGAGTCGCCATCTTGGTCCTCCTCCGCCGCGTCCAGCCCGGCGATGAGATCCTGGACCGCGTCGCCCGAGACCTTGTCGGCGAGCACGTCCTCCAGGCCGGCCGCGGACGAGATCAGCGGCCCCAGCATCCGCGCTTGCTCCCAGATGGGTGCGTCGCGCGCGCCTCGCGCCCTCCGCTCCATGGAGTGGGCGAGCTCCTCACCCCGCTCCACCTGCATCATCCCGCAATTGCCCTTGATGGTGTGGAGCAGGCCCATCACCTCCCGCCACTCTTCGCCGAGGCTTTCGAGCGAGCGCTCGAGCGCGAGAAGGCGCTCTCCCACCTGCGCGACGAGAGGCGCAGTGTCGCGAATGAACGCATCCCAGAGCTCCTCGTGCTCGCTCATGTCGCAGCCTGCCCGACCACGCGATCGAGGAGGTCGTGGAGCTCCGCCTCCTTGAAGGGCTTGCGGAGGTACGCGGTCGCGCCGGCCTCGAGCCCTCGCACCACATCCTCCTCCTCTCCCTCTGTGCTCACGATGATCACGGGCACCCGCTCGAGCGCACTCTCACCCACATGGGAGAGAAACTCGAGCCCGCTCATCACCGGCATGTTGACGTCGAGGAGGATGAGGTCCGGCTCGCGTTCACGCAGCGCCTCGAGCGCCTCCGCTCCATTGTTCGCGTAGGTGATTTGGCAATCGCAGTAGCGCCTCAGAGAGACTTTGAGAATGGAGTGGAGGAACGACGAATCGTCAACGACGAGGAAGCTCAACATACAGTCACGACAGCTTATGCAAAGAGCTACCCGGGAGCATATCGAATCAGGCGCCCTCGTCGAAATCCTTGTCGTCAGAATTCTGCGCGGCGTCCGGTCGCACGCCCCGCCCGCCAGAGCAGAAATTCGTCCGCACTGTCCGACGGGAAGGAGGCGCGGCCCGGCGCGCGAACGCAATCGAATTATTTTGCGCAGTTCCGGCCGCCGCCGGCGGGCAGATTTCTGGCGCCCCACGGACTCGCACAGGGGAAGCAGAAGTCCTACCCCGCCGCTCGTCGCCCGGGCCTGCCGCACCGCCATCCGCTTCGTTTTGTGATGCGGTACGGCTCGTGAGGCGGGCGTCGTCAGCCCTTCCGCCCGGGCCCCAGGTTGGGGCAGAATGACCGCCCAGCCCGGCAAGAGAGGATGGCCGAGATGTCTGACCATGCCACCGGACGCGGCGACGAGAGGATCGAAATCCGCGATGATGGCTCCGTCGCCGCGACGACGGCAGCGAGAGCGCGGCTGGCGGAGGCGTGCGGCGTGTGGCGGCCGCTGTCCGAGGGCGGGGACCTTTTGGTGTTCACGCGCGCAGGCGGTGGGAGCGCCGCTCCGCGCGGCATCCACTTTCTCGGCGCCATCGACGGCAGCGAATCGCTCCTCGGCGGCCTTCACTTTCTGGCGATGGGCCAGGAGAGCGGCGCCCTGTACGTGGAAAGCCACGGCGCGCAGCGCATCCTGTATCTGCACCGCGGCAAGCTCCTGTCCGCCCGATCGAGCCGGCCCCAGGATCGCCTCGGACAGATCCTCTTGGCCGAGAAGCTGGTGACCTCGGAGCAGATCGAAGAGTGCTTCAGCGAAAGCGGAGGTTCCGACCTCCTCGGCCGGGCCCTGCTCCGCCAGGGCTACCTCAACAACCATCAGATTTACGACGCCCTGCGCCGGCAGACACAGGAGATCTTCGCCAGCATGATGACGGTGGAGCGGGGGGTTTACTACCTCGTCAAGCCCCTCGACATGACCGAGGTGCCCGCGATGCTCCACCTCGACATCCAGGAGCTTTTGTTCGAGGGCCTGCGCCGCAGCGACGAGCTCAAGCACCTGCGTTCGATCGTGCCGAGCGACGACATCGCGCTGGAGCCCACGGGCGCCGAAAGGGCCGGCGAGCTGTCCGATGACGCCTCGAAGCTTTTGGGCGAGCTCGACGGCCGGAAAGCTCTCAGCGATCACTTCGATACCCTGGACATGGATGTGTTAGTCGGGGTCAAGGCCGCCGCGGAGCTCATCGAGCAGGGCCTCGCCGCGGAGGCGAGCCCAGAGCGGTCCGAGCCTGCGCCACCCCCCGAAGATCCCGCCGAGCGCCGCGCTCGATCCGTCGCCTCGCCATACGAGAAGGCCATGCAAGTGGTGCTCGCCGCCGTATCATCGGACGACGAGAGCGCCCGCCGCGACCTCGTGAGGCTGTTCGTAGCATCCACGAACGCCTACGCCGATCTGCTCCGGGATATCGACATCTCCGCAGACGGCGCCCTCGATACCGACACGCTCATCGAGCGGGCCACGGCGCTCGGGGACGTGGGCATCGCGCTGCTCCGCCGCTGCCTTCACGAGCTACTGTTCTTTCTCCTGTTCGAGGTCGGGCAGCGCGGCGAACACGAGCTCCTCGATCGGCTCCACCGCGAAATCGCCGACATCTTGGCGCAAGGCGCGCCCCCATACGCGAATGGGAGCGGGTAGGCCGGCAGTGGCCCTGCGAATCGATTCACGACGTGGCGGGTCGAGGCGCTAGGCGTCGCCCAGGGGCCCGGCCGGCGTGCCGGTCTCGACCAGCGCCAAGGCCGCCGCGGCGGCCCGCTGCTCGGCCGATTTTTTGGACTTGCCCCGCGCGTGGGCCAGGTCTCGGTCGCCGAGCCTCACCACGACCTCGAAGCTCTTGTCGTGATCCGGCCCGTACTCTCCGGTTACCGCGTAGGTCGGCGCCGCCTGCCCGCGGGATTGCACGACCTCTTGCAGGCGCGTCTTGAAGTCACCCGAGGTGGCGAGATCGATCGACTCGAGCCGCCGCGCGAAGAAGCGCGAAACCAGCTGCCTCGCGGCATCGAACCCGCCGTCGAGATAGACGGCCGCGACCACCGCCTCGAACGCACCCGCCAGGATCGAGGGCTTGTCGCGCCCGCCGCTCCGAGACTCTCCCTTGCCCAAATACAGCCAGGCGCCCAAGCCCACGTCGCGCGCCACCGCCGCGAGGCCCGCTTCGCTCACCACTTGCGACCGCGTCATCGACAGCTCGCCCTCCGAGAGATCGGGACACAGATCCATCAAGAGGTGCCCCACGACGAGATCGAGGACGGCGTCGCCGAGAAACTCGAGCCGCTCGTTGTCCACGAAACCCTCGCCCGGGCGCTCGTTCGCGAAGGAGCGGTGCGTGAGCGCCGCGCGTAGCCGATCCGGCTCGGTAAAGTCGTACTCGAGGGTAGCCTCGAGCTCTTGGTACGTGGATGAACGCGTCACCGGCGGCGCGGGGAGTCGGGGCCAGTAAAACCTGTTAGCGTCTACAGTAGCACACGGCGGACCACGGCGCCGCAGTGCGCTCGCGGCCCAAAGCAGCGCGACCACGCGACTTTTCGACGCGCGCCGAGTCGTGCAGTTTGGTCATCCAAGGCGGACCAGTCGATCGGAGGGAGTCGGATGCACGCATGTCGGGTTGTCGTCCTCGTGGCCGTTTGCGCGGCTACCTCGAGCGCCTGTCCTTCATCAGACCCCGCGCCACCGAGCGCGCCGCAGGCGCCCGAGACCGACAGGGATCCGGCGCCGGCTGAGCACCACGCGCCGGTCGACGACGACCATTACGTGGTTGCTCCCGAAGGCGACGACGGCGCGAGCGGAAGCGCGGCCGCGCCGTGGAAGACGCTGCAGGGCGCCGCCGCCGAGGTCGGGCCGGGCGATACAGTCATCGTGCGCGCCGGCCGCTATGACGGCTTCGAGCTGGGGACCAGCGGAACCCCAAACGAGCCGATCCGTTTCAAAGCCCAAGACGGGGTGGTGATCGACGAGCCATCGAGCCGCGACGGCATCAACCTGGAGGGAGCCTCCCACGTCCATATCCGCGGCTTCCGCGTCCAAGGCGCCTCGCGGGCGGGCATCCGCGCGGTGAAGTGCGAGCACGTCAAGATCCGCGACAACGTCCTCGACCGAAACGACAGGTGGGGCATCCTGACCGGCTTTTGCGACGACCTCACCATCACCGGCAACGAGGCGTCCAGATCTCGAGATGAGCACGGCATCTACGTGGGTAACACGAGCGAGCGCCCGCACGTCGCGGACAACGAGATCTGGGGCAACCGCCTGGCCGGCATTCACATGAACGGCGACGTTCACATGGGCGGGGAGGGTGTGATCTCCGGCGCGCGCATCACGGGAAACGTCATTCGTGAAAACGGCGCGGGCGGCGCCTCCGGAATCAACCTCGACGGCGTGCAGGACTCCCTGGTCGCCAATAACCTCCTATACGAAAACACCTCCGCCGGCATCGCCCTGTACCGCATCGACGGCGGCGGGCCGTCTACGCAAAACGTGGTCGTCCACAACACCGTGGTCATGGCGCGGGGCAATTCACGCTGGGCCCTGTCCCTGAGCAACGGGGCGCAGCAAAACGCCGTTTACAACAACATCTTGCTCGCCGGAAATCCGCAGCGCGGCGCGATCGCCGCCAGCTCCGACAGCCTGCCTGGATTGCGGAGCGACGCCAACCTGATCACCGACCGACTGAGCCCCGACGGCGGCGAGACAGTGCTCGGTCTCGAAGCCTGGCGCTCGCTCACCGGTCAGGATGACGACAGTAGCCCTTCCCCCTCCGCCGACGAGCTGTTCGCCGATCCCGGAGCCGGAGACTTCAAGCTCGCGAAGGACAGCCCGGCCCGAGGGGCAGGAAAGCCGCTTTCTGCGGCGCTCGGGCGGCGAGCGGTTCAAGCGTCGGCCAGCGATTTGGCTGGCGTTGCGCGCCCGAGCGACGGGCCACCCGATCCCGGCTGCTACCAGATGAGCCAGGACGAATCGGCGAAAGAATCCGACACGGCGGACGCAACCGACGATGCAAACCGTTGAGCAAAAGCGGCGCGGCCTTGCGCCGCGGCGATGCCCCGCCCGCGGACGTCGCTTCTCGGCTCAGTTGGCGCCAGCGGTGATCCACCCGCCGCCGAGCACTCGATCGCCATCGTAAAACACGGCCGCTTGCCCGGGCGAGGCGATCACCGGCTCGGCGAGCTCGACGCGCGCCCCCTGCCCCTCCGCCGTGATCGTGCAAGGAACGGACGGAGCCCGGTGCCGGACCTGCACGCTCGCGCGCACGGGCTCCGCCGGGCGCGCCGAGAGCCACTGGACCTCGCGGACGCCCACCTCCGACCTCGCCGCGGCGCTCTTTTGGCCCACGACGATCAGGTTGTTCTCGGGGTCGATTTTCGACACGTACACGGGCTCTCCGCCCGCGCCCGTGGCGCCCAGGCCCCGGCGCTGGCCGATCGTGTAGCGGTGGATGCCGCTGTGCTCGCCCAGCTCGCGCCCCTCGTCGTCGACGATGCGCCCCCGCCCCGGCGGCCTGGCGCCGCGCGACAACGCGCTTCGTTCGACGAAGCCCGCGTAGTCGCCATCGGGCACGAAGCAGATCTCCTGGGAGTCTGACTTGTCGGCGTTGGGGAGCCCGTAGCGGCGGGCGCGCTCGCGCACCTCGTCCTTTTTCAGCGCGCCCAGGGGGAAGCTGATCGCGCCGAGCTCGTCCGCGGGCATCGAAAACAGGAAATACGACTGATCCTTGTGCGGATCCGCGCCGCGCCGCAGCTCGACCCCGCCGTCGCCGGGCTCGAGGCGCGCGTAGTGACCGGTGGCGATCCGCTCCGCGCCGAGCGCCCGGGCGCGGCGAAGGAGCGGCGTGAACTTGATCCGCTGGTTGCAGCGCGCGCAGGGATTGGGCGTCTCGCCGGCCAGGTAGGCGTCTACGAAGTCATCGATGACGCCGTGGGTAAAGGTCTCCTCGAAGTCGACGACGTAAAACGGGATTCCGAGGTGCCGGCACACCCGCCGCGCGTCCTCGATGTCCCGCGGGCCGCAGCACCGTCCGCCCGAGGAGGCCTGGGTCCCCTTCGCGTCGTAAAGTCGCATCGTCATGCCGACGACCCGATGCCCTGCCTCCACGAGCATCGCGGCGGCCACGGCGCTATCGACACCACCGGAGAGCGCGGCGACCACGGGCGCGCTTGACTGTCGGTCTCGGGACGACACCATGTCAGGGCGAGCAAACACCCAGCTTTGCCGCTTGTCAAACCATGGGAGCCGAGCGCCGCATACGGATCGAGGCCAGCGCGCTGGATGACGAGGGCCGCGGCGTCGGCCTCGCCGGCGATCGCGACGTTAGCGTGGCGGACCTTTTGCCCGGCGAGCGCGCCGAGGTGGCCATCGAGCACATGAGCCCGCACGCCGCGCGGGCCTGGGGCCGGGTGGTGCGGCGAAGCGGCCCAGCGTCGCCGGACCGGGCCGAGCCCGCGTGTCCCGCGTTCGGTGAGTGCGGCGGCTGCGCCCTACAGCATTTGGCCTACCCCGCCCAGCTCGCCCACAAGCGGCGCGTGGTGTCGCGGGCGCTCTCGCGCGCGCTCGGCCCGGCCGCCCCCGCCGTGGCCGACACCCGACCTTCGCCCAAGACGCTCGGATACCGAAGCCGCGCCAAGTACGTGGCCGCCCCGCAGGGCGACACGCTCACCTTGGGTGCGTTCGCGCCCCGGAGCCACCGGGTCGTCGAAACCCTCGGCTGTCGCGTCGTCGAGCCCGTCGTAGGGCGCGTGGCGAGGGCGACCACGGGCGCGCTCGCCGAAACCTCGCTGTCCATCTACGACGAGGTGACGCGCGCAGGCGAGCTGCGCTACGCGATCGTCCGCTCGGGGACTGACGACACGGCGCTGGTCGGGATCGTCACCACGAGCGACGCCCGCCAGGGCGAGGTCGCCCGCGCGGGCGACGCGCTCGTCGCGCACCCGGAGGTGTGCGGCGTCGTGTGGATTCGTAACGACCTGCGAAGCGGCGGGCTCCTCACCGAAGACATCGCGCCCCTCGCCGGGCGCACGACCGTCGTCGACGAGGTGGGGCCGACCACCGCGGACATCGACGTGACCGCGTTTACCCAAGTAAACCGCGAGCAGGCCCGACGGCTTTACTTACGCGCCGCCGAGCTCGCCGAGGTGCGGGCCGGCGCCCGCGCCGTCGAGCTTTACTGCGGGGCGGGAGCGATCGCGCTTCACCTCGCGGAGGCCGGCGCTCAGGTGGTCGGCGTCGAGCGACACGAGCCCGCGGTCGCGATCGCGCGGCGCGCCGCGGACGCGGCCGGGCTGGGCGATCGAGCGCGCTTCCGAGCCGCCGACGCGGCCGACTATCTGGCTCATGCGGACGCCGGAGCCGAAGACGTCCTCGTCGTCGATCCGCCGCGAAAGGGGCTCTCTGCGGAAGCCCGCGCCGCCATCGCCCGCGCCCCCGCCCGTTCGCTGCTCTACATGAGCTGTAACCCGCAGAGCTTCGCGCGCGACGCGGCGGCGCTCGCGCCGAGCTACGCGCTCGAACTCGTAGAGCCGTGGGACCTCATGCCCGGCACCCCTCAGGTCGAAATACTGGCTAGATTTTCCCGGCGCGGGCCGGCGGGCCCATCCCGCGAGGCATGATGAGCATAGAACATCGATCGCCACGGAGCCGTTCGGCAGTCGCCGGGCGGGTTTGCGCGCCCGGCCCGACAGCCCTGGCCGCGGCCATCGCCGGAACCCTCGTCGCCCTGTCAGCGGGCCGCGCGGAGGCCGAACCGCTGAGCGGACGCGTGGTGGACGCGGGTTCCGGCGAGCCCATCGAGGCCGCCCAGATCCGGGTGAGCGGGCCCGGCGGCGAGTCCATCGCCGAGGTCGAGGCCGATGGCGACGGGGAGTTTTCGCTCGAGGGTCTCGGCGACGATGACGAGGTCCGGGTCGTGGCCGACGCGCCCGGTTACGGCCCGAGCGCCACGGAGGCAGCCCCCGGCGACGACGTCGAGCTCCGGCTCACCGCCGACGCGGCGGGCGAAATCATCGACATCGTCGCCGAGGCGCCGAGACGACGCGAAGCGCCCGTCGAGATCGAGCTCGATCGCGAGGAGCTCGAGACCATGCCCGGCGCGCGCGGCGACGCGCTCGGCGCCCTCGACAGCCTGCCCGGCGTGTCCCCGCCGTCGTCCTCGCTCGGAGGCGGTCAGCCCGTCATCCGCGGCGCCGCCGAGGATGACTCGATGATCCTCGTGGACGGCGTGCCCGTACCGCTCGCGTACCACTTCTTCGGCCTGCAATCGATCATCCCCACCGCGATGCTGGACGGCATCGACTACATCCCCGGCGGATTCGGCGTCTCCGAGGGCAGGGCCACGGGCGGCGTGGTTCGCTTGCGATCGCGCGACAGCGGCGATATCGATGCGCTCGAGGGATTCGCGGAGATGTCGTTTCTAGACGCCGGCGGCTACGTGGGAGGCCCGCTCCTCGAGGACCAGGATCTGTCGTTCGCCGCGGCGTTTCGGCGCTCGCTCATCGACACCCTCGCCCCGCTCGCCGTGCAGGACGATAGCCTGACTTCGTTTACGACCGCCCCCCAGTACTACGACGCCCAGCTCCGCGTGGATTGGCGCCCGAACCCCGAACACAGGCTCAGCTTCTTCTCCTTGGGGAGCCTGGATCGCATCTCGCTTCTGAGCGACGCCGACAACCTGCAGAATCCGGGGGTAACCGGCCAGTTTCGGAACGCCAACGACTTTTCGCGCGCGGTCGCGTCGTGGCGGTTTCGCCGCGGTGACGTCGACAGCACCACCGCGGCGTGGGCGGGCCACACGAACATCGACTTCGACATCGGCGACGACTACTTTTTCAGCATCGGCGGGTGGGCGAGCGGCGTTAGGCACGACACGACGTGGCAGCTCGAACCCTGGCTTTCACTCGACCTCGGCGGCGACTTCGTCCGCGACCGGCAAAGCGTCGATCTCACCTTCCCCTCCACGCAGCGGGCCGGGGGCATCGACGTGATCGACGCAGACGACTTCGAGGGCTCGTTCGGGATAACCAAGCCCATGGCTTCGGCCTACGCCGCCGCCGAAATCAGTCCCACCGTGGACCTGTCCGTGACCCCCGGGCTCAGGCTCGACTACTTCGGCTACCTGGGCACGGCCATCCTTCAGCCGAGGCTGCAAAGCTCGCTGAGGCTCGGATCGCGCTGGACGGTGCGCGGCGCCGCGGGCGAGTACAGCCGCGATCTGCGCCGGGACGACTCCCTGGCCGATTATCTGTCCCCGGAGCGGGCGCGCCAATTCGTGCTCGGCGGCGATTATGAGCTCTCGGACACCTTCACGGTCTCTGGCTCGGGTTACTACACGGCGCTCCGCGATCTGGCCGTTCAGGACCCGGATCTTGCCGTCCAAGATCCCGAGGGGTCGTGGGACAGCCGAGGCCGCGGGCGCACCTACGGCTTCGAGACGCTCGTGAGCGCGCAGACGGCCGACTTTTACGGCTGGCTCAGCTACACCTACGCGCGCTCGTACCGGCGCGACGGCCCCGGCGAGGACGAGCGCCGCTTCGACTTCGATCGCCCGCACAACCTCATCGCGGTGGGCAGCTATCAGCGCGGCCCGTGGCGCTTCGGCGGCCAGTTCCGGCTGGCGAGCGGGCAGCTGAGCACGCCGGTCGTCGGCTCGGTCTACGTGGCCGATCGACACGCCTATCAGCCGATCTTCGGCGAGGATAACAGCGAGCGCTTCCGCCTCGCGCACCAGGTCGACCTCCGCGTCGATCGAATCTGGACGCTGGGCAACTTCGAGGTCTCCGCGTTCCTCGATATCACCAATGTCTACGCCCGCCCGCAGGTGATGGGCTACAGCTACAGCTACGATTACACCGAGCGCGAGGCGATCACCGATCTACCGATCTTGCCCGCCATCGGCGTGCGGGGGAGCTACTGATGCGCGCGCGTCACGTCACCGTTTTCGCACTGGCGGCCTCGTTGATCGCCGCCGGGTGCGCCGAGCTCAAATCGCCCGCGGAGATCACGGAGCCAGAAGTTCTCGCCATACGCGTCGCGCCGTCCGCGGTGGAGTTCGGCGGGGAGGCGTCCCTCGAGCTGTTCGTCGTGGACACAGGCGGTCCCATCTCGGGCGTTTCCTCGACGTGGGAGGTGGGCGATGGGATCGCGGGGGGGCCGCCGATCGGCGCGGTAGACAACGCCGGCGAAGGCGGCCCGGTGTACGCCGCGCCCGATCGTATCGAGAGCGACGAAGAAGCGGCGCTCGCGATCCTCGAGGGCACGATCGAGCTGCCGCAGCGCGACGTGGAGGCCGTCAAGACCGTGCCCATCGGCGCGCGAATCGACAACCCGACGATCGAGCGCGTGACCGTCGCCGGCGAGCCGCTCGAGGATCAGGGCGCCGTCGCCGCCGGCGAGGACGTCACGCTGGACGTCGAAGCCGACATTCCCCTGGGCGACCCCGGCGACGTCACCTGGGCGGTCACCGCCGGTGAGCTCGAGCAGTTTTTGCGAACGCCCGTGACCTGGTCGATCCCCGAGGGCGCCGGCGGCGAGGCGTGGCTTTACGTGGTCGTCCGCAGCGCGATCGGTGGCGCGGACTGGGCCGCCTACCCCATCGACATCGGGCCCTAAACCGCGCGGCAACCCGGCTCCGCGTCATTTTGCGGCGAGTGGCCGCCGAGCTTTTGCGCCTGCCCCGGCGCGGTTAAGGTCGACCCATGCGCGCGCTTGTCATCGGTGTATTGGTTTTCGGCTTCGTCGCCGCCTGCGAGCGGGGCCGCGAGGAGGCGGCGCCAGCCGACGAGGCGGACGAGCCGGCAGAGGATGACGATGACGATCTCTGCGCCCGGGCCGTGGACCACGTGATCTTCAATCACGTGCCGGACGGCGCGCCAGGGCAGCCGAGCGAGGGCGAACGCCGGATCATGGAACAGGTCGCCGCGCAGAGCGAGCGCACGTGCCGGCGCGAGGGTCTCAGCGAGGAGCAGGCGGCGTGCATCTTCGCGGTAAACACCCCCGACGATATGCTCTGCGAGCTGCCGAACTGCCCGGCGATCGCCGAGGAGCGGCCGAGCTGGCTCACCATCCCCTCGCCCGAGGAAATGGCCGAGCTCGGCATCTGCGACGACAGCGAATCTTCGCTTCGCTGATCACCGGGTCGGGGCCCGCTCTCCGGTTCGGGTGCGGCCTGTCGGGTTCACCGGGGCCGAAAACAGGAAATCCCCGGAATCGCGTAGACTCCGGGGAGAAGCGGGTGCCCAGGGGCGGAATCGAACCACCGACACGCGGATTTTCAGTCCGCTGCTCTACCGACTGAGCTACCTGGGCGCGCTTGCCTTTCCAGGGGAAGTGAGACTACACAAGGCGGAGGCCCGTGTCCAGTTGTGTTGCAGCAATGCGCCCGGCGAGAAAGTGGTCGGGGGCGCGAACGGCGTGTGGCGCCGCCGCGCTCGCCCTGCTGTCGCTCGGGTGTCCGGTCGATGACGACGGCGGCGGTGCGGGCGCTCCGCCCGACGCCCGCCCGGCCGACGCCGGCGCCGCGGCAGACGCGGGGGCGCTGTGTCCGGGTGGACTCGCCTACGAGCTACTGGCCACCGACTGGGACACCGGGGCCGCGGTCGGCGACGTGGCGATCGCCGAGGCCGGCGATTCGGCCAACGCGTCGTCGACGTCGTCGAGCGGCCGAGGCCTGCTTTGCCTGCCGGAGGGCGGCGGCAGCGTGGTCCACGAACACGCAGGCGCCCTGCCCTGGATCGCGGATGTCGATCCCACCGCGGCCGAACGCGTCGCGACGGATGGGGCCGTGTTTTCGGCCTCGCTCCTATCGCCCGCGAGCGCCGACGAGCTGTTTGCCCAAGAGCTCGGCCAAACCCGCGACCCGGACGCCGCACACATCATCGTGGATGTCCGCGCGTACCCCGGCGCAGACGCGCTCGCCGGCACGCAGGTGAGCCTCCACGGCGCCGCGTTCGCCGGCGCCTACACCGGGGGCCCCGGCGCGGGGTTCGCGCCCGGCGACGTGGTAGGCGGTGACGACTTCGTCCTGTTCGCCAACGTGGAGCCCGGACCGCCCGAGGCAAACATCGAGATCACCTTGCCCGCGTCCTACGAGGGCGACTGCGCGGGGCCGGCGCGCGCGACCGTAGAGCCCGGCGCGATCAGCTACGCCGCGTTCGCATGTGCATCGAACGCCGCGACCTCGCCCCCAACGCCCCGCTGACCACGACCGGCATTGCCTAGCGCTCGCGCCAGGAGGCCAGCAGGCGCGCGCCGCCGGTCGTCGACATGGTCCGCGCTGGGGGGTGGAGCGTTGGGCTCGCCAAGCTCCGTGCGTCGATGGTGCGAGCGATAGGGTTCGAACCTATGGCCCCTGCCGTGTGAAGGCAGTGCTCTCCCGCTGAGCTACGCTCGCATCGCAGCCTCGGCTGCTTGAGGTCTGCATTCTGGCGCTTTGGACCGGCTCCGTCAACGGCGCGCGGGGAGGAACCGAGCTACGCTGACGATCGCCCGATGCCGCGAAAACGATCCGCCGGTTGTCTCCTGTACCGCTGGCGCGGGGAGACGCTCGAGGCCCTCCTCGTCCACCCCTCCGGCCATTACAACCGGCGAGCGCCCTGGGGCATCCCCAAGGGAGAGCCCGAGCCGGGCGAGTCGCTCGAGGACGCCGCGCGGCGCGAAACCGAGGAGGAGACCGGCGTTCGGCCACTGTCCAGCCTCATCGACCTCGGCTTCATCGACTATCGGCGCACCCGAAAGCGAATCCACGCGTTCGCCGGGCCCCTGCCGGAGGGCGCCGAGCCGCGCTGCGCGTCGTGGGAGATCGACCGCGCAGAGCTTTTCCCCCTCGAGACGGCCCGGGCGCGAATCCACCCCGACCAGCGCCCGTTCATAGACCGCCTCGTCGCGCACCTAACAGGCCGCCCCCCGGCATCGTCGGGCGGCTGAGTTAGTCGGCTGGCGCCACCTCGAGGCGCCCGCGCCGGACGCGCGGCACGCGGCGGCTACTTCTGGTACTTGGCCTTCCACTCGGCGTAGGGCATGCCGTAGACCATTTCCCGCGCCGCCTCGTAGTCCACCTCGACGCCGCGGTCGGCGGCCTCCGCCACGTACCACTTGGACAGGCAGTTTCGGCAAAAGCCGGCGAGGTTCATGACGTCGATGTTTTGAACGTCGGTGCGCTCGCGAAAGTGGCGTACGAGGCGCCGAAACACGGCGGCTTCGATCTCGGTTTGGGTGGCGTCGCCTGACTTATCCATCTTACGAGGATAGGCCGCGGCGAAGTGGGGGTCGAGTCACCGCGCGCTGCGCGAGACCGGCAGGCGCGCCCGCTGGCCCACGGCGGGTAGAAAAGGGGCCGCCCGCCGCGAAACGCCAAAGCCGCCGAAAGAATCGAACCAACTAAACCGGGAGTGGCGCCGCGCGGTGCGGACGACCAGCCCGGGGGAGGGTTCCATGGTCGCGCTGGCGACCGAGCGAACAGGGCGACAGGGAGGCGCGCTACTCGCGATCGTCGCTCAGCCAGATTTCCGTCCTTCCGGCTCGGTTTTCATCGACATGTCGTCTTTCGCAGCCAGGCCCGCCCGCAGCGGCGAGCGCCGGGCGACGGGCTCTTCGCCGTCCCTATTCATATTTTGGGAGGCGGCGTGATACCGGCGGGCTCGGCGCTGTTCACCGACTTCTATGAGCTCACCATGGCGCAGGCCTATCTGTCCGAGGGGCTCGCGGATGCCTGGGCCACCTTCAGCCTCTATATCCGCGAGCTGCCCCCGACCCGCAACTACGCCATCGCCTGCGGGATCGAAGATGCCCTCACCCACCTCGAGAACCTTCACTTCACCGCGAGCGATATCGACTATCTCCGCTCACACCACGCCTTCTCCGAGGATCTGCTCGCCTGCCTGCGCAGGCTTCGCTTCGAGGGCGACGTCTACGCCGTACCCGAGGGCACGGCGGTGTTCCCGGGCGAGCCCATCCTGGAGGTGGAAGCGCCCATCATCCAGGGTCAGATCGTCGAGACCTACCTGATGAACACCGTGACCGCGCAGACCACGCTGGCCAGCAAGGCGGCCCGCATGGTCACGGCCGCCGCGGGGCGCCCGCTGTTCGATTTCGGCCTCCGGCGCGGCCACGGCGGCGAGGGCGGCGTCCGCGCGGCGCGGGCGCAATACATCGCGGGCATCGACGCCACATCGAATGTGCTCGCGGGCAAGCTGTACGGCGTGCCCGTCTCGGGCACGATGGCGCACAGCTACGTTCAAGCTCACGACAGCGAGCGGGACGCCTTTTGCGCGTTTTTAAAGAGCTACCCCGAGGCGATCTTGCTGGTCGACACCTACGACAGCATCGCGGGCGTTCGCCGCGTCACCGAGCTCGCGCGCCAGCTCGGAGACGATTTTCGAGCTCGAGGCATCCGCCTCGACTCGGGCGATCATGACGCGCTGTCACGCCAGGCGCGGCAGATCCTCGACGACGCCGGTCTCGCGCACATGACGATCGTCGCGAGCGGGGGCCTCGACGAGACCGCGATGGAAAGGCTCCTCGCCGCCGGAGCGCCCATCGACGGCTTCGGTGTGGGCTCGGCGCTGTCCGCGGTGACCGACGCGCCGACGCTCGACACCGCCTACAAGCTCACCGAGATGAAGGGAGCCGGGCGCATGAAGCTGTCCGCGGGCAAACGGACGCTGCCCGGCCGAAAACAGGTGATCCGCCGGCGAGAGCGCGGCATCGCCGCCGAGGACGTTTTGGCCCGGGCCGGCGAGCCCCTGCCCGGCGAGCCCCAAATCGAGCAGGTCATGAGCGAGGGGGAGCGAGTGTGTCAGCGGCACGGGCACATCGCGGCCGCTCGCGAGCGCTGCCGGCGACAGATCGAGACGCTGCCGGCACACATCCGAGCGCTCGCGCCGGCGGATCCGCCCTACCCCATCTCGATAAGCCCCGCGCTGTTGCAGCTCTCCGGTCAAATCGCGGCGACCCTGAGGTGACCGCGCCTTAGCGCTGACGGCGCCGCGGCTACGGGCGGGACACGCCGCTCGGCGCGCAGGCCTCCGAGTCGCTGGGGCTGTTCAGCCGCAGGGGACCGCCTGCACGGTGGGGGCCGTAAGCCCTATTTCGATTTCAGACCATGGTGAAGCTCGTGCCTGCAGCCCCCGCGGCGCACATTCACCCACCCTATTCCCGCGCAGCCCGCCCTCGCCCGGCGTCGTCGAAAAGTGGGGCTGATGTCCCGACTTGCGCAGATATTGTGCGCGCGACGAACGGAGCTGTGGGCTCGCCTGCGACCTGTCGCACTGCGAGGCGTGCGTCTGGGCTTGGAATTTGCTTCGAGCAAGAACATGAGCTTAGCTCGCGGCTTTCCCACCCTTGTGGCGTGCCTAGCGGTCGCCGGCTGCGTGGACGCCACCATCGGTGACAGCCCCGGCGGCGACAGCGTGGACGCCGGCGATGTCGGCGGCGGCGAGCAACCCGACGCGGGCGCGCCGCAAGAGCCCGACGGAGACACCGGCGGCGGCGGTGGGGGCGGCGGCGGCGGAACCGGCGGCGGAAACGACGAATCCGACGGCGGCACAGATGATCAGGGGCCCTCGCCCGTGACGCTCACCCACAACGACGACACCGAGACCATCGCCACCGATGCGGCCAATGACGACGGCGAGCCGTTCGTCGGCTGCTTCTTCGAGACGGAGGGCGACGTTTTCGTCCATACCGCCATGGACTACTACAAGGTCTTCGATCCGGACGATTTCGATATCGCCGACGATGTCGTGCTCGAACAGATCCACGTGGGCGTGCTCGAGGCGCTGAGCACCTCAGTGGCCATCGAAGCGACGGTCACGCTGAGCGCGCAAGACGATCCGCTCGAGCCCGAGCCGCAAAGCGCCGACGAAATCATCTCGTTTGACATCGAAATCCCGGCTGACGGCAGCGTCGAATACCCGCAGATCCACACCGACGAAATCCCAGACGACGTCGTGGCACCGGCCGACCGGGCGCTGCTCCTCGAGTTTTCGCTCGATTCCGGCGTAAACGAGGACGGCGTGGCCACGGATGCCTTCAACATCGGCGTCAACTTCGAGGGCGAATCCCGCGAAAGCTTCGTCCGCGCCCCCGACGCCCCCGGCTGCAACCTCGAGGAGCCCACGCGGTTTTCCGACATCGAGGATCCCGACGACAACAACCTCGGCGACCGCGACTGGGTCGTCGCGATCGACGGCATCGAGGGCGGCTGAGCCCCGGCGCGCGCGGCAGCGGGTGTGTGGCGGCCGCGAGTCGCCTAGGCCAAAAGCTCGGCCCCGGTGGCGTCGCGGACCTCGGCCTCGGTCACGCCCGGCGCGCACTCCACCAGCCGAAATCCCGACTCGGCGACATCGACGACCGCGAGATCGGTGATGATGCGATGGACCACGCCGCGCGCGGTGAGCGGATAATCGCACGCGCGCACGAGCTTGGGCTCGCCGGTCTTCGTGGTGTGGGTGGTGACGACGAGAAGGCGCCGGCACCCGGTCGCGAGATCCATCGAGCCGCCGATTCCCATCGTCTTGCCGCCCGGCACGCTCCAGTTGGCCAGATCGCCGCGCTCTGACACCTGCATCGCGCCGAGCACGGCCAGATCCACGTGGCTGCCACGGATCATCGTAAACGACAGCGCCGAGTCGAAGCACGATCCGCCCGGCACCACCGTCACCGTCTGCTTGCCGGCGTTTATGATCTGGGGATCTTCGTCGCCCTCCTCGGGAAACGGGCCCATGCCGAGCAGGCCATTTTCGCTGTGAAACCACACGCCGTGTGCCTCGGGCAGATGGCCCGGAATCAGCGTGGGCAAGCCGATTCCGAGGTTTACGACCATCCCCGGCTCGAGCTCGGCGGCGGCGCGGGCGGCGATCTCGTCGCGCGTTCGTCCCATGGCTCAGCTCCCTTCCCGGCGCGGCCGGACGGTTCGGTACTCGAAAGGATCTTCGTGCTCGCGGACCAGGGCGATTCGGCGAATGAAAATGCCGGGCAGGTGCACGTCGTCTGCGTCAAGGCCCCCGAGCGGGCGAAGCTCGTCTACTTCGGCGACGGGCATCCGGGCGGCCGTGGCCATGAGCGGAGAGAAGTTCCGCGCCGTTCGATAAAACCTGAGGTTCCCATATTCGTCTCCCACCGCCGCGCGTACGAAGGCAAAGTCGGCCGACAGCGCCCGCTCGAGCAGGTAGTCGCGCCCATCGAAGCGCCGCACCTCCTTGCCCTCGGCGACCACGGTGCCCACGCCCGTCGGGGTGTAAAACGCGGGGATGCCGGCCCCGCCAGCGCGGATTCGCTCGGCGAAGGTCCCCTGCGGCATCACCTCGGTCTCGATGCTGCCCTCCTCGCGCATGCGGTGTAGATCCTCGTTGTTCCCGAGGTAGGTGCACACCACCTTGCGGACGATGCCGGCATTGAGCCACGTGGCGAGCCCCTTGCCGAGGTTGCCGGCGTTGTTGCTGATGATGGTGAGATCGCGGGCGCCGTGATCCAAAACGGCGGCGATGAGCCCCTCAGGGTTCCCGCACAGCCCGAAGCCTCCCACCATGATGCTCGCCCCGTCGCGCAGATCGGAGATGGCCTCGGCGCAGCTCGCCACGACTTTGCTCGTATCCCGTCCGGTCTGTGGGCCTAAAGCGGTGACCTCACTCATGTTGCCTCCTCGCCCGGCTCGTCGGCCGAAAACGCAAACCTGGCCGGCGCGACGTTGTTCGTGAAGCCGCCCTCGGCCCACACCACCCGATTGCGCAAATCCAACGAGATGCCCGCGCACGTCGCGGTTCCGTGCGGGTTTTCCGGGGTGGACAGATTCCCGCACACGCTCTTGGGGTAGCCCTCTTGATCCTCGAGCCGCGCCCACGCATCCAGCGGCCCCTCGACGGGGCGGGCGCTCACGCTGTCCGAAAGCCTGGCCATCCGCTCGTGGGTCGAGCTCGTGGCGGGAACGCGGCTCACGTTAGCGACGGCGTCACTCCGGCAATGGTTCGCGTGCACGTAGTTTTCACCCGCACCGTCGAACACCACTTCGCGGAGCGCGCCGGACGTCTCCACGCCGTAGGCCGCCCGGTCGTCGGCCACGAAGTAGTGATGCCCTGAGCCGAGCGGGCTCTGCAGGATGTGATCGCGCGCCGCCTCGGCGCTCGGCTCGCGGAGCGCCCGCCGCACGAGCGCGGACCACACGACGCCGATCCGCGCGTCTTTGCTGTGCAAGTTGTTGATGGCGATGCCGACCCCCCGCCGGCTCATGCCGCACATGCCCAAGCATCCGGTGAGCGAAAGCAGGATCGACTCGGGACCATCGCCCGTGTCCGGCACGCGCAGCATCATCACATACGGTATCGCCGTGGCGTGCATATCCCAGGTCTGCGCGAGCACCGGGCCGGCGGGGGCGCGCGCATACAAAAGGCTGCAGCCCGCGTCCTCGTCGCCCCCCCCGGGCGCTTGCGCTCCGCCCGCGTGCCCCCCGCTCGCGTCGATATCGCGCAGGTCCGTATAGTGGTTGAGAACGACGATCCGGGCCGGCGTGGTGGCGGCGCCCTCGGCGATTCCCAAAAGCTCGTCGTAAAGCGCTGGGTCGTAGCGCTCGAGGACCGGCAGGTGCGCCTTTGCCAGCTCGAGGATCGCCTCGTCGCTCGCAAAGCCGCCCACGCGGCGGCACAGGTAGGTGCGGATATCGGCGAGCGCGCCGATCTCGTGGCGAAACGCCTCGCCGTGAACGCGGCCCCGCTCGCGCGGCCCCGCGCCCGCCGGCAGCTCCAAAACGCGCATCAGCGAACCTCCTCGAGGACGTCTATGAGGATGCCGGCGGCCTCCTCGGCCCGATCCAGGGGCGGCGCGATCGGAATCCCGCCGCCGGGCACGGGCCGACAAACGAGCCCCCGCGCGGCGAGCGCGCCGGCCACGCGGTCGCCCAGCTCGCCCGCCTGAAGGACCCGGTAGCAGCCGAGCCCGGGCATGGGCATACCCCGCTCGCCCGCCCGCTGTGCGGCGCGCTCGAGCGCCGCCGATGCGGGGCGGACGTCCAGGTGCCGGGCGGCCCGGAGCTGGTGGTGCTCGCGCACGAGGCTCAGCTCGTCGCCGTCCCACGTCGAGACCATCGTGAGCGGCGACGACACCCAAAGCGGCGATGAAACGTGGAGGTAGGCGGTTTGCGCGCCGCCCCACCACAAGAGCACGTCGGGCCGAAATCCGAGCCCCGGGGACGCCAGCGGGCCCAGCCCCGAGCGGTAGCACGCCGAGGCGGTCTCCACGGCGATGACCGGCACGCCGTGGCGGCGCCTCACCGCGGTGAGCTCCTGCACAAACGCCTCGGGGAGCGCCTCGCCGGTCCGCTCCTGCACGAGCTCGAATACGAGCCCCAAGACGCGCTCGCCTCCGCCCGCCTCCTCGATGGCCCCCTCCAGCGCAGCGATGGCCGCCTCCGCGCCCACGCGCGCGGGGTGCGGGATGCGCGGCCACGAAAGGTGCGCGGGCCCCTGCCTGTGCACCGCCGGATCC
This sequence comes from Nannocystineae bacterium, assembly GCA_007133195.1. Taxonomy (GTDB): domain Bacteria; phylum Myxococcota_A; class Polyangia; order Haliangiales; family Haliangiaceae; genus SLNH01. The sequence continues at coordinate 7,423 of SLNH01000253.1, read as the reverse complement.
GAGATCGAGCGCGCCGCCGCGGTGGTGTGGCCCACGTACCCGCCCTCGAGTCCGATGGCGACCGCGGCCTCACCGCGGTGATAGCGGCAGATGCGCAGCGCCTTGTCGAGCGCCTCGTCCCGCCCGGAGGCCAAATACAGGTGCGGCAATTCGGGCAAAAGCGCCGACACCCACTCGATCGCGCGCACCGCCGCCGGGGTGACGTAGTTCGTGAGCGTGATCTTGTTGACCGCCGGGCCGTAGAGCAGCCCGCTCTTTTCCGCGCGCCGCAGGCTGTCGGGAGGCGCGGACAGAGGCTCGCTCACGCCCCGATCGCAAAAGAGCGCGCTCGCGCCATCTCTTGCCCGGCGCAACGCGGGGTCGGGCGCGAGCGGGCCGAGCGGGATGCGGTAGTAGATCGCCTGGCCCTCCGGATCGTCGTACTGGCCGGTTAGCACGCACACGATGTGCGCGCCGTACGCGCGATTCAAATGCGTCATACGCGCGGTGTGACCGACCCTATTTCGTCCGGTGACGTAGCGATAGCGCGGCGTGCCGTCCGGGCGAAAACGCGCCGCGGCCTCGGCGAGCTGCGCCTCCTTGATCGCCCGCCCCACCCCGAGCCCCTGCGCCTCGGGCACGATGGTGAGCGACACCGAATACAGGCTATTTTCCTGGCCTAGCATCGGATCCCGATCCGGCCCCTCCACGTCCGTGCAGTCCTCGAGCGGCACCCCGATCGCGAACCCGGCGAGCTCCCCGTCCCGCTCCCCCACCGTAACGATGGCCTCCGGGTGCTCGAGCGCCTCGCGGATGTGCGCCGGGGTCGTGCGGCGAGCCGGCTCGTAGACTCGGTGCTCGATGTCGAGCATGGCCTGCAGCTTTTCGAGCGCCTCCTCGCTCGAGAGCGTCCTGACCCGCGCGCCGCCCGCTTCCGCCGGCCGCTTGTCGGGCTCTGCCGGATCCTCCCACCTCGGCGGCTCGGCGCCTGGGTGGGCGTCCAGCCACGCGAGCGACCGCCGCACGGTCGCGAACAGCTCCTCGACCTCGCGGGCGTGATAGGCCTCCGAGAGCCGGTAGCGCACGGTCCGCTCGCCCGCTCCGAACACGATCGCGCCCCGCCAAAACCGCTGGCCGAGATAGGCCTTGAGGTGATCGGCCGACGGCAGATCGAAGGCGAAGGCGAAGCCCCGCGCCCGCGGCCGATCCACGAGGTGCGGGAACGCCTGGGCGAGGACCCGCAGCTTGGGCCAAACGAGCCGCTCGAGGCGCGCGGCGTGGTGCGCCATGGCCATCATCTCGGCGTGGATGCGCCCGCGCACGAGCGAGGCCGGCGGCGCCGGCGACGGCTCGGGATCCTCGAACCGGCTCAGGCACACGCCCACCTGGGCGCGCTTGGCGAAGGTGACCGCGTCGGGCGCGTCGGGGCGGCCCCGGACATCCACGAGCTGAAACTGTCCGTGCCAAGCGAACGGACCACCCAGCGCAAACCCCGTTTGCACCTCGTCGACGACCAGATACACGCCGTGGTGTCGCGTGAGCAGCCGGAGCGCCCGGAAAAACCGCGCCGTGGCGTACCGGTCGCCGCCCTCGCTCTGCATCGGCTCGACGAGGCAGGCCAGGTATTCGCCCGAGCGGAGCGCCTCGTCCACGGCGGCCAGCGATTTGGCCTCGATGGCGAGCAGCGGATCCTCGGCCTCGTCCCCGAACTCGCGAACGATGGCGGCCGCGTCGCCGCTCCCCGCCGCGGCGAAAAACCCGGGCGGCGCCGGCGGCTCGTCGGCGACGGGATCCGGCCGCGCCGGAAACGGCGCGAACGTGACCTCGAAGCCCGGGATCTCGAACGGCTTTCGCTTCTTCGGGTTGTAGGTGGCGTGGAGCGACAGGAGCGTGCGACCGTGAAAGCCGCCCTCGAACGCGAGGATCTTTTGGGCCTCCGGCCGCGGCGCGTTTTGCCGGCACAGCGCCAGCGCCTTTTCGTTGGCCTCCGCGCCGCTCGACGTGAAGCTCACGTGGGGGAGCCCGGGGACGAGCTGGCGGATCTCGGTGGCGAGCGCCTGCGCCTCCTCGCACGCGGGATCCGCGCCGTCGCCGGCGAAAACGAGCGCGTCGCCGAAGCCCCCCTCCACGAACGCGCGCACCACCGGATCCTCGGCGAAGCCCCCGCACGTGGTGGCCGTTTGGCTCATGCCGTCGAGGACGCACAGCGGATCGTCGTCGATGGACACGAACCACGGGCCGCTCGAGCGCAGGTGGTCGAACACCGCGGGCTTCTTCTCGCGCACGGTGCGCTCGCCGGCGTAAAGCCGCGTGAGCCAGTTATCCGACCGAGGCAGCGCGCCGCGACCCGGACGGCGCAAGGACATCGGCCGCGGCTCGGTGAGCAGGCGGCGCGCCGACTCCGCCTCCTCCTCGGCGGCGTGCTGCTCTTCGAGTCGCGCCAGGTCGGGCGCGCGGAGGTGGTCCGCGAGCAGCGGGTGAACGTCGATGGCGCCGAGGACATTTTCCTGGACCGCCACCGCGGCCACCACGTTGCGCGGGGCGTGCGCGCCCGCCGGCCGGTAGTTGCCGCTCCGCCCCAGGCCCCCGAACGGTAGCCGCGGGCTCGCCTGGTTGGTGCTGCGGTTTCTGTTCAGGATGCCCGAGCTCGTCTCGCGGTAGATGCGTTCGAAGCGCTCGTCCGAGGCGGTGAACACACTGTTGGCGAACCCGAACGAGCTTTTGCGGAGCACCTCGATCGCCTCCTCGTCGCTCTCGATCGTCTCGACGGCCACATCGGGACCGAACACCTCCGTGTCTGTGTATCCGGGGATGTCGTGGGCTCCGTCGGGGAGGCGGTGGAGCGAGGCGCCGGCGAAAAAACCGTCCTCGCCGAAAACGGGCGCGACCGCCGGCTCGGCGCCGCCGCGGTGCGCGGCCCGAATCCGCTCCTCGAACCGCTCGCGCCCGGCGCGGGTGGCGAGCGGCCCGGCGAAGCTTCGCGGATCTTCGGGATCACCGATGCGAAGCGACGCCACCAGCGGCCGCAGCGCGTCCACGAGCTCGTCCCGGCGCCGGCGGTGGACGAGCACGCGCTCGGTGGCGGTGCAGCGCTGGCCCGCGGTGAGGTATCCGCCCGTGACGATCTCGTGCGCCGCCTGGCGGACGTCTGCGTCGTCGAACACCACGGCCGTGTTCTTGCCGCCCATCTCGAGCGCGACGAGGAGCTCGGGGCGCGCGGCGGCTCGCTCTTGGATGCGCTTTCCGACGGGATAGGAGCCCGTAAAGCACAGCCCGCGCACGGCGGGGTGATCCACGAGCCGGGCGCCGGCCTCGCCGCGCCCCTGAACGAGGTTGAACACGCCGGCCGGAAACCCGGCCTCGTGCGCCGCCTCGGCGTAGCGCTGGCCGGACAGCGGCGCGACCTCGCTCACCTTGATCACGACCGCGTTGCCGAGAAGGAGCGCGGGCATCGCGTGGGCGTGGCACAGGTGGAGCGGAAAGTTCAGCGGTCCGATGACCCCCACCACGCCGAGCGGGTGGTAGCGCAGCTGCTCGGCCCAGTTGCCCTGTACCGGGCCCTCCGCCAGGTCGCGACCGGCGATGCCGCGAATGAGATCGAAGCGCGACAAGAGCGAACGCACCTCGCCGTCCGCCTCGCTGCGGAGCTTTCCGGTCTCGGCCACGATCGCGTCGGCGAGGCCCTCGGCGCGGCCGGCGAGCGCGTCGCGAAAGCGCAAAAGCTGCGCCCAGCGCGCCTCCGTGCCGAGCTCCATCCACCTGACCGCCGCGTCCGACGCCGCGTCGGCGGCGCGCTCGGCGCGCTCGGGCGCCCAGGCCGTCTCGAGCACAGGCTGTCCCGCCCGTGCGGGGTTCACCGATGACAGCGGCTCCCCCTCGGGGGGTGCGAACGCCCCGCCGATATAGTCCCCGTTCGGCTTCACCATCGCGAATCTCCTGCCTCGCCGCTCGATGGGTCCCCGCCGGGACTCGGCGGCGGCCGCGGCGCGGCGAGCCTGGAGTACTTTCGCCCGCCCCGCGGGTCAAGTCCACACCCGGTGGTGAAACGGGGCGTGTTCAGTCGCGCTCGAAGGATCAGACGGGCGCTCGGCGGCGGTGCCGCGGCGCTCCGGGACTTCATGGCTTCGATCGTGTTCACGGCCGGCCCGAACGCCGGGCGACGGTATCCCCTCGCCGGTGGCGAGCTCGTGATGGGACGTCACGCCAGCTGTCAGGTGTTCATCCCCGACCTGCGCGTGTCTCGCCGCCACGCGCGTCTGCGACGCGAGGGTGCGCGCTGGGTGGTCGAGGACTTGGGCTCGCGCTGCGGCACGTTCGTAAACGGCGCCGCCGTGCGCCGGCCGCTCATCCTCGAGCACGGCGACGAGCTGGCGCTCGCCCAAAGCGCTTGCCGGGTCGAAATTCGAGCCGGCGAATTCGAGTCGGATTCAGAACCCGCGCTGGGCGAACCCGACGCGCCCGGCGCCGGATTATCGGTCGTGGACCTCGGCGAGGCGCGGATCTATCCCCGCGAGGTCGCGGACGGACCCGCAGCGGCGGCGCCCGATCCGGACCTGGCCATGCGACTCGCCGAGAGCAAGCTCGGCGCCCTGCGCTCGATCCTCGAGCACGCGGCGTCGCGCGCGGGCAGCGAAGAGATCTTCGCGGCGCTGGCCCGCGAGCTCCTCGATCTGTTTCCCCAGGCCCAGGCCGCCTGCGTGCTCGCGCCGGAGGGCGAGGGAGGCGCGCTGCAAGTCCGCTCCCTGTGCCGGCGGGACGGGACCAGCGGCGTCGAGATTCCCCGAATCCTTCTCGAACGCGTGGAGCTTCACCCGGGGGGCATCCTGCTCGGAGCCGGGGCGGGCGAGCCCGGCCGGGAGGCCGATTCAGGAAGCCCCGTGGGCGCTCACATGGGTGCGCCCGTGCGCGCGGGCGAGGCCGCGTGCGGAGCCTTGTACGTCGGCTGCGCGTCCCCGGCGCTCCGGCGCGACGACCGTGATCTCCTCGCGAGCATCGCGGCCCAGGTCGGCCTCGTGATCGACGTGGCGCGAATGCGAGACGAGCTATCGCGGCAGCAGCGCCTCGAGCGGGACCTTCGCGTGGCCCGCCAGATCCAGCGGTCGCTCCTCCCGGACCCGGAGGCGCCCAGGCGGGCGGGGCTGGGCGTCGCCGTGCACTACGCTCCAGCCTACGAAATCGGCGGCGATTTTTACGATTTCATCTGGCAAGACGCCTCGCACGTCGCCATCGTGGTCGGCGATGTGGCCGGCAAGGCCATCAGCGCCGCCCTGTACATGGCCCGGCTCACGAGCGAGCTCCGCTCACGCGCGGTGATCGCGGAAAGCCCGAGCCAGCTCCTCGCGCAGGTAAACGACGCCATGTGCATGCTCAGCTCGGGGGGCATGTTCGCGACCCTGGTCTGCGCGATTTACGACCTGGACGAGCGGGAGCTCGTGCTCACGAACGCCGGCCATGTGGCGCCGCTTTTGCGCCGGGAGGGCGAGGTCGTGCCGCTCGGCGACGAGGGCGCCCATGCCCCGCCAGTGGGGGTGATGCACAACACGGCGATGGCCGAGACGCGGGTGTCGCTCAAGGGCGGCGATCGCCTCCTGTTTACGACTGACGGAATCCACGAGGCGCGCGATCGCCACGGGACCGAATACGGATTCGACCGCCTCGCGGAGCGGTTCGCGAGCGCCGAAGGCGATCCGGGCGATCTGGTCGGCTACGTGCTCGGAGATGTGAAGGCGCACATCGCGCGCGGACGGCAGGGCGACGACATCACGCTCCTGGCCCTGGTGGTGGAGTAGGTGTGGCCCTCCGGGGCTTGTAGGGCACCCCCCCGTGTGGCATAGTCCGGCGCTCGCAGGGGGCGAGTGGCTGCCCGCCGCTTTGCCCCGCTGCGAGACGCAACATCGACAGGGCCTCGCCCGATAGCGAGGAGCGTTCATCATGGCTGCGAAGTCCAAGGGTAAATCGAAAGCGGGCCGCGAGCTCATCCGCCTTGTGTCCACGGCGGGAACGGGGTTCTTTTACACCACCTCGAAGAACAAAAAGCGGACACCGGACAAGCTCGTGCTGAAGAAGTACGACCCGAAGGTCCGAAAGCACGTCGAGTTCAAAGAGGCCAAGATCTGAGCGCGCGGCGCGCCCGTCCGCGCCGGGCTCGCGAGCCAACGGAGAAGCGAAGATGTCCCGACGCTGCCAAGTCACCGGCAAACAGCCGCTCGTCGGCCACAAGGTCAGCCACTCCAACCGGAAGAAAAAGCGCCGCTACGAGCCGAACCTGCACGACAAGCGGTTTTGGCTCGAGGACGAAGGGCGCTGGATCAGCCTTCGCGTGTCCGCCCGCGGCATGCGCATCATCGACAAGCGCGGCCTCACCGAGGTCGTCAAAGAGCTCCGCGCGCGCGGCGAGCGCGTGTGAGCGAAGCGCCCCAACTGGTTAGGCCCGCCCGCTTCCGCGGACGCGCGGGCTGAACGGTCGACGGCGCGCGGACAGTCGTCCGGGCGCCGCGCGAATGCCACCGCGCTGGGGAATCCCCGTCGCCGGGTGCGTGGTTCGCTCGCGCCGCGGCCGTCACGACGCGCGCGCACCGCGCCGGCCGTTCCTCGGCGCGCCAGGGCGGCTACGACGACCGCGCGATCACACGCCGAACATGAGGCGCTCGGGTTGCTCGATGCGCTCTTTGATCGCGACCAGAAACTGAACGGCCTCTTTGCCGTCCACCACCCGGTGGTCGTAGCTGAGCGCGATGTACATCATCGGGCGGATCTCGACCTTACCGTTTACCGCCATCGGCCGCTCGACGATGTTGTGCATGCCGAGGATACCCGTTTGCGGAAAGTTCAAGAGCGGCGTCGAGAGCATCGAGCCGAAGATGCCGCCGTTCGTGATCGTGAAGGTCGCGCCCATCAGGTCGTCGAGGACGAGCTTGTTGTCGCGCGCCTTGGTCGCCAGATCGATGATGCCCTTTTCGATGTCGGCGAAGCCCAGCGCGTGGGCGTCGCGCAAGACCGGCACGATGAGGCCTCGCTCGGTGCCCACGGCGATGCCGAGATCGTAGTACCTCTTGTACACGATGCTCTCATCGCGCACCTCCGCGTTGATGCCGGGGAACTTCCTGAGCGCCTCGACCGCCGCCTTGACGAAAAACGACATGAACCCGAGCTTGATGTCATGCTCGGCCACGAACAGATCCTGGTAGCGCTTGCGCAGCGCCATGACGGCGCTCATGTCCACTTCGTTGAATGTGGTGAGCGACGCGGTGGACTGCTGCGCCTCCACGAGGCGCTGGGCGATCCGCTTTCTGAGCGGCGACATGCGGACCACGTCCTCGGGCTTTCCCGCATCTCGCTGGTCGGGCTTTTCTGGGGCGGGCGCGGGGGCCGGCGACTGGGCGGGCTTGGGCGCCTTCGCCTGCGCGGCGCCTGCCTCGCCCGGCGCCTGCCCCGCCGGCGCCTG
>SLNH01000384.1 GCA_007133195.1 Nannocystineae bacterium | reverse complement strand
GAATTGGACGAGGAGCTTTTTCGCCTCGTCGTCGACGCCCTTCGGCACGTCGATGTGCACGGTGACGTAGTGGTCACCGCGGCGGGAGCCGCCCTTGTCGGCTCCCTTGTTCCGCAGCCGCAGCTTGACCCCGCTCGAGGTGCCCGGCGGAATCCTCACGTTGGCCTTGCCCGTGAGGGTGGAGACGGACTTCACCGCGCCGAGCACGGCCTCGTCGAGGGCCACGCGCACCTCGGAGTACACGTCGTGGCCGCGCTGGGTGAGCTCGGTCCCGTCGGGTGCGCGGACCTTCCGCTCGCTTGGCGGCTCGGCGCGCGGGCGCCCGCGGGGGCGGCGGGCACGTCCGAACGGGATCTCTTCCCCGAACGGCTCGGGCCCCCCGGACGAGCTGTACACGTTGTAGCGCACGCCTCCGCCTCCGCCTCCGCCGTCGAAGCCTCCGGAAAACACCTGAGAGAACAGATCGCCGAGATCGAAGCCGGCCGGGCCGCCCGGCGCGGCGCCGGGCCCGGCCCCGAACGGCTGGCCGCCGCCCGCGCGCAGGGCGTCGTATTCGGCGCGTTTTTCCGGGTCGCTCAGCACGTCGTAGGCCGTGCTCACCTCTTTGAACTTCGTCTCGGCCTTCTTGTCGCCCCCCGTGGAGTCCGGGTGGTACTTCTTCGCCAGCTTGCGGTACGCGCGCTTGATGTCGTCGGCGCTGGCGTCGGACTTTACGCCGAGGACCTTGTAGTGATCGATGCGCGGGTCGACGTTCGAAGTCATGCGGCCTCAGTGCTTGACGCTTTGGACTGAAAGACGAGCCGGTCTTCGGTTTCGGAATCGACGTCCACGACCACGGTTTCCCCGGCCGTGAACGCCCCCGTGAGGAGCCGGTTGGCCAGCGGGTCTACGAGGTGCTTTTGAATGCTCCGCTTGAGCGGCCTGGCGCCGTACACCGGATCATACCCTCGCTCGGCGAGTAGGTGCACGGCCCCGGGCGTGAGCTCGAGGTCGAGACCCCGCTCGGCGAGGAGATCCCGGACCCTGTGGAGCTGGATGGTCACGATGGACTCCATGTGCTCCCTGGCCAGCGGATTGAAGAAAATGATCTCGTCGATTCGGTTTAGGAACTCGGGCTTGAAGGTGGCCCGGAGCTCGTTCCACGTCGCCGCCTCCGCCTCCGCGCGGCGCTCGCGGAGATCGCGCAGGTGCTGCGAGCCCACGTTGGAGGTCATGATGAGCACGGCGTTGCGGAAATCTACCGTGCGTCCCTGACCGTCGGTGAGCCGGCCGTCGTCGAGGACCTGAAGGAGAATGCTCCACACGTCCGCGTGGGCTTTTTCGATCTCGTCGAGGAGGATCACGGCGTAGGGGCGCCGACGCACCTTTTCGGTGAGCTGGCCGCCCTCCTCGTAGCCCACGTAGCCCGGCGGGGCGCCGACGAGGCGCGAGACGGTGTGCTTTTCCTGATACTCGGACATGTCGATCCGCACCATCGCGCTCTCGTCGTCGAACAAAAAGTCGGCGAGCGCTCGCCCGAGCTCGGTCTTGCCCACGCCCGTGGGGCCGAGGAACATGAATGAGCCGATGGGCCGGTTTGGATCCTGGAGGCCGGCGCGGGCGCGACGCACCGCGGCGCTCACCGAGCCGAGCGCGTCGTCCTGGCCGATCACGCGCTCGCGCAGACGGTCCTCCATGTGCTCGAGGCGCTCGATCTCGCCCTCGAGCATCTTCTCGACGGGGATGCCCGTCCACCGCGCGACCACGCCGGCGATGTCGTCTTCGGTCACCTCCTCGCGGAGGAAGCCGCCGTCGTTCGCTTGCACCTCGGCGAGTTGTCCGGCTACCTCCTTGGCCTTCTGCTCGTACTCGGGGATCCGCCCGAACCGGAGCTCCGAGGCCTTGGCGAAGTCGCCAGCGCGCTGGGCGCGCTCGGCCTCGCCCTTGGCCTCCTCGGCGGCCGCCTGGTGGGAGCGCAGGGTCTCGATGAGCTCGCGCTCGCGCTGCCACTGGCTCTTCATGGTGGAGACCCGCTCGCGAAGCTCGGCGATCTCGCGCTCTACCTCCGGAAGCCGCTGCTTCGAGCGGCGATCACTTTCACTCTTCAGGGCGGCGCGCTCCACCTCGAGCTGGGTGAGCTTGCGGTTCAGGTCGTCGATCGGCGTGGGGACGGACTCGATCTCCATCTTAATGCGAGAGGCGGCCTCGTCGATGAGGTCGATCGCCTTGTCGGGGAGCTGCCGGTCGGTGATGTACCGGCTGGACAGCCGCGCGGCGGAGACCAGGGCAGAATCCTGGACCCGGATGCCGTGGTGAACCTCGTACTTCTCCTTGAGCCCGCGGAGGATCGCGATCGTGTCGACCACCGCCGGCTCGTCCACGAACACGGGCTGAAACCGGCGCTCGAGGGCTTTGTCCTTCTCGATGTGCTTGCGGTACTCGTCGAGGGTGGTCGCCCCGATGCAGCGCAGATCGCCCCGCGCGAGGGCGGGCTTGAGGAGGTTGGCCGCGTCCACCGCGCCCTCCGCGGCGCCGGCGCCCACGAGGGTGTGAAGCTCGTCGATGAACAGGATGATCGAGCCCTCGGCCGAGGCGATCTCCTTGAGAAGGGCCTTGAGCCGATCCTCGAACTCACCGCGGTACTTGGTCCCGGCGATGAGGGCGCCCAGGTCGAGCGCGAGAATGCGCTTGTCGCGCAGCGACTCGGGGCAGTCCCCCTCGGCGATGCGCGCTGCGATCCCCTCGACCACCGCCGTCTTCCCGACCCCGGCCTCGCCGATCAAGACCGGGTTGTTCTTGGTGCGGCGGCTCAGAATCTGAATCGTACGCCGGATCTCTTCATCGCGGCCGATGACCGGGTCGAGCTTGCCCTTGCCAGCCAGGTGCGTGAGATCCCTCGTGTATTTCTCGAGGGTTTCGTATTTGCCCTCGGGATCTTCGTCGGTGACGCGCTGGCTGCCGCGCACGTCGGTGAGCGCCTGCAAAAGCGCATCGTAGGTCACGCCCGCGCGCTTGAGAGCCTCGGCGGCGTCGCCGCCCTTCCCGGCGAGCATGGCCAGCGGGAAGTGCTCGGTGGAGATGTACTCGTCCTTGAACTTGTCGGCCTCCGCGGCCGCGGCCTCCCACAGGTCCTTGAGCGCGCGGGAGATGCCTATGTCCAGGCTGGAGCCCTGAACCTTGGGCAGCCGCTCGAAGGTGGCCTCGAGCTCCCGCGTCACGATGGCGGGGTCAGCGCCCACCCGGGCGAGGAGCCTCGGCAAAAGCCCCTCCTCCTGATCCAGGAGCGCCTTCAGGATGTGGACGGGCTGGACCTCCGCATGGCTCGCGGACATGGCCACGTCGCGGGCCTGAGCCAGGGATTCTCGTGCTTTGACGGTGAGCTTGTCGATCTGCATGGCAAATCGCAATGTAATTCCGCTAACAGTCGCGTCAATCCCCGATGCGCGCCACGCCGGTGGCCGATCGGCGGCCGTGGGCGGCCGGCGAAGCCCGAGGCCGCAATCGCCCCGAAGCGAAGTCACCGGCCCGCGACCTGGGCCGCGAGATTCCGCGGCTCCTGGTGGGCCGGTGGGGATGACGGCTCGCCTAACGCAGCGCGCCAGCGACGATTTCGGGACCCGCCGAAGCCGGCGGGCGTAGCGCTCAGGGGCACGAGCCCGGTAAGGTCCACACCGTGCCCACTTCCGACGCCCCGTCCATCAGTCTCGGTCGGCGCATTTACTCCGCGTCGTTTTGGACATTTCTCGTAGCAAGTTGCCCGGTCCTGTTCATCGGCGCCCTCGCCGTGTTCGTGGTGACCGCCCCGTTCGATCGCGACCGCCGCGTCCTGCACCTTTACTCCTGCTTCTGGGCCCAGTTCTACTTTTACGTAAACCCGCTCTGGCGCCTTCGCATCGCGGGTCGCGACAAGCTGCCGTGGCGCGGACCTGCGGTCATCGTCGCCAACCACGAGTCGCTCGCCGATATTCTGGTCCTTTTCGGGCTCTACCGCCCGTTCAAGTGGGTATCGAAGGCGAGCGTGTTCAAGGTGCCGCTGGTCGGCTGGAACATGCGGCTAAACGGCTACGTCTCCCTCGTCCGTGGCGACAAGGCGCGCATTCGGCAGATGATGGACGATTGCCGCGCGTATTTGCGCCGAGGGGTTCCCGTGCTCTTGTTTCCCGAGGGATCGCGATCCGACGACGGTCGCGTCAAAGCCTTCAAAGATGGCGCGTTTCGCTTGGCGGTCGAGGAGGACTGTCCGGTCATCCCGGTCGCTCTCACGGGCACGGCGCGAACGCTGCCCAAGCACGGCTTCGTTCTCCGCGACGCCGTCGATTGCCGCGTCCGCGTGCTAGACGCCGTTTACCCGAAGGACCACGGTCACGACGTCGCCGAGCTTCGCGACCACGTTCGCGCGCTGATCGTGTCAGCGCGCGGGGATGAGCCGGACTCGGACGAGGCGGCGCCGCCGCGCGCCCGCGCGGCCTGAGGCCGGAACCTTCGTCTGTGTCAGCCGCCGGCGGTGACGGGCGTGGCGGGTAGCGTTTCGGCGAGCTCGTCGCGGGAGGCCAGGTCGCTGGCCTCGATCGCTCGCGCCACGTCATCGATGGCGTCCTGCGTCAGGCTGCCGGCCCGCGCGACGTCGGCGAGCGCGGCGGCGATGAGCGCGCCGGCGCCTTCGCCGAGCTCGCGGGCGAGGGCCGCGGCCTGGCCGTCGCGCCCGCACACGCAGGCGGCGAGAGCGACCCGGGCGAGCACTTCGCGCGGGGTGTCGGCGGCGGTGAGGGCCCGCTGCGTGGCCAGCTCGTCGGCCGCGTCGACGACGTTT
>SLNH01000040.1 GCA_007133195.1 Nannocystineae bacterium | reverse complement strand
GCTGCATCAACCTCGCCGACCACGGCTGGCTTTCCGGTTAACGATGTCCGGGCCGAAAATGCGTGCGGCGCGCCCGGGGGCGCGCCGCGTCTGGCTAGGTCATCTCGCTCGAGGGCGAGGTTGAGCTAGTCGTTGTCGTTGTTGTCGTCGCCGTCGATGAGGTCTTCGTCGACCGCGCTGGAGCTTTGGAGCGTGTGGCCGACGAGGACGTTGACGTCCCCGGTCGAGGCCTGGCCGTGGGTGACGCTCGTGACCACTCCGGCCGGCGCGAGCTCGAGGATGGCGGCGATCGCGTCCGCGCTGACCTCCACGGTGTCACCGATCCCATTGCACTGGAACGCGGCGACATCGTCGCCTTCGTCGGCGGGAATCGTGCCGCCGGTGACGACCATCGCAGCGATGCCGTCGCCTTCGCTCGACTCCACGCCGCAGTTGCCCTCCTGCTCGTCACCATCTTCCACGAGAACGAGGTCTTCGTCGCAGCTAAAGAACACGCCGTCGGCGTGAGCCTCGTCCTCGAGGAACTGGAACGGCTGGATGTAGAGCTCGTCCTCGTTTTCGCCTTCGCCGACGCCCTCGGCGAGCTCCATGCCCTGGCCGAGCGGGAACAGCTCGACGTCGATGTCGCCGACGGCATCGCTGGTGTCCTCGGCGAGGATGCTCACGACATTGTCGCCCTCGGCATCCAGGAATGCGAAGTCTTGGATTTCCGCGAACGCCTCGTCGGGCGCGCCGATGGTGAAGGCGTACGAGCCTTCGTCGGCCGTGTGGTCATCCCCCACGGTGTCTTGCGGGAGCGCGATGAAGGTGGCGCTGTCGTCGCCCTCCTCCTCGAACGTTGCATCAAGAACGGGCACAGGTTGTCCATCGATGTCCTCGCCAAAGCCGGCTACCGTCACGTAGCTTCCGGCAAGATCGTACTGTTCCGTGAGGTTGGTGTCCTTGATGACGAGGACGCTGTCCTCGTCGCTGAGGGGACAATTATTGACTGGCGGCAGGTCCAAGCCGTCGCACTCCTCCACGAGCTCCAAGTCCGCCTCACCTGCGGTGACGGTGCACACGTATTGCTTGAGCTCGTCGTCGAACTCGCAGGTGAAGCCAGCGTCATCGTCGTCGCCGACCTCTCCGACCTCAGTGCCGCTGATGTCGACGCGGCCCTCGCTAAAGCCCGGCGCCACCAAGTCGTCGTCTTCACCGAACACGGTCACGATGCAGCCCACGTCTCCGTCGCCCACGCCGTCGTGGACGACGTCGCCGTCGCCGGTGCCGGGCTCGAAGAACTCGACGTTGACCGAGCCGCCCAGGGGCGTTTCGGTAATTGCGCCATCGTCGTCGGCGAGCGCAATCACGTCGGTGACGGAGATGGTGCCGCCGACCTCGTCCTCGTCGACGTCCGCGTCCGGCGCGTCGTCGGCGTCGGGCTCGTCCTCAGCGGCGTCGACGTCGGTGTCGGCGTCGGGCCCGACGCCGTCGTCGTCGCTACCGCACGCGGGCGCCAACGCCAGCGCGAAGCCCGCCGCGAGTGGCAGGAGATTTTGGGGATGGAAAAATCGACTCATAGAACAAGGCCTCCTTCACGTATGAATAAGCAAAGACATCCGCCGTCACTACAGGCACGGGGCGGTCACGCGGGTTCCCCGCGACGCCCATGATCGGTTGCCGCGGCCGTCCGGGCAAGGCGACAGGTCACAGTTTGGGTGTTCGTGCGCCCTTTTTCTCTGGTTGGGTCTCACAGAAGTGTGATCCAGTTCACATCACGGCCTGAGAGATTCGGATGGCCAGCCGCTGGTTGTATCTAGCCCGTCGCGAGCCGGGGCCGCCAGTCCGTAGGCCATGAGCGAGCCGTGAGAAACGCCGAGAGTCCGTGGCGCTGTGCCCGGACCGCTTGTGATGGACACGACGCGCCGCACATGGTCGCGCAGTCGCGACTCGGCGCTCGACTGGAGCCGGTCGGGCCAAGGTCGTCCCCGCCCGGTGGGTGGCCGCATCGCCGTTTGGGCGGGAAGGTATGCAAAGCTTTCAGAAGGGCACGGGCTGCGAGGTTTATGCAGGCCCAGCGTTTTGGGCGGGGCCGAAAAGGCGAGCGGCGCGCCCCGGGAAGGACGCGCCGCGAGGTGGGCGGGCTATGGGGCCCGGTTAGTCGTCGCCTGGGAGCGTGGCGAGGACGTTTTCGGAGTCGCTGGCGCGGGTGTGGCCGACGAGGATGCTCACGTCGGTGCCGCTTAGCTGGACGGCGGTGCCGTAGGTGACGCTGGTCTGGACCTTATCTGGTTCGATGCCGAGGATGGCCTCGATGGCGTCTGCGGACACGGCGACTTCGTTTTCGAACGCGCGGCACTGAAAGTGCGCCTCGGCGTCGGCGTTTTTCGCCACGCCGGTGACGATGAGGGCGTCGTCGCCGTCGAGGTCGTCGATGTCACCTTCGTCCAGGCCCTCGTGGCAGGTGCCGCCAACTCCGGTGCCATCGTCGCCGTCGAAGACGTCGTCGGCGCAGCTAAACCGCACTTCGCTCAGCTCGGCGTGCTCTGGGTCGCCGAGGAACTCGAACGGCTGAAGGTAGGGGATGTCTTCTTGGTCGTCGCCTTCGCCTTCGGTCACCGTGCCCTGGGCGAGCTCGAGGCCATCGCCGAGCGGGAAGATATCGACGTCGATGTCGTCGATGGCGCCGGACGTCTGGTCGGCGACGATGGTGACGAGGTTTTCGGTATCGACGCCGGGCTGGAGGAACGCGAAGTCTGCGCCCAGGTTCGCGAACGCCTGCTCGGGATCCTCGGCGCCGATGGTGAAGGCGTAGTCGACGTCCTCCGTCGGGTCTTCGTTGATGCTAATCGCGTCGCCGGGAAGCTCGACGACCGTGGCGGGATCATCGTTGATTTCGTGGCTCTGAACAGCGATGACCGGGCCAGGGCCGTCTTCGAGGACGTCATTGTTGAAGCCATCGACGGTGATGTGGCTGCCGACGAGCTGGAAGTTCTCGGTGAGATCGACGCCTTCGATGACGAACGCGCTGTCGCAGTCGACACCGTCGATGTCGCCGCAGTTTTCGTGCGAGCTCATCGTGGCCTGGCCGTCCGTGATCGTGCAGACGTAGTCGTCGAGCTCGTCGTCGAACTCGCACCCAAAGCCGTCATCATCGTGGCCGATTTGGGTGCCGGTGATGTCGACCGGGCCCTCGCTGTGGCGGGGCGGGCCGGCTTCGCCGTCCGCGAACGTGGTCACGGTGCACCCGACTTGGCCGTCGGTGTGCGCAACGGTGCCGTCGCCGGTGCCGGGCTCGAAGAAGTTGATGTCGATCGACGCGCCGGCCGGCGACTCGGCGGGCGGCGGAAAAGGAAGCGTCTCGGTCACCGAAATCACGCCCTCGACGTCGTCTTCCTCCACCTCGGCATCGGGCGCCTCGGCGTCGGGATCGTCGCTGACGTCGGCATCGACATCGACGTCGGCGTCGACCGCGCCGTTGTCGTCGCTCCCGCAGGCCGTCGCCGCGGCCAATGCGAGGCCGCCCGCCAGCGGCAAAAGATTGCGAAGATGAACAAACCGACCCATGAACAAAGCCTCCTTCACGTAGGGAAAGGCGAACGTAAGCCGCCTCGATCTCACGGCGTCACGCCGGCCTTCGATCATCCGGCGAAACCGGCCCGATAATGGGCGCATGGTCGCCGGTGCGCAAGGCGCCCGCTCACGGTTTCCGGCCGGGTAGATCTCTGGCCGCCTGTGCTCGTCCGATAACCCGCCCATTTAAAGGGCCCGGCGGTTTTGACGCCGGCGAGCCCGCCAGCGGCCCGGTTTCGCCTGGCGCGCGTCCTCCGCCAAATTCTGAGACCCCGCGAGCGGTGCGCGCGGTTTTTCGCCCGGACCGGGCGCTCGTGGCGACCTGGCGCAAGTCATCGACCTCGGCGGGAAGCTGGCCACGTTGCGCACTGGGCCGGCCGCGGGCCAGCTGTGGTACCGATCGACCTCACGGCGTGGCCCCTGCGCCGCCGCCGGTGGGGACTCGGAGATCGCGCTTTTCGGCGCCGCTTGTCAGATTTTCGGCGCCGCGCGCGGGCCAGGTTTCCGGCCTACCCGAAAAATGCTTTTGCCCCGGTGGTTTGGCGGGGCGTGCGCGCGCGAAGGCCCACGGGCCGACCGTCAGCCCCCCCTGCTAGGGTGCTGTCGTAACGGGGTTTTCACGTGTGTTCGCCAGCGCTTCCCTCGAGTGGGTGACACCGCGACCCAGCGGGGCATTCAGTCACGGCTCTGTGCGCGCATGTGTGCGTCTGTGTTCATGTAATGGTTTCGGCGAGTTCAAGTCGAGAATCTGGGCCTGGCGAGCGCCTAGAATTTGATCCCGCGGGAGTGCGGCCGCTACGATTCGCGTATCGCACTCGGTACGAGGCGGCGCCAGGCGCCGCCGATTACAGCCGCGCTGAGGTTAATTCACCACCCCGGCGCGGGAGCTGTGTGGACAGTTGTCGCCACACGGCAATGGGCCAGGTACGCTTTATGAACAAGCCTGTCATGATGAGAGCAAGCGTTAAGCGGTGGCCGCGGCGGAGCCGCTGCGCCGCTGGGGAGCGAAGGTGGCCAAGGCGCCCAGGCAGTAAGGAGAGCTCTTGAGATCGCTCGCGAAAGCAGGAGGGGGTCGCCGGGACGGCGGGGAGCGGCGCGAAGGCCGGGCGACCCAGACCAAGCTCGAGCCGCGCCGCCGCGCCGCGGGTCGCGCCGGCTATGCCGGCGCTGGGGCGCCCCTCGCGAGCCCATCTGGCCAGGCGGCCCGCGCGGAACCGCCCGACAGCAGCCCGGCCGGGGCGGGGGAG
>SLNH01000446.1 GCA_007133195.1 Nannocystineae bacterium | reverse complement strand
CGGCGCCGAGCGCGGCCCCGCGGGAGGAGCTCGACCTCGACGAGAGCATGCCGTTCGAGCTGGATCTCGATCTCGATGATCTCGACGAAGGCGCCGTCCCGGCCGCCGATCCTTCGGCCGCGGCCCCTGATGCGCCTGCCTCGGGCGCCGAGGGGCCACAGGATCGTGACGCCGGTGTTGAACTAGACGAAAACTCGGCTGGCTCGGATTCCGACCTGTCGCTCGACGAAGTCGTCGCCGCACCCAGCCCGGTGCCGGCGGAAGTGAGCGGCAGCGCCGAGGTGTCCTTGAGGTTTTCGTCGATCGAAGCGGCCGTGTCATCGGTGTCGGAGGTGCCCCGCGAGCCGGCGGTGCGCGAGTTCGACGGCTCGGATCTCAGCCGGTCGCCGCCCGACCGACCTGCTACCCGCGAGCCGGCTGAGCACGGCGCCGCCGCGCCGCCCGTGCCCGAGGAGCCTCCCGCGCTCCAGGCGATCGAGGTCGAGCCCGACTCTCGCGGGGACTTCGCCGCGACCACGCCGCTTCACGTGCTCTACCGGCTGGCGATCGCCGAGGCCACGGGGCTCCTCGTCGTGGAGGTGGGGGGTGTCCGCAAGGACATCTACTTCCGAGACGGCGATCCAGAGTTCGTGTCGTCCAATGTGGCGGGCGAGCTGTTCGGCACCTATCTCGTGTCACAGCAGGTCATCGCGTCGGGAGAGCTCGACATGGCGCTCGCCATGATGCCGCGCTACGGCGGCAAGCTCGGCGACACCCTCGTGGGCCTCGGTCTCATGAAGCCGCTCGACGTGTTCCGCCACTTGAGCCGACAGGTGCGGGACAAGCTCATCGATGTGTGCACGTGGGTGCGCGGGACCTACGCCTGGTACGAGTCGTACGAAAACTCCCGCGATGCGTTTCCCCTCGACATCGACTCGTTCCAGGTGCTCGGTGCCGGCGCGATGGGCGTTCCAGAGCACACCGTCTTGCAATGGGCCGAGCTCGTGGCTCACCGCGCGCCTCGCCTCGTGGACAATCCCTACCTCGCGCCCCAAAAGCTGTCGCTCCCGCAGTGGGCGAGGCGGATGATGGAGGCGCTGGACGGCCGACAGACCGTGTGGGAGCTCGCTGGCCTGTACACCGCCGACGCGGACCGGCTGAGCTTCCTCCGCGTGCTGCGCCTGTTCGTCGAATGTGAGCTCGCCGAGTTCGATCGAGCTTGACCGAGCTCGCCTTGACCGAGCTCGCCGAGTGAGGCGGGCCGCATTCGGCTGCTCGCTGTCAGCGCCGAGCCGGCGCGGGCGGCGGGGGCAGGCCGAGCGCCTCGAGCGCTCGCTGCCGGTCGGCGGGGAGCGGCGCGAAGAGATCGAGCGGCGGCGCGCCGGGCGCGGGGTGGGGCGCCCGCATCGACTGGGCGTGCAAAAAGTGGTCGATGAGGCCAATGGCTCGGCCTTCCGCACCTCCGTAACGCGCGTCGCCCACGATGGGAGCGCCGGCGTGGGCGAGGTGGGCGCGAACTTGGTGCATGCGCCCGGTGCGCGCCACGCAGCGAACGAGCGCGCAGTCGCCGGCGCGCGCCAAGATTTCCCACTCCGTGCGCGCGCCGAGCCCGCGCCTCGGGTCGACGCGCGCCACGCCCCCGCGCTGGGCGAGGGGGGTGTCGGCGACGCCGCGATCCGACAGCTCGCCGCGGACGACGGCGAGATAGGTCTTCTCTGCGGCCTCGGTCGAGAGCGCGCGGCGGAGCGCCCCCCAGGCGCGGTCGTGTTTCGCGGCGACGAGCAGGCCCGAGGTGCCGGTGTCCAGGCGGTGGATGAGCCCGGCCTCGCGGGGATCGCGTCCGACCCCGGCGGTGACCGGGGCGCGGGCGACGACGGCGTTTGCGGCCGTGTTGTTTTCTCCGGCGCGCAGCGGGTGCGAGGGCACGCCGGCCGGTTTGCTGAGCGCGAGCACGTCGTCGTCCTCGTAGACGAAGGTGACCGCCGGCGCCCCCTCGGGCGATGGGATGAGGTCGTCACGGGTGGGCGGGGCCTCGGCGAGCTCCACGAGCTCATTCGGCCGCGCCCGCCGGCCCTTGGCCGCGACGGCGCCGGCGACGCGGACGCTGCCGCGCCGAAACAGGCGGACGATCTCGGCGCGAGGGGCGGCCGGAAATCGAGCCGCGATGATCTTGTCGATGCGACCGGCCTCGCTCGGCTCGACGCGAAAGCACAGCGGGGCGCTCATATCGCGCGCAAGAGGATCGCCGGCACCTCGGCGCCGGCCGGGACGTCGCCCGCGTCGGCGCCGAGCTCCACGAGCGCGTCGGCCAGCGCCATGGAGCTCAGCATCCCCGAGCCCTGTTTGGGGAAGACGTCTGCCTCGAGGACGCCGCCGCGTCGGGTGAGGATCGCCCGGGCGTAATGCGCGCGGCCGGGCTTTTTGGGGTAGGGACGCGCGAGCACGGCGGGTGCACGGGGGCGAAGCAGGTCTCCCCCGCCTTCGAGGGCGCGAAGCGCCGGACGGACGAACAGCTCGAAGCCGACCATCGACGACACCGGGTTGCCCGGGAGCCCAAAAACGAGCGCACCTCCCGGCGCCACGCCGAACACGATGGGCTTGCCGGGCTTGATGGCCACCTTCCAAAACAGCACGGAGACGCCCGACCGCTCCAGCGCCGCCTTGACGTGATCGTGTTCACCCACGGAGACGCCGCCCGAGGTGACGAGCACGTCCGCGCCGAGCCCGCGGGCGATCGCCGCGCGGGTGGCCGCCGGCTCGTCTGGCACGATGCCGAGATCTTCGGGCACGCCGCCCGCCTCCCGGATCTGCGCGGCCAGGGCGCACGCGTTCGAGTTGACGATCTGCCCTGGGCCAGGTATTTGGCCCACCTCGACGAGCTCGTCGCCGGTGGAGGCGATCGCCACGCGGGGGCGGCGTCCGACCTCGACGTCGGCGTGCCCCAGGGCCGCGGCGAGCGCGAGGGCGCCGGCGCCGAGCCTCGCGCCCGCGGGCAAAACCTCGTCCCCCACGCCGACGTCCTCGCCCAAGCGGCGGATGTTTTCGCCCTGGGAGGCGGCGCGGCGCAGCACGACTTCGCCGTCCCGGTCTTCGGCGTCCTCCCGCATCACCACCGCGTCCGCCCCCGGCGGGACGGGCGCGCCGGTCGTGATGCGCGCCGCCGCGCCCGGTGGCAGCGGGTCTCCCGGCGCGTCGCCGGCAGCGATGGCCTGCGCGATCGGTAGGGTGCCCGGCGTGTCTGCGGCGCGCACGGCGAACCCGTCCATCGCGGAATTGTCTACCGGTGGCAGCGGGCGCGAGGCGACGAGGGGCTTTGCCAGCGCGCGACCGAGCGCCTCACCGATGGCCACGCGCTCGGTGCCGAGCGGCGCGCACGCCGCCAGCACCCGCGACACCGCTTCGTGGCAGCTCAGCATGGACGACCGCCGGCTCGACCGTTAGCGGTTCGGCGTCCCGGACCGTCGCGCGCGTCGCCACTGCTGCTCGGCGCGCGGCGACACGTCCCGGTCTTGTACCTCGTAGATGATGATCTCGTCGCCCGGCTGGAGGACCGTATCGTAGGGGATGCGGTTTATGCGCGCGAGATCGCGGGGCGTTAGGCCATAGCGGCGGCCGATCTCGCGCAGTGAGCGCTCGGTGTCGGCCTCGTAGCGCACCCGGCGGCGTCCCATGCGCTCCTCGGCTTTGTCGAGGTGCGCGTCGCTGCCGCGCTCTACCACCGCGACGCGCTCGGGATCGAGGAGACGAACTTGCGCGGACTCGGGCTCGAACGAGGGCGGGACCCACACCTGCAAGACCATTCGCGCCTGGATGTGCGCGCCCGGCTCGATGCCGTTCCACGCGGCCAAGTTCGCCTCGGAAACCCCGAAGCTGCGCGCCACCTGCGCCAAGGTATTGCCCGACACCACGCGGTAAAAGACGCGGCGCTTGCCGTCGACCTCGTCGTCGGGATCGGGGATGGCCACGATGTAGTCGTCACCTGCTTCGCCGCTCGGTATGCCGGAGGCGTACAGGTCGTCTTCGGCCTTCTCCCGGTTTTTCTCTTTTTCTTCCTCCGAGACCTCGGGCACGACGAGGACCATGCCGCCTCGGAGCTCGGCCTCGCTCGACAGGCCGTTTAGCTCGAGGAGCCGGTGGTACGAGATGCCGTGGGTGGTCGCGATATCCTCGAAGCGCTCGCCGTGCGACACGACGTAGGCGTCATAGCCGTCCCAGTCGCCTTCCCGCTGAGGAAACCGCTCCGCGAATAGGTCTGCTCGACCGTGCGGGATGCGGACCACGTACTCATCCTCGGCCGGCGGCGTGCGATCGCGCCGGAGCTGAGGATTGAGCTTCTCGATGTCGCTCACGTCCGCCCCCGCGGCCTGTGCGATCGCGTCGAGCCCGATGGACTGGGGCACCGCGACGCGATCCCAGCGAAGCGGCTCCTCGGGCTCGATGTCGCCGAATCCGAACGCCTCCTGGTTGTTGCCGACGATGGCCGTCGCGAGGATCTTGGGGACGTAGAGCCGCGACTCCCACGGGAGCGCGTTTTCGTACTGCAAAAGCGCCCAGAAATCGTTGGTATTGTATTTGGATATCGACTGGAGTATGCCGCCGTAGCCGGCGTTGTAAGCCGCGATGGCCAGGTGCCAATCGCCGAACCGGTGGTGGAGATCGCGCAGGTAGAGGATCCCGGCGCGGGTGGACAGCTCGGGGTCGTTGCGCTCGTCGATCCAACTCGTCTGCTCGAGGCCGTAAATCCGGCCCGCCGAGGGCATGAACTGCCAAAGCCCGCTCGCGCCGGCGCGCGAATACCCGGTGGGATCGAAGGCGGACTCGATCATCACGAGATACACGAGGTCGCGCGGCATGCCGGCCTCCCGGAGCTCGCGCCGCACGAAGTCAGCGTAGCGACCCTTGGCTTCCAGCCACGCCGACATGATCCGGCGGCCGCGCGGGTCGTCTCGATAAAACTCGAGGTACGTGATGATGCGCTCGTGCCAGCGCACGGGCAGGTCGGGGAGCTCCAAGTCCTCGAGCCAGGGCAGATCGGGCCTGAGCTCGGTGGGATCGTCCGCGACCTGTGGCGCTCGGGTCCCGTCGGTTTGGAAATAGCGGGCCCGGTTGTGGCCGTCGGCGTCGTCGCGCTCCACCCACGGGGAGTCCGCGTCCGGGCGCGGGAACGCCTGCAGCTCGAACTCGCGCAGCCCCTCGAGCGCCCGGCAGTCGATATCCAGGGGACATCCCCGCACGGCTCGGCGGGCTCGCGGATCCGTCTCGAGGGGCGGCACGCCGACCGCCCTCGCGCCCGGGGGCGCGTCCAAGGCGCCTGGCTCAACGCCAGCGGATCGTGTATTTGCGTCGCCTTGACCGCCAGCATCGGCGACGGCGGACGGCGCAAACAGCGGCGCCGCGGCGAGCGCGCAGGTGGCGACAAAAGTGGGGGGTAGCGTTCTCATGGCACGCCCTACTACGATGACTCGGCTTCCGGGAAAGGATAGATAGGCTGGGCGCCGCGCTCAACTTTTGTTTCGCGGGGCGGGGCAAAGCGCCCGGGACACGGCGCGAGTGGCCCGCCCGGCCCGTTCGGGCTAGACTCCCCCCACACCACCCGCGATAGGAGCGAACCCATGCCCGGAATGGGCGAGCTACTCATTATACTCCTCATCGTTCTGCTCATCTTCGGTGCCGGCAAGCTGCCCGCAATCGGCGACGCGCTCGGCCGAAGCATCAAGAATTTCAAGCGCTCTGCCATTCAAGACGGGGACATCGAGATCTCCGGCAAGGACAAGGAGAAAGAGGAGCTCGGCGGGGGGCGCGACGCCCTGGACGCCGACCTGATCCCGGGGCGCGCAGCGGACGTTGACAAGAAGCGCTCGCCCGCGGAGCGGGAAGGCCTTTAGCGCCCCCGCCCGGGCGCTGTGCGCGTGTAATCAATACGCTCTCGCGGGCCGCGCGATGTGGCTCGCCCGGTACAGCGCCGCCGTTGACTGGTAGCCAAGCCCCGAACCCGTCGTGATCGCCACGGCGAGGGCGGCGAGGGCGCCGGGGGCGGCTGCCCGGCGCGCGCGCACGATCTCCGCGTGAAGCTCTGCCACCGCCCGGGAAGGCGGCGTTTCGGTGAGGTAGCGATGGGCCCGGGCAGCGCGAGCGCGCGGGTCCGATAGCGCATTCAGGCGAGCGAGGGGGGTGGTGCTCATGGCGACGCCGAGCCGATAGCGTACCGCGCGCGACCACGCCCGGGCCCGGCCGGGATCCTCGCACCCGCGCGCCGTGCAGGATTCGCCCGATTTCGGGGGGTTGGTTGGGTGTGCGGGCGCCCCAGCGGTTTGTGCCGCGCACTCGCGGCGTGATAATCAGGAGGTGGACGTGCCCCGCGGGCGCGAGGAGGATGTCGATGTCCGATGCGCGGATCATCAAGCGGTATGCCAACCGCAAGCTGTACGACACGCAACACAGCCGCTACGTAACGCTCGAGCAGATCGCGGACATGATCCGCCATGGCGACGACGTAAACATCATCGACAACAAGACGAAAGAAGATCTCACGTCGGTGACTCTCGCGCAGATCATCTTCGAGGAGGAAAAGAAGCAAAAGAGCTTCCTGCCGCTGCAGACCATGCGGAACATCATCGAGACCGGCGGGGAGTCGATTTCACAGTTCGTTACGCAGGCCCAGCGGCGGGTGACGAACTTCTTGCCCCGCAAGGGGCGCGAAGATGGCGAGGACGGGGAGTTTGAGCCCGGTGACTTCGAAGGCGAGGGCGAAGACGGCGCGGAGGGATTGGGAGATACCGACGAGGCGAGGCGCGGGCGGAGCCGCGATGGTCACAGTCCGCTCGGTGAGCTGCGCGAGTGGATCCACCACTCCCAAGAGCTCATCGACGACTGGCAGCGGCGGGTCGATGAGCGCGTCCGCAATTTGGTCGACGGCATCTCGCCGCGCTCGCCGCTCCCGAACCTGCAAAAGGACATCCGAGGGCTCGTAAGCCGCATCGCCGAGCTCGAACAGAAGCTCTCGCAGCTCGCGGCTCGCAGTCCGCAGGCGGGCGAGGGCGGCGAGCCCGACGAGGGCGGCGACCAGGAACGCTCGGAGAGCTGAGCGGCTTTTCGCCTCGCCTCGGGGCGGGCTGCCAATCTCGGATTTCGGCCCGCGCGATCGCGTCGCTCACGCCGCGTGCGCGTGAAGCCAGCTCTGGCTGGCGTGCATCGGAGCTCGCGGGCCGCGCCGCGCACCGGGCGACGCGCTCTCCGGAGGTGTGATCTCCGGACATCCGCCGGTTGGAGAGAGCCGCTCATGACGCTAGAGGGCAGCGCGATCGACGCATCGATCGACACGTGGGAGAGCCTCGCCGCGCTCGCCGAGCGGTGGGGCCCGTCGTATTACCTCGCCGACTTGGGGCGGTTCGAGGAAAACGCGAGACGGCTCGTGCGCGCATTTCGGACTCGATATCCGAGGACGAACATAGGTTATTCATACAAGGCCAACTATCTGCCGGCTTACATCCTGCGCGCGGACGCGCTGGGCGCGTACGCCGAGGTCGTCTCGTCGTTCGAGTACGACCTCGCGCGCGAGCTCGGGATCCCCGCCTCGCGAATCATTTTCAACGGCCCGGTCAAACGACGCCCCGATCTTCAGCGCGCGCTGGGCGCGGGCGCGCTCGTCAACGCCGACTCGGTCGCGGAGATATGGGAGATGCTCCGCGTCGCCGAAGGGCTCGGCCGACGCGCGGCGGTGGGCGTGCGCGTAAACCTCGGCTCACAAGCCGATTCGCGATTCGGCGTCGATCTTCGCGCCCCGGAGGCCCTCGAGGCCCTCAAGGCACTGGACGCTTCCCCCCACCTGCGCCTTTCGGGGCTCCACTTTCACTACTCGGGCGATCGCAGCGAGGCGCACTATCGCGAACGGACGAGGGCCGTGATCGCGCTCCACGCGGAGGTTCTGGGCGGTCGCCCCCTCGACTATCTGGACATGGGGGGCGGCTTCGCGGGCGCCATGAGCCCAGAGCTCGCGCGACAGCTTTCGTCGGAGCCGGCCAGCTTCGACGACTACGCCCGGGCCATCGCCGGCGAGCTGCTTGCGGCATACGGGGCGGGCGGCCCGGCGCTCATTATCGAGCCCGGTATGGCGCTCGTCGCCGACACCATGGCGTTTGTGACCCGCGTAGAAGCCGTGAAGGCGCGCCCGCGACCGCTCGCCGTCGTCGATGGATCCGGACTCAACGTGCAGCCCGCGTGGAACCTGTTTCGCGGGATCAACCCGCCGATGCGGGCGGTGTCCGCCTCGCGTGCGCACGCGCGCGACCTCGGGCCGTTCGACATCGTGGGCCAAACCTGCATCGAGAGAGACACGCTATACGCGGGCTATGGCGGCCCCCTCGCCGCCGGCGACTATCTCTGGTTCGACAACGTGGGCGCGTACGCAAACGCGTTGAACGCGCCGTTCATCCGCGGCACGCCCCCCATCCTGGACCATCGGGGTACCGGGGAGGCGGCCGTCTTGCGACCGGGCTCGACGGCCAAGGATCTGGTGAAAAGCTACGCCGGAGGCGTCACATGAACCTCCTCATCTCCTGCGTGGGAAAGCGGGGCGGTTATATCGCCGAGTTTTTCAGACCGCACCTCGGCCCTGGCGACCGAATCATCGGGACGGCCAGCACGCCGTGGACCCCCGGGTTTCGCGCGTGCGACGCGTCGTATCTGGTTCCGCCTGCGGGTGAGGCCGACTACGTCCCGGCTGTGCTCGAGCTTTGTGAGCGCGAGCGCATAGGCGCCGTGATTTGTGTCGAAGACTTCGACTTGGAGGCGCTCGTGCCCGCGCGCGAGCGGTTCATAGCGCGCGGGATCGTCCCGCTGATTCCGCCCGCCAGCGTGGCGGACACCGCCCTCGACAAATACAAGACGTTCGAGTTTTTTCGCGAGCGCGGCGTCGCCACGCCGAGGACGGCGCTTCACCCCGCCGGGGCCGCGGACTTCCAGTACCCGATGTATGTGAAGCCGAGGCGTGGCGCCGGCAGCGCGCACGTGTTCCGGGCCCGCAGCGAAGAGGAGCTCGCCGTGTTCTTCCGCTACGAGCCGGATATGATCATCCAGGAGGAGGTGGTCGGCGAGGAGCTAAACATCCAGCTTTGCCTCGACTTCGGCGGCCGCCCGATCGGGATCTGCGCCCTGCGCAAGCGGGGCATGCGTCACGGCGAGACCGATCAGGCCGAGACGTTCTACGACCGGGACGTGCTTAGCTTCGGGCTACAGCTCGGGGAGATGCTGGGCGGCGTCGGCCCCATGGATATCGACGTGATTCAGCGCGAGGAGGAGCTCGTGGTCCTCGAGGTGAATCCCCGGTTCGGGGGCGGCTATCCGGTCTCCCACCTCGCGGGTGCCGACTTCCCGCGGCTCTTGCTCGACCTCGTGCGCGAAGGGCGGGTGGATCGGCCCAGCCTGTCGTTTTCCTCCGGCGTCGTGATGATGAAAGACGTACGCATCCTCGGGGGCGAGGGAAGCCGATTTTTCCGGGAGCACCTCCGCGTCGAGGGGGCCGGGCCCGGCGGATCCGCGTAGCGTCGCCGTGACATGGCGCTGGCGCCGCCCGCCGGCCCGCGCGCGCCGTTACCGAGACAGGCCGCGGTGGTTTAGCCCGGCCACATCGAAAAACGCGTTGTCCTCGACGGCTGGCTGTCGCCAGGGCGCTTCGGCGTCGGCGCTGAAGTGGATCGCATGGCGGCCGACGTCGCGGAAGTTATTGCCGGTCACGCGCACGCCCCGCAAAGCCGCGTGCTCTGCGGTGCCGCGCACGCGGACGTAGACGCCCGAGCCGCCGGTCGCCGTGATGTGGTTGTGGCGCACCGTGATGTCATCGATCCGCGCGCGCAGGCCTGACGTCGGGTCGATGTTGATACCGTGGCCCTCGGTGTCGACGATGCGGTTCGAAGCGACCGCGAGCCGATCGCCGGCCGCGGAGCTCGAGATGCCGCGGCTCGTAGAGCGCACGGTATTGCCGACGATGGTGACGTCGTCGAACGGGCCACCGCTCACTTGGATTCCCGTCCCCATGTGGCCGCCACCTCCGATCGCGTTTTCGCGCACGGTGACGTCGGACGAGCTCACGTTGATTCCGCGCCGCGTGGTTCGTTCGGCCCGGATGACGTTGTTCGTGACGAGGTTGCGCCCGGTCTTGTGTGGGAAGTCGTCGCGTCGCGGCGCGCCCTTGATTTGGATCGCCGATCGGTTCTGGATGTCTTCGAGGCGGTTTTCCGCCACGACGCTCCCCCACGCTGCCGTGTAGATCCCGTCGCCGCGGGTGCGATCTGCCTGGGTGATGTCGCGCAGGGCGTTGCCCCGGATGAGGACCCCGGCGCCGACGATGTGGATGCCGTACGTCGATGCGGCATCTCGCCCGTCCACGCCTGCCACCACGGTCTGCAAGACCCGCACGTTCGACCACGCGTCCGCCGTCTTGCCCGCGTTCGAGTCGCCGACTTGAATGGCGCGCCGGTAAGAATCGACGAAGCGACTGCCAGTGACCCGGAAGTCGTCGACGGGGGCCCGCCACAGGATCCCCAGCGACTGCTCGCCTCCGTTTACGTAAACCCGCTCCACGGTGACGTCAGCCGCCGCGGCGGCGTCCGGGGGCGCGGCGAGGAAGGTGCCGCTGCCGGTGATTCGGAGGTCGCGGAGCGTGATGCCGGTTACGGGCTCGCGCGCCTCGTAGGAAAACACGGCACCCGCGTCCTCGATCGCGAGGCGCTCCACGCGAATCGGCGCCCGAACGCGCAAAAGGTCGGTCCCATCGCCGCGGAGCACCGTCTCTGTGCCCTGCCCGCGCAGGACCAAGGGCTCCGTGACCTCCACGGGAGCCCGGCTCGAGAGCTCATATTCCCCGGCGCCCAGATGGATGGGGCGCTGCGTCGTTTGCGCCAAGTGGATCACGCGCCCGAGGTCTGCGGACGGTTCGGGGACGATCGGCTCGGCGGGCTCCGCCGCGCGCGGCTGCGCTGCCCCCTCGTCGCCCGCGCTCGTGGCTGACTCGCACGCGAAAAACGCGATGCTCGCCGCGAGGGCGAGGCTTCGCCGAGCGAAGGCGGCGCCGCGGCCTGCATACCCCATCACGAAGCGGCCGGGGCGCGATAGGCGGGGAAGTAGTCGGGGCTGGGCCGGATGTTTCCCTCGGCGGACAGCCGCCGGCTGCGGGCGCTGCACAGCCGTTGATACGCCTCCGGGCGCACGATCCAGCGCCACAGCGTAAACGGGTGCCTTCGGTCCGAAAATCCGGCCTTGAAATGAAACAGTGAGTCTCGCCGGCCGCCCAGCCCGCCTCCCAGGTGCAAAAGCCGCATGCGCCGGCTGGCGCCGTATCGCCGCACGGTGTCGAACAAGAGCTTGCTGGGCGCGCTCTTCAAAAAGTCGCCGCGCGTGGCGCCTAGGTGATATTGAACGATCCCGTTACAGAAGAAGAACACACCGCCGCAGATAAGCTCCCCGTCTAGCGTGCAGACGAACAGGGCGACGCGATCTTCGAGCCGGCGCCGGAGCATTGCGAGGTGCTCGTAACCCACGTAGTGGTGGCGACCGGCGCCGAGCCGGGCCATCGTCTCATGATACAGATCGATGAATTCGTGCGCCCTGCGGAAGTCTGCGTCCATGTCGCACTGGACCCCGCGTCGTGCGAGCTTGCGGAGATCGCGCTTGTGATTTTGCCGGTATCGCGCGACTTGCTCGTTTTCGGACAGGGTCAGGTCGATCGACACGGTGGTGCCCGCGACGACCTCTTCGCCGTAGCCCGCCGGCGGCGGTCCGAGTGACAGAAGTGGGTTCATGCGCGAGCACAGGCTCACCACGCCGCGCTCCTCGAGGGCCAGGCGGAGCGAATCGGCGAACGTTTGCTGCATGTTCGCGGTGACATCTCGTGTCGAGGCGATCGGTCCCGGGTATCCGTATACCGAGGTGGCGTCGACGAGCCGCTCGAGATCCAAGGATCCGTCGCTGCACGGGCGGATCAAGAGCGGCAGCGCGATGACGTGGCCCCGCTGATGGATGGCAAACAGCGCGGCCTCGCCCTGGCCGAGCTCCTCGGCGACGCGGTGATACTCCGCGAGATGGTAGACGTCGTGATCCGGGCAGGCCGCGAGGACGGCCTTCCACGCGTCTGCTCTGTCCGTGGTGATGACATCGAGCTCTGCGCTCATAAAGTATCCCTCAACGAAGCGATCGACACGCTCGCGCGCCGCGCGCGCGGATCCGCCCGCCGCGACGCGCGATCAGCGGCGGCGCCGCTCGGAGCCCTGCGCGGGGTGCCCGCGAGGCTCGCCTCGATCTTCAGGCCTACTTGGAGGGGGGCGAGGCGCTGGTGCCCGGGGGTTGAATCTCGTAGACGGCGAGCCGGCGATTGCTCCAGGCGACCGGGTCGTACCCCGAGCGCCCTTGGAAGATCGTCCGAAAGGACGTCCGCCGAGCCAGGCGCTCGTTTTCTTTAGGGTTACTGTAAAAGAAGAGAATGCGGCGCGGGTCCGCCCTGACCGAGGCCTCGAGCCGATCGAGGAACTCGTCGAGCATCGGGCCGCGCAGGGAGTTGTAGAAAAAGATGATGGTGTCGCCCGCGGGGAGGGGGGCGGAGAGCGCGTCCGCGCAGTCCAAGGAGACGCTGGCGGCGCGCCGCGGTCCGCGGAACCTGCGGAGGTTTTCCTCGGCTTTTTCGTGAAGATCGCGGTCGTACTCGACGCCGCGCACGTGGCGGAACGGGTAACCCATGGCGAGGAAGACGATGCGGCCCTTCCCCGAGCCGATGTCGACGAAGTTCCAGTCGTCCAGCGGGCTGGGGACGTGGCGCATGGCGAAGCGAAAGTGTTTCGGGGACGTCGCTGCGTAGCGCTGCGGGCCCTCCCGGGGCTGTACTTTCGCGATCCCGATGTCTGCCTCAGTGTTCTCCGTGTCGACGTCGTAGGCGCGATCGAAGTTGAGCGGGGTGTGGCGAAACACCGCGTGCGTGGTGTGGCGCACGAACCGATAGGGCGGACGGAGGATGTGGATGAATGGGCGAGCTCGAGCTGTGGGGCTGGGATTTTGTTCGACGCTCTGTCGTATCATCGCGTGTTCCCTGGTGTGATTCGCTGTGTTCGTGAAAGTTAGATAGCCCCGCGGCCGGTGGAAGTGTCACCGCGATCGAAAATGGGCATTGGCCGAGTGTGATGCCGTGATCAACAGCTCGCATGCATCGAATTCGGCGGACCGCGCGGGAGGGAAACCATGCTTGTCGAGGTTTACGGCCACGCGCTCGCCGGCAAGACGAGCTTTTGTCGAGCGCTGGCGGGCGCGCTCACAGACGAGCTCGGATCGGAGGGCTTCGTCCAATATCGCCTCGAGTCGGCGGGCGCGCTGTCGCGCCAGCTACGGCGCGTGTCGGCTGCGGTCAAGCGGCCGGTGGCGCTGTCATCGGGTCTGCTGGGGGGCGGGAACGTCGCGCGGGCCGTGAGCCAGGGGCGGTTTCGCGCCGATGTGCTGGGGCGCATCGAGGGCCTTCAAACATTCGCGGGGAGCGCTAGGCTCTGTCTGGCCGACGAGGGCGTGTTTCACGGCTACTGGTCCTCGCGCCTCGACGACGTAGACGGAACGTGGCGTGACGCGCGACTCAAGGCGGCGGTGCGGAACTACGCAGCGCGCGTCGATGTCGCCCTTCGGGTCGTCGTCTCGGAGGAGGTGCTCCTCGAGCGAATCTTTGCGCCGGGCGCCGAGCACCCTCGCCTCAGCAAGTACTCACAAAGTGAGGTGCGGCGAATCCTGAGCCGGCTCGATCACATCCTCGACGAGTTGGAGCGATCGCTTAGCTCCAGCGCCGAGTCGATCGTGGTGACCGACGCGGCGCAGGCGCGGCCGGTGGCCGAGCGATTGGCGCAGGCGGCGCACCGGGCCGCCTAGGGCCGCGCTCGCTATCTTCCGAGCGCGGCGAGGGTGCGCTCCCAAAGCCATCGGACGTCAGCGAAAGCCGGCTTGTTCCACATCAACACGGCTGCGGCGGCCACGGCGAGGCAGGCGGCCGACCCCGCGAGCGCCAGCACCACGACGGGGTGCGCGCCGGCCTCGCGCAGGGGGGCCTGGGTCGCATAGGCGACCGCGAGGGTGAGGGCGAACAGCGCGAAGCCGAGCCCGTGGGCGCGGGCGAGGAGCGAGATCGCGGTGCCCGTGAGCCGGGCGGACAGCCAGCCCATAAGTAGGTAGCGAACGACGCCGGCGAGGACGATGCCCACACACACACCGCTCAGCCCGTATCTAGCGCCGGCGGCCGCGCCGATCGCGACCAGCCCGGCATACATGAGCGCCATCGCGGCGTTCGAGTAAAAGTAGCCGGTCGCGCGAAGCGCGGTGGCGTGGATCATGTAGCCCGCGCGCAGGTAGAGGCTAAGCATCAAGATGGCGAGCGGCTGCGCGGCGTCGCTCCAATCGGGCCCCAGCACCACGAACACGAGCTCGTCGGCCAGAACCAGCCCCAAGGCGCTGAGCGGCATGTAGAGCGTCACCGTGAGTGACAGGGCGCGGCGGTAGCCGGCCCTGCGCTGCGCGGGATGATGGCTCGCGCGCGACAGGCCCGAGAACAACACGGCCCCGACGGCGCCCTGCATGATGTTGGCCGGCTCTCTGGCCATCCGAAACGCTCGGTTGTAGACGCCTAGGCTGGCTGGGCCGAGTGCCTTGGCGACGATCACGTTGTCGACCTGTTGCGACGCCACGTCCGAGAGCTTGGCGCCGATCACGGCAAAGGCCGTGATCGACAGCGCCCGCACATCTTCGCGCCCGGCCCGCGCTGGGCGGCCGTAGCCGGCGAACACCACGAGGACGACGGTTCGCAAGGCAGCCTGCGCGACGTGTGCCCACACGAGCGCCCAAAAGCCGTAACCGAGCCACGCGAGCGACAGGCTGACCGCGGCGTACCCGAAGATCGTCGAGCTCAGATCGATGATCGCGAGGGGCCGAAACCGAAGCGAACGCTGAAGCCGCGCCTCGGGCACTGCACCCGCTGCGTATAGCGGTATCGCCGCCGCCATCACCTCGAGGGCCGATCGCACGTCGGGGATGTCCAGCAGCGATGCGACCGGTGCGGCGGCGGAGTACAGTGCGCCGAACAGCGCGAGTCCGGACACGACCGTGAGGAAGATGCCTGCGCCCAGCTTGCGAGGCGCCAGCTCCTCGGCCTGGACGAGGGGTTGGAGGAACGCCTCCTTGGCGGCCGCGCGGGCGAGGGACAGCGCGATCAGCGAGGCGGCGACGACACCGTAGTCTTCCGGGGTGAGCAGGCGCGCTAGCGCGGCGATGAGTGTGATCTCGACGCCGAGCCTGATGAGCGTGCTGCCGCCCGCCCACACCAGACTGCCGGCGGCGCGCGTCGCGAGGCCGTCGTGATCCTGATTTGTGGGCTGCTTGGTCATCGCGGGCGCGGGCGCCCCGGCCAGGGCGTTTGGCGGAGGGGCGAACGCGGGTTCGTCAGATGCCGCCGCCTGGACAGGGCGGTGCGCGCAAAAGTGTCACTGCGCCGAGGGGCCCGGTGCTCGGCGGTGCCATCAGGTGGAGGACTCCTCGCTCGCGTTACTCCGCAGCCGGACGCACAGCACGACCGCAAGAAGGATCCACGCGATGGTGAAGCGGAGCCCGTTGTGGGTGAGCCCGTAAAAGGCAGCGGGCACGAGTAGGAGCAGGCCGCGCGTGTCGAGCCTGCGGACGAGACCGAGGAGGAACAGGCCGAACAGCACGGCTCCCGGGATGCCGTAGGAGAACGCGACCGTGGCGAAGGTGGAGTGGATCTCGCCTTCGAGCGCGGAGTCGAAACGGGTGCCGTCCCCCTCGCCAGCCCCGAGAAACCAGTGCTCTGGGTGGTTCATCACGCGGTCGTAGCCGCGCCCTGCGAGGTTGTCATCCGAGGTGTGGCCCGTTGTGGCGACCCGGTACTCGACGCGCTCGAGGTGGTTGGCTTCGCTGAGCAAGAGCGCGTCTGCCGCGATCAGTACGAGCGCCGTGGCCACGAGCGCGCGCAGACGCGTGACAAACGTGACGGCCGCGAGAATGGCGATGGCGAACATGGCCGCCTTCGACAGGGAAAGGACCGCGAGGTAGGCGGTCGCCGCGAAGAAGACGCCCTGGATGGCCGTGGGTAGCGCGACGCTCCGCGCAAGTAGCGCGAATGCGGTGGCGCAGAGCAGGGCGTAGTAGCCGAGCTGGTTCGGGTTGTTGAAAAACAGCGTCTCGCGGAGCTCGTCGCCGGAGGGGGCCACAAGCGACCCGGCGACCTGGACGAGGACCGACAAGAGCAGCGCCACCGCCGTGGCCGCGAGAAAGTCGTCGCCGTGTCGGCCGAACAGTAGAAGGGCCGTGACGAACACGGCGGCGTTATACGCGTAAAACACGCCGTACAGGATGTGCCCGTACTCTGCGCTCAGGTCGAAGTTGTGTTGGACGAGCGCCCACGTCGTGTTCACGAGGAGGGCGTAGAGCACGAAACCAAACAGCGGAACTAGCGCCGCGTGGCACCCTGGGGGAAGGCGGAGTCGCGGCTCCAGCGCGGCGTAGGCGAGGAGCGGCACCATGACGAAGTCCGCGGGCTGGAGGCCACCGCTCGGGAAGACGTAAAACGGAAACAGGACGATGAATAGCGCCCAAAGCGCCAGTGCGGGCGATCGCCGGAGGGCATCCGAACCCGAGGTGAGACCCCGCAGCGCAGGGCGATCGTCGCTCGGGGAACCGGTGTGCCCGGCACTATCGGCGGAGCGCGCCATCGGACGACGGAGCGGCGCTGTGGGACGAGGGCCGGCTCGCTGGCTCGTCTCGGGCCTCGCTGGAGCCCCGAAACACGGGCGAGGTGGAGTCGGTGTGATGGGAGATGCCCTCGCGACGCAGGACCACGAGCGGCGTGCGCGCGAGGATGCGGAGGTCGAGGCCTAGGCTCCAGTTGTCGACGTACCAGGTGTCGAGGGCCAGCTTCGTGTCCCAGTCGCGGGCGTTGCGGCCGTTTATCTGACACCACCCGGTGAGACCCGGCCTTACGTCGTGCCGGCGCGCTT
>SLNH01000035.1 GCA_007133195.1 Nannocystineae bacterium | reverse complement strand
TGCCCGCTCGCCGACCTGTGCCGAGCGCGCGCGGAGGGCCTTGAGCACGAGCTGCCGCGGGTGCCGCCCAGAAAGCGCGAAAGCGAGCTTCCGGTCGTAGAAACCAGCGCCGCCTGGATCGAGCGCGGGGCCCACGTCGCCCTCGCCAAACGCCCCGCTGAGGGCTTATTCGGCGGCCTTTGGGAGCTCCCACAAGCGAGCGGGGATTCGGCCGCGCTCGCAGACCTGCTCGGGGAAGCCGCCCACCTTGGCGCGCGCGAGCCCGTCGCGCGCCACCGCCAGACCCTCACCCACCGCAGGCTCTCCATAGACGTCTACGCCACAGATCTTCGGGCCGAGCTCACCGCCCTCGCCTCGCGGCTCGCGCCGCGCTATGAAGGGGTGGCCTGGCACCCTATCGAGACGCTCGAAACCTATGGGATCGCCGCGTCCACCCGCGCGATCCGACGCCTGTACTGGGAGCAAGCAGGATGGAACCCAAGCGAGAAGCCCTCCGCCACTTCGAAGCGGGGTATGAAAAAATCCTCGAAGGCTTTCGCGAGCTCGGCTACGAGCCCGAGACCGACGAAAACTTCGCCGGAACCGCCCGCCGCGCGGCGAAAGGCCTCCACGAGCTAGCGCTCGACCGGGCCCAGGTCCACGACGAAATCGCGCGGATGTTTCAGAAGACCTTCCCCGCCAAATACAAGGAGATGGTCATCTCGAAGCACAATATGTCGTTCGGGTGCTGTCCTCACCACCTTCTGCCCGTCATCTACCGCATCTCGCTGGCCTACATTCCTACCGACAAGGTCCTCGGCATCTCGAAGCTATCCCGGCTCGCCAAGCTGGTGTCGCGGGCGCCGATTTTGCAGGAGGATCTCACCCACGAGCTGGCGCGCCTGCTCCACGAGGAGCTCGAAAGCGAGGGCTCTGCGGCGTACGTGGAGGGGCTCCACATGTGCATGGCTTCGCGCGGGGCGAGCGCCCACGAAACCCGCGTGGTGACGAGCGCCGTGCGCGGGGTGTTCCTCGAGCAGCTAGCCACCCGCGAGGAGTTCATCAAGCTCGTCACCGCCGCCCACCCGAGCCTCATTTAAGCCAAATTCACGTTGCTCTTCGTGTCGCCCGCGGAGGGGCCCCGCAAGCAGACGTGGAGAGCGACCTGGCGGTGGCCAACCATTGCCAGAAATTTGACAGGTAATGCCGCCTACATAGAATCACGCTCAGCGTGATGGATGTGGAACCGGGCACCCTCGAGGGATCCTTCGTGGCGCTCAGGCGGCTCGCGAAGAGCTTCGACGAGCTCACGGAAAGCGGCAGGCCTGCGTCGCCGGCTCGCGAGCGCAGCTTGCGTCGCCTCGCCCGCAAGCTCGGCGCGACGGCCGTTCCCACCTGCGCCCGCCAGCTGAGCTCCGACGACGACGCCCGCGCCGAATGGGCATACGCCCTGCTCGCTCACATCGCGGAAAAGACGAAGGGCCGATCCCGCGTCGCCCAGGTGCTCACCGACATCGCCGAGAATCGCCGCGGAGGCGATCGCGCAGTGCTCCGCGCGGTGGCGCTCTTGGACACGCTCGGAGAGCCTCTGCCCCGATGCGCTGCCCTGCGCGACCCCGACGCCGCCTACGGCCGGTCGGTGAGCGCGCTGCGCAAGGCGCTCGCCGATCCCGAGGAGGCCGCCCGAATCGCCGACGGGCTGGTAGCGGGGGCGAGCGAGGATCGCATCGCGGAGCTCGCGGGCGCCCTCGCGAAAACCGACCCCGGCGCCGCCGCCGAGCTCGTGGGCGAAATTCTGGCCCGTCACGACATCGAAGGCCCGGTTCGCCTCGAGCTCTCCCAGCTCGCGTCCCTCCTCCCCCCGCCCAGGCTCGCTACGGCGCCCGATGTCGCCATCCGCATCGGTCGCCGCACCGGGCGAACCGTCGTCATCGCGCTCGCGCAAACCGAGGGCGACGCCGCGCGCGCGCTTTACAGCCTCATCGACGGCGCCGGGCGCCTGTGCCGCGTCTACTACACCGCGCGCATCACCCCTGGCAGACTCGAGCGCGACGTCGCCGGGCCGCTCGAGCGCGAAGGCTACCGCCTCCGGCCCGCCCGCCCGCGCGACGCCGCTGGCGTGCTCGCCCATGCGGCACGAAACACCCTGGCCGCGCGCGGCACGCTCCCCCGCGACTACTACTTGTCGCGACACCTGCTCGCACTCCATCGCGAGCACCTGCTCGACGGCGATATCGTCGGCCCGCACGAGCGGACGCGCGTGTTGGGTCGCGCGCGCGAGCTGTCGAGCCGGGGCGCCCACACCCGGGTCCGCCTCCTCCTCGAAGGTTTACTCCGCCACGCGCCCAGGGACGCGAACGCCCGGAGCTCCCTCGGCCTCGCGCTCCTCGCGCTCGGCGAAGCCGCGAGCGCTCGAGCAGAATTCGAGCGCGCCGCAGAGCTCGAGCCGGATCAGCCGGGCCACCTATGGAACGCGGCCGCGGCGGCGCACCGCGAAGGTAGGCCGGGGGCGTGTTACCTCGCGCTGCGCCGTTTTCTGCGCAGGGATGATGTTCCCGAGCCGCTCGCCGGCTTGATGGCCGGTGAGCGAAAACAGAAGGCCCGCGCCTATATCGCGGAGTACGAACGACTCGCCATGCTCGAACACCCCGGCTGCGAAGTCACCACCGTCGCGCGCGCAGAGGCCATCTTTTGCGAAGCCCGCCTCGCGCTCGCGCGCGGCGATCACGAGGCCACGATTTCGGCCCTACGAGAGGTCGTGGACCAGGTGCCCACCCACTACGGCGCCTGGACCCACCTGGGCATGGCACAAGGGCTTTGCGGCCAGCCTGAGGAGGCTCGCGGCAGCCTGGAGCGAGCGCTGTCGATCCGCCCCGGGGACCGGCTGGCGCTCGACACCTTGCGGAGCCTCGATTTGCGATCGCAGCGACCGACGAGCGCGCCATCCCTGCACGGCGCCAGCGGCGCGTAACGTCGCAGGCGCCAGCGCCCATTCGCCCGCCGTCGCGGCGCAGTGTCGAGAACCGGCTCCGCGCCCGCCCCAAACCGCGTTCGAGGCGGGCGCTCGGCGCCGCGGGCCGTCCCTACCGCGAACGCGTCGCGAGGGACGTCGTCACCCGCGATCAGCCCTCGGCGGTGTCCGAATCCGGCGCGCCGACCGACGCCTCGCCGGGGCCTTCGGCAGGCGCGTCCTCCACGGGATCGAGCTCCGTCGTGACGTTGAAGGTCTGCTCGATGGTCGTCGTGCCCGGGAACGTGCGCGCCGGGAACGACCAGTTTGCCACCCGCTCGGTGACGCAGCCCACCACGTCGCCGAGCTCCTCGTCATCGGCGCCTGGGGTCGTGGAGACTTCGGTCACTTCGCCGGTCTCACCAACCTTGATCGAGGCGACGAACTGGCCGCTCAGCTCCGGGTTCCACCCGAGCGCCATCTCATAGCAGGCCTGGATCGACTCCTGCTGGGCGTTTAGCACGTTGCCCATCACGTTCGGGTCATGCCTGCCCTGCTCGGGGCTCGCGTTTTTCTTGGTGCGCTCGAGGTTATCGAGGTACTCGGCCACCTCTTCGCTGTCTTCCTGCCCGTCGATGCCGAGGTACATCTCGTACAGAGACTTGGCCGGCTCGAAGTACGCTTCGTCCAGCGAGGTCGCGTACACGGTGTGGAAGATGCGGCCGAGGTCCGCGAGCCGCCTCGTCACCTCGCTGCTGATGCTCTCATCGCAGTCATCCCCGCACGCCTCGAGCGCCTCGTAGGCTTCCATGGAAAATTGGGCCGCCTTCTCGGGCTCGCCGATACGGAACTGGTAATCCGACTGGCGGTACCGGAAGCCGACCGCGTCCGCCGCGGGCAGATCGCCCTCGCCGAGGAGATCGTCGCGGATGTAATCGAGCATTTCCGAGGCCAGACCGTACTCGCCGGCGAACACGTACTGCTCGTGGATGCGGAACAAGAGGACGTACTGCTGCTCGATGTCTTCGCCGACGATCTCTCTCACGAGCTCGTGCGCGTCGGCCACCGGCGTCGCCGCGCGCGCCGTCATAAGCACGATGTCGTCGACCACGGCGCGCTGCCCCTCGGGGGACGGCCACCGCTGGCCCGAGATCAGGATGAAATCCCGAGCGCGCTCGAGCTCCCCTTGGCGAAACGCCGACCAGGCCGCGACGTAGGCCTCATGACCGCGGA
The DNA here is from genome assembly GCA_007133195.1 of Nannocystineae bacterium. Classification (GTDB taxonomy): domain Bacteria; phylum Myxococcota_A; class Polyangia; order Haliangiales; family Haliangiaceae; genus SLNH01. Next base: position 12,958 of record SLNH01000035.1, on the reverse strand, counting down.
GGGTGTCGTCGCCATCAGCGCCGCTTTCCTCCTCCTCGCCCTCTTCATCGCTCGCGGGCGCCGGCAGCTCATAGGCCTTCGCGATGTCCGCTGCTTCGTCGTTGCGATGGGCGCGGAGGTAGAGAAACCCCCTCCAGGTGTTGACGTAGGACGGGACATCATCGGGATCGAGCTCCACGAGCTCTGCGTAGCTCTCGAGCGCCCCCTCTAGATCGTCCTCGTTGTACTGCTGGTTCCCCTGCTGCCAGGCCTGGCTTCGCTGGGGACCGGAGATATCGAGATCCGGCGGCGTCATCATTCCGAGCGGCCGGTGGAGCGTGCCCCCGATCTCGATCGCCTCGTATTCGTCGAAGACCTGGTCCTCGCTGTCGGCATCGCCGGCATCATCGGGATCTTCCGCCTCGGTTTGCGACGGCCCGCACGCAAACGCGAAGAGCGCGAGCGCCGCGATGGAAAAACGCAGGGGGTAAGCCACGTAGGACATCCTTCCTTCCTCTCGAATGGTGAAGGCCTTCGCCGTGCGAATCGGGGTGGCCTCCGTCGCCGGCATCCGATGAAGCTCGAAGTGAGCAGGTGCTCACCCCAGGTGATCGGGCGCGCGGCTACGGAAATCCCGCTTGACGGCTCACAGGTAAGAGTGGATAGCACGCTGAGGCCGCCGAAAGGAAGTGGGTCGCGGCCGGATCCCACCCGGGCGAAATCGCTGGCGTCGGGCCACGCCGGCGGGCGCCCCTGCCGACCCGGCCCGGCCCCAGTGCTCGGCTGGGGCGGCGCCCGCGAGCGGAGCGGGCGGGGGTTCCGATGCGAACGCGGGGCACCTGTGGTAAACGAACGCCGTGGTCGCCAGCGGCCCCGGGGATAGGCGGCTTGGCCGGCGCTTCTTCGCGCGGCCAGCGGACGTCGTCGCGCGGGCGCTTCTCGGCAAGGTGCTCGTATGTGGCGAGCGCGCCGGCGTCGTCGTCGAGACCGAGGCGTACGTCGGTCCGCACGACCTGGCGTGTCACGCCCGGGTCGGCCGCACCAAGCGAACCGAAGTCATGTTTGGCGAGCCTGGATTGGCCTACGTTTATTTGTGCTACGGCATCTACGATCTCCTGAATGTGGTCACCGGCCGCCTCGGCCACCCCGAAGCCGTACTCGTTCGCGCTCTCGAACCGCTCGCCGGTATGGATGGCTCTCCCCACACGGCCCGGGGCCCCGGAAAGCTCACCCGCGCCCTCGGCGTAACCCGGGCGCAAAACGGCCTCGATGTCGTGTCGTCCCAGGAGCTGTTTTTTCGTGCCGGCCGGCGCGTTCGCGCGGAGCAAATCGCGAGCGGCCCCCGCGTCGGCGTGGACTACGCCGGTGCGTGGGCCGATGAGCCGCTCCGGTTTTGGATCGACGGGCACGCCGCGGTGTCCCGTCGCCCGGCGCGGCGGCGAAGGCCCCGCGAGGGCGGCCATGAGAGGGCGACGTGAGCGCCACGATCCGGTTCCTCCCGGCGGAGATCGACTGTCCCTGCGAACCCGGGGAGAGCGTGTTCGACGTCGGCCGCCGCAACGGCATCGCCATCGAGACGGCCTGCGTGGGTCAGGCCTCGTGCGGCCTGTGCCGCGTCCGCGTCATCGAGGGCGAAGAACACCTGAGCGCGCTGAACAGCCACGAAGAGCGCCATCTCGGCAACGTCTACTACCTGACCAAAGAGCGCCTGTCGTGCCAGGCTATCATCGCGGAGGGGCGCGTCACCGTCGAGCTCGCGCCCAAGCGCAGGCGCCGGCGAAAATAGTTCGCCGTGCGCAGGCATGATCCGCGCCGGGTGCTGCCCACCTCCGCAGCCGTGTGCTCGGCGACGGATAAGAACGGACTTTGTCAAAAACTCACTGATACGCGACACTCGGATGTCTCACGACAGGAGTGCCATGATCGACGCCGCGCAGATTCCGAGCCTCCGCCGCCTCGACGAGCTCGACGCCGCCCGGGCCGAATCCGGCCCCGCCTCTCGCCTCGCCGCGCTCCGCGCAGCCGCGCCGCGGCTCCGCGAGCGGCTCGCCGAGGCAGGCCCCGCGATCGCCGTCCGCAGCTTCGACATCGCGACCTTTCCCTACCCGACCGCGTTCGGCTTAGAGGGCGCGGCCCGCTCGCCGGCCCCCTACCTCATGCTGAAAAACCGCATGCAACTCGTGCAGGTGTCGGCCGGCGACAGCCATATCAACATTCTCGTCAATCCGAGCGACTCGGAGCGCGCCCGCGCCGCCCCGTTTTTCGCAAACCAGATCGAGCGCTACGGCAAGTTCGTGACCACCAAAGTGCTCGCGAAGATCCACGGCACCGTGCAAGGCGCGCTCGCCGAGGTGGGCGTCGATCCGGATGACATCGACTTCGTGACGTTCGACCACCTCCACGTGCAGGACCTGCGCGGCCTTTTCGGCACCGAAACCCCGGAGCCCGGAAAGCGCGAGCCGACCCAGCCGCTTTTGCCCAACGCGAAGCTCCTCGTCCAGCCGGAGGAGCTGCGCACGATCGCGTCGCCCCACCCGCTCCAGGCGCCGTGGTACGTCCCGAGCGGCGCCGCCGGCGTGCCCAGTGATCGCTTCGTCGTCCTCGACGGCGACTACGCCGTCGGCGACGCGGGCTTGGCGATCGTCCGCACCCCCGGGCACACGGAGGGCAATCACACGATCGCCATCATCACGGATACCGGGCTTTGGACGATCAGCGAAAACGGGGTGGCGGTGGAGGCGTACGTGCCCGAGCACAGCGCGATTCCCGGCGTGCGCAAACACGCGCGCTACTGGGGCGCCGAGGTCGTGCTTAACGCCAACACGCGGGAGCGGTCCCTCGACCAATACAGCTCCATGGTCTTGGAAAAAACGCTCGCCCACCCCGCTCCCGCGCGCCCCGAGTTCCCCCAACACCTGCCGTCCTCGGAGCTCGTGGGGAGCGCCCTCGCCCCGGGCCTGCGCCCCACGTTTTCGCACGGGGGGCTCAGCTACGGCACCGTTCGGCAAAAGCGCGACCGGGATCGGGCGCCCCCCTTGTCGGCGTAATCGAGAGCATGTCGTCGAACCGGCTCGGGGCCGGATTGTGACGGGCGCTCGGACGTGTCACCTTCGCGGCGTTTTCTCGCCAGGAGAGTGCGATGTCCCGTCCATTCGCCCTGCCCGGATCGCGGCCCCGCTACGCCGCCGACAGACCGGTAGACACAAGACACATCCGTCTCGACCTCGACGTCGACCTCGGCGCCCGCTCGATCGCCGGGCGCTGTTCGCTCACGTTTTCGCCGCTCACACCGAGCGTACGTCATCTGCGCCTCGACGCCGCCGAGCTCGATATCGAACGCGTCACGCTCGCGGATGAGCCGCTCGCGTTTCGGTACGACGGCGCGGAGCTATCCATCGAGCTAGCTCGAACGCTGGCCGAGGGGGAGATGTTTACCCTCGACATCGATTACCGCGCCACCCCGCGAAGAGGCCTTTACTTCATCCAGCCCGACGCCGCCTACCCGGACAAGCCGGTTCAGGTGTGGACGCAAAGCCAAGACGAAGACGCCCGCCACTGGTTTCCCTGCTTCGACGCCCCCCACGAAAAGGCCACGAGCGAGCTCATCGCCACCGTGCCGGCCTCGATGTTCGCGATCTCGAACGGCGAGCTCGTGCGCGATGAGGCCCAGGGCGATCGGCGCCGGGTGCACTGGCGCTTGGACGAGCCGCACCCATCGTATTTGGTCACCCTCGCGGTGGGGGCATTCTCGAGCGAGCGCGCCGGGTGGCGGGACGTGGAGCTCACCTACTATGGGCCGCCGGGGAGCGAGGACGCCCTGCGGCGCACGGCCGGCCGCACCCCCGAGATGCTCGAACGCTTCTCCCAGCTGTTCCGCTGCCCCTACCCCTACGGGAAGTACGATCAGGTCTTCGTCGCAGACTTCATTTTCGGCGGCATGGAAAATACCACCGCCACCACCCTCACGGACCTCGTGCTCCTGGACGAGCGCGCCGCGATCGACGCCGACAGCGAGGGTCTGCTCGCCCACGAGCTCGCGCACCAGTGGTTCGGCGATCTCCTCACGTGTCGCACGTGGAGCGAAGGATGGCTAAACGAGGGCTTCGCGAGCTATGCGGAGTACCTGTGGCGGGAGCACGCCGACGGGAGAGACGCGGCGGACGTGGAGCTAGACGGGTTCGGCCGCCAGTACTACGAAGAAGCGAGCGCCCGCTATCAGCGGCCCGTCGTGTGTAACGTCTATGACGAGCCCCTCGACATCTTCGATCACCACCTTTACCGCAAGGGCGCCCGCGTTTTGCACATGCTCCGCGGCGCGCTCGGCGACGACGCGTTCTTTCGCTCGATCGGCCATTACGCCCAAAAGCACAGCCGGGGCTCGGTGGAGACCCGGGATCTCGCGCGGGCGATCGAAGACGCGACGGGACGGGTGCTCGATTGGTTCTTCGATCAGTGGATCTTCCGGGCCGGCCACCCCGAGCTCGAGGTGAGAGTGAGCTGGGATGCCGAGCGCGCGTGCGTAATCGTGGACGTGGAGCAAACACAGGCGGCCAACGACAGGGCCGCCGCGTTTCGCCTCCCGACGGCGGTCGCGATGCGCGTGCCCGGCGAGGACGCCGATCGCGTGGTGCCGATCGAGCTGTCCGAGCCGCGAAGCAGCTTCGCGCTGCCGCTGCCCGCCCCGCCCGAGCAGGTGGTCTTCGATCCCGGAAAACAGCTCCTCGCCCCCGCGCGCACGCAAAAAGGGCTCGATCTCTGGCTGGCCGAGCTCGCCGGCGCCACCGCGGCCATCGATCGGATCAGCGCCGCCCGCGAGATCGGCAAGCGCGGCGGCGCGCAGGCGACCCGGGCCCTCGCCGGCGCCTTGGCATCAGATCCGTTTTGGGGCGTGCGCGCGGAGGCGGCCACCGCCCTGGGCGAGATCCGAACGGCCGAGGCGAGGGACGCGCTTTTGTCGGCGTGGGACGCCGAGGAACACCCGCGCGCCCGCCGCGGCATCGCGCGCGGGCTCGGCGCGTTTTCGCGCGACGAGGCGGCCGCCGAGCACCTCGCGCGCATCGTCTCGCAAGGCGACGCGAGCTACTTCGTCGAGGCCGAAGCGTGCCTCTCGCTCGGAAAAACCCGCGACGCGCGGGCCCCCGAGCTCCTCATGGCGGCGGCTGAGCGCGACTCGTTTCGAGACGTCATCCGCGACGGGGCGTACCGCGGGCTGGCGGCGGCGCGCGAGGAAAGCGCACTTCCTTGGCTGCTTTCGCAGACCGGCTACGGCCGCCCGCCGCTCGGGCGCCGCTCGGCCCTGCTGGCCGCCGCGGAGCTCGCCGCCGGGCGGACCGATCGCGACGCGCGCGACGCCCGCGAGCGCGCCGAGGAGCTCCTTCGCGACGTAGACTTCCGGGTGCAGGGCGCCGCCGTGGAGGCGCTGCGGACGATCGGTGATCCGGCCAGCATTTCGGCCCTGCGCGACCTCGTGTCGCGCGAGCTCGACGGTCGCCTCCTCCGCCGCGCGCGCGAGGTGGCGCGCGATCTCGAGGACGGCTCGGCGCGCGGCGAGGAAAACGCCCGGCTTCGCGACCAAGTCGAAGCGCTTCGAACCGAGGTAGGCGAGCTCCGGGCGCGCATCGACCGCCTCGCGCCCGCGAGCGGATCGGCCGAAGCCGAGCCGGCCGACGAGCCAAGCGGCGCGCGACGGCCGTCGCCTCGCCGCACGCCCACCCGGCGAAAGGGCGGCAAAAAGACCGTCCCCACCGCGTGACCCGAACGTCCGCCTCGCCCCGGCGGCTGCGGCGCGGCGTCGCACGCGGGCGTCGGCGGCGCGTGCTAGGTTCGCGCCATGAGTCCGGATCTCCTCGAGTGGATTGAAAGCGCTCACGTCTTCGCCGTCATCCTGTGGATCGCGGGCCTCGTGGCGAGCCTCAGGCTGATCCGCGCCCACGCGGCCGGGGGCGGCGAGGCCGCGGTGAGCTCTGCGCGCGGCTCGGCGGTGATCATGGACATCGGCGCCACGCTCGCCATCCTCTCGGGGCTCACCATGATCCTCGGCAGCGACCCGTCCCCGATGAGTGAAGGCTGGCTACACGCCAAGCTGGGGCTCGTGGTGCTCGGGCTGTTCGCCCTTCACGGGATCACGCGGGCCAAGATCGCAAAGGCGCGTCGGGGCGGCGAAAGCGCCCTGCATCCCGCGATCGAGCCGGTGGCCATCGCCCTGGCCGCGCTCCTCGCGATCCTGGCAGTGGCCAAGCCGATGTAGCAGCCGTGGCCGCGCCACCGCCCAAGACCATCGCCCACGTCGATCTAGACGCGTTTTATGCGTCGGTGGAGCAGAGGGAAGACCCGTCGCTTTGCGGGCGCCCGGTGGTCGTAGGGGGCTCCGAGCGGCGCGGCGTCGTGGCCGCGGCGTCTTACGAGGCCCGCGCTTTCGGCGTGCGCTCGGCGATGCCCACAGCCGAGGCGAAACGCCGCTGCCCGCGCGCGGTGTTCCTGCCGCCGCGGATGGAGCGATACGCGGAGTATTCCCAGCGGTTTTTCGCCGTGCTCGACCGCTTCGCCCCGCGCGTGGAGAGCCTGTCGCTCGACGAGGCGTTCTTGGACGTCACCGGCGAGGAGCGGCTTTTCGGCACCGGCCGGGACATCGCCGAGGCGATCGCGCGCGAGACCCGCGAGGAGATCGGCCTCGCCGCGTCGGTCGGCGTCGCGCCGAGCAAGTTCGTCGCCAAGATCGCCTCGGACATCGAAAAGCCCGAAGGTCGGGTGATCGTCGAGCCGAGCCGCGTGCAGGACTTTCTCTCGCCGCTTCCCACCTCGCGTCTATGGGGCGCGGGGCCGGCGGTGCAAAAGCGCCTCCGCGAACGCGGCCTGCGCACGATCGGCGATGTCGCCCGCTGCGCCGACGAGACGCTGGTCGCGCTCTTGGGTCCGGGCCTAGGCCGACACTTCGCCGCGCTGTCGCGGGGGCTTGACGAGCGCGAGGTGGAGCCGGATTCCGAGCCCATCTCCATCGGCCACGAGGAGACGTTTAACGCCGACGTCACGAGCCACGAAGAGCTCGGACCAATCCTCCTCCGGCAAGCCGACCGCGTCGCCGCGCGCCTCCGCCGCCAGGACCGCCGCGCCCGCACGGTGGTGGTCAAGCTGAAATACACTGACTTCGAGCTGAAAACCCGGCGCGCCACCTTCACCGACGGCACGGCCGACGGGCGCCGCATCGGCCGCGCGGCCGCCGAGCTCGCCGGCGGGCTCTCGCTGTCGCCGCGGCGGCGCGCGCGCCTCGCCGGCGTCGCGGTCTCCACCCTGGAGCCTCGGCACGGGCCCCATCAGCTCAGCTTCGACGAAGCGTCGCGCCAGCGCGGCGAGCGGCTCGGCGACGCCCTCGACCAAATCGAGGCCAAATTCGGCGAGCGCGCGGTCGGGCGCGCCGCCTACGCCGGCGACAAACGCCGGCGGTAGACACTTACCCGGGCAACGTGGGCGGAGCACCGAACCGCGCGCGAAACTGCTCGATGTAGCGTCGGCACAGCGCTTCCGGATCGCCGATCTCGCGCGGCGAGATGTCTTCGGCGTGCCGGCACAGCCAATCCACGCCCGGATGCGCCGCGGAAAACGCAGCCGCCGCCGCGCGCACGTCTTCGCCAAAGCCGTAGTGGATCATGGCGCTTTTGCCGCGCGGATAGTCGATGAGCCCCGCGCGCACGCGCACCTGAAACATGCCCGGCGACGCGGGCGCCCGCTCGGCCGCATCGGCCAGCGCATACCAGGGAACGAACCGCATGGCGATCAGGTGTAGCGCTTTTTGAGCGCGCTCCGATCCAGCTTGCCGGCGCCGGTGAGCGGCAGCGCGTCCGTGAAGTCGAAGCGCTTCGGAATCTTGAAACCGGCGAGCTGTGCTTTGCAATGGCGGCCGAGCTCGGTTTCGGTGGGCGGCGCGCCCGGATCCGCGGGCACCACCACCGCCACGGGCGCCTGGCCCCACGTCTCGTCCTTCACACCGATCACCGCCGCCTGGCGCACGCCGTCATGCGCCACCAACACGTTTTCGATCTCCTCCGGCGAGACGTTCTCGCCGCCGGACACGAACATGTTGTCCGCGCGGCCGACGATGTAGACGTAGCCCTCCTCGGTCTCGCGCGCCAGATCGCCCGAGTAGATCCAGCCGTCTTTGACGAACGCCTGCGCCGTGCGCTCGGGCTGGCCCAGATAGCCGTCGAAGTTGTGCGGGCTCCGCATCAGGAGCACGCCCTCGCGGCCGCGTGAAACCGGCTCGAGGGTGTCCTGATCGACGATCTGGTAGTCGCAGTGAAAAAACGACGTGCCGATGCTGTCGCTGTGGGCCTTGAGCTCGTCCATGCTCGAGTCCCACGCCGCGTGCACGAAGTTCGACGGCCCCGCCTCGGTGAGGCCGTAGCTCTGGGCGACGGGGATGCCGCGCTGCCAAAACGGCTCCATGGTCGCCGCCGCGCACGGCGCGCCACCGGTCATGATGCCGCGGAGCGAAGACAGATCCGCAGTCGCGAAGCTCGGGTGCTCGGCCATGAACTTGAGCATCGGCTCCACGGCGCCCATGTGGTTTATCCCCTCCGACTCGATGATGCCCAGCGCCGCTTCGGGCTCGAACTTCCGCATCAGCACCGCGTAGCCGCCGCTGTGGAACACGGGCAAAAACGTGTTCCAGCCGCCTACGTGAAACAGGGGAAACGTGAGGAGCTCTCTGCGATCGGTTAGCGAATCGGCGGCGCCGAGCATGATCTCCACCGAGTTCCACACCATCTGGCGATGGGAGATGATGCAGACCTTGGGCGTGGCCGTGGTGCCGCCGGTGTGGATGTAAAGGGCCGTGTCGTCCAGCGCCAAGGGGACGTTTACATCGCGCGCCGGGGTTGCGAGCACCTGGTCTCGGTAGCCGCACGGACCGTCGGCGAGCTCGACCCGCGCGCGGACGGAGTCCGGCATGTCGAGCGAATCGGCCAGCTCGGCGAACGCGTCCTCGTAAAACAGCGCCTGGGGTTCGATGCGCCCGAGCAAGTCGTCGAGCTCGCGCTTTTTGAGGCGAAAACTCAGCGGGGCCAAGATCACGCCGAGCTTGCCGGCGGCCATGAACAGATCGATCGCCTCCACGCGGTTTTGGCTCAAAAAGCAGACCCGATCGCCTTTTTTCAAGCCGAGCTCGTCGGCGAGATACGTCGCCACCCGGCGCGCGCGGTCGTCTACGTCCGCGTAGCGCAGGCGAATGCCGGAAGTGGCATCGAAGACCGCCGTCCGCCGCGGCGCGAGCTTCGCCCGGCGCCCCGCGAAATCGCCGACCCAGTACATCGGAAGCTTGTCGTAGTTCTCCGGCCTAGCCATGCTCGATCCTCCTCACTGTCGTCCGCCTACGAAACGCCTCAAGGGAGGGTATAGGCGCTGCAGTCGCAGTACGTTTCCACGCGGTCGTCGTAGTCGTCGAAGCGAAACCTGAGCTCCTTGGACTCCCCGGGGTCCAAGATCACGTGGCGCTCGCTCGTTTCGGGCTCGCGCTCGCCGGGGAACATGGTCGCGACGATGCGCACGGGCGAGACGTCTTCGCGCGGATTCGTCACCCCGCAGTCGATTTCGAGCCTCAGATCGCGGAGCCAGCCGCCGCGCGACCGGCACCTCGGCTCATCCACGTCGAGCGGCTCGAGCCAATCGAGCATCGCCGCGTAGCCGTCACCGTCGACCACGCCGCGCAGATCGCCGATCCGCTCGACGTCCTCGGCGTCGCCGCGCCCACCGCGAAACTCGTAGCTCGCCGGCGAATCGCCGCGCTCCTCGGCCGCGCGGGGACCGACCTCGCGGCGCTCGAGCTCCTCGCCCAGGCGCGCACAGAGCTCAGAGCCCCGCTCGCCCGCCGCCACCTCCTGCCAATCCGGCCAGCTTATCGTCGAAAGCTCGAACGAGACCACGCGCTCGCCCCGATCCGCATCTCGGAACCGATACACCTCCACTTCGCGCGGGCTCACGCCGGAAAACCACGACAGGATCTTCGAGGGCGTGGGCAGCGGATCGGCGGCGGTCAGTTGGGCGATCTCCACCCGCGTCGCACCGTCGTCGCAGTGCTCATAGGGAGGCGGCCCTGCGTCGGCGGGGGGCGGCGCCGCGTCCATCTCGCGATGTGCGGCGTCCGCGCCGCCGGCGCCCTCCCCGAGCGGATACATCACCATCATCACGGCGATCACCACAGCCAAGGATACCGTCGCTCCCACGAAAAACCCGCGCGCGCCGCGGTGCCGGAATGTCGCGCTGCCCGCCGAAGCCCCGGCCTCCTCACCGCCCGGCGCGGCCTGTCCCGCCACCGATGGCGCGCGCGCGGTCTTTGGCGATTCGCCGCCGCCGGCCTGATCGGGCAGGGACGACGAAGCGCGATGCACGCCTTCGCGACGCTCGTCGTGGCCGGCGTCATCGGCGATCGGCTCGTCTCCGACGATAACCGACTGCTGCGCGCCGCCGGAGGCCGCGCCGCCCGCCAGCGAGCCCGCCCTCAGGCCGGCCGGGCTGGCAAACGCGAGCGCATCGTCGCGAACAGTCTCGTCATCGTCGCCGGCGGCGAGCACGTCCAAGACAGGCACAGTCGCCGCCGGATCGTCCTGGACGCCGTCACCGGAGATGCCCGCCGCGTCTGCGAGCGCCCGCGCCTCGGGCCGCTCGTGCGGGTCCTCGGTGAGCGCGCGGGCAAAAAGCCCGTGCCAAAACGACAGCACCGGGTCGTCGCCGGCCGCGCCGAGCTCGGGACCAAGCAGCCAATTTCCCAGCCTACCGAACGAGTAGACGTCGCTCGCGAGGTAGGTGAGCTGCTCTCGGGTCTGCTCCGGCGCGGCGTAGGCCACCGTGAGGTCGCGGGTGGGGATCGCCAGATTCGGGCCCGGCACCCGGCGCATCGTGTCGAGATCGACGAGCCATGCTTCCTCCCCGACCGCGATCACGTTGTGCGGTTTGAGATCGCCGTAAACCACGTGCTGATCGTGTAGCCGCGCGATGAGGCGGAGCAGCCGGCGAAGGAGCTCGAGCTTTTCCCCGACCTGCAGTCTGTCCCCAATCTGGTTCAGGCTCTCCCCGGCGATGAAGTCCGTCGACACATACGCGTACCCGAGCCCCGGGCCGGGCTCGGGCAGGCCGGCTCCCACCTCGCTTACGACCCCCGCCGCGACCACCGAGGGAAGCCCCGCGAGCGCGCCCAACGTGGCCCGCACGCGATAGCCCTCGAGCGCGAGCGAAAGCGTCTCCGGCAGCCCGCCGATGGACCCCTCCCCGGTAACGGTCACCTGCTCCACCAGCCCGCCGAGCGCGAGCTTCATCGGATGGAGGAAAAACCGGGTGGTGAGGAGCCTATCCCCCTGGCGCGTGAGCAGTACCCGCCGCTGGCCAGGCGCGTCGCGCAAGACGCGGAGAATCTCCTGATCCCAGGTCAACGCGGGGCTGCCTCCCGGAAAGCGCGGGCCGCGGGTGCGCAGGAAACCGGCATCAGCCCGATCGTACTCGGGAATGCGGAGACGGGCGAGGATGTGCGCGCGCTGTGGCCCGAGGGCAGCGCAACGTGCGCCGCACGCCCGCGCGCCCGCACGCCCGCGTCCCTAACGGCGCCCCCAGCCGGCGCGGCCGTTAGCCGAGCCGAGCCGCCGGGGCCACATTTCGCCGAGAGGAGCTCAGCGCGGGATGATCGGTTGGAGTTCGAGGGCCGCGCACTGCTCCGAGTAGGCGGCGCGGGCAGTGCGGAAAGCTAGCCGCGGCGGGTCATGCGCGACGGGCACGAGGCCAGATGAGCCAAAGCGCGAGCCCAAATGCCATGCCCAGCGGAGACAGCGGCGCGGTGGATGACGCCACACGACATCCCGAGCCCTCGCCGCTGTCGTTACCTGCGTCGGCCCCCGCGCCGGCATCCTGATCCTTGCCCCCCTCATTGGCGCAGGCGACCTCTTTCAACTCGGTGGGGCCGTCTTCCGTCTTGCATCGGTCCGGTTCGCAGCGCTGCACAGCATCGGTTTCTTCGCCGTTCAACCCAACGGCGCGAACCTCGACGCAGTCGGCGACCTCGCGCAGGTAGTGCCGCAGCTCCTCTGTCGGCGTCCCTCGGCGGTCGCACTTAAGCTCTTCAGTTTTTTGCCCTTTAATATCAGGTGCTTATGCGACCTGGCGACGGCGGCGGCGCCGTCGGCGGTCGCACTTACGCCGTCGGCGGTCGCACTTAAGCTCTTCAGTTTTTTGCCCTGTAATATTCGGCTGCTATGCGTTCTGCCGACGGCCGCGGCGCAACTTTGGAGGCTATCTCTCGATACCTCCAATGTGCCTAATACACCTAGAGAACACATCCCGGGAGCGCTGCTGCACGTCATCAGTCGCTTCGTCAATCGCGAGATCCGCGTAACGCGACCAGCGGAACGCGAGCGCTACCTACGGCAGGCATCTAGCTCGATCCCGCGAAGCGACCTGCAGCTTTTCGGCTACGCGTTGATGGGCAACCATGTCCACTGGGTCAGTCGCCTCGGCTATGCGCCACTAAGCGACTTTTTTCAGCCGCTCCACTCGGCCTTCGCGCGCTGGCTCAATCAACGACAGGGGCGCCTCGGGCCACTTTTTGCCTGCCGCCCGAAGCAGTTCATCGTTGACGAGGAGCGCTTCGCCTACCTTATCGCGTACATCCACAATAACCCGGTCCGGGCGGGGGTGGTTGGCGATGCCGCGGATAGCGACTGGACGAGCCACCGCGCCTATATCGGCGAGGCCGAGCCGCCGCCATGGCTCGACGTGGGCGCCGGACTCGCCCTCTGCGGATTCGATTCGAGCCCGCGCGGGCGCGGAGAGTTTCACGATTTTGTGCGCGCCGCCGCCAATCATCCTCGCGATACAACCTGGAGCGAAGACCATGTAGCGCGTGTGCGTACGGAGGTGCGGTCGATGCTGCGAGCACCCGTCGAGATCGGCCCTCGAGTCGGGTGCTCCCCGCGCTACGACCTCCTAGCGCGACCGAATACCC
>SLNH01000150.1 GCA_007133195.1 Nannocystineae bacterium | reverse complement strand
GGGATCCCGTCCGCCGCGCCGCCCTCGCCCCGGCCGGCCGCCGAGCCTCCGCCAGCCGCGCCGCTGCCATCACCTCCACCGGCCGCCGAGCCTCCGCCGGCCGCACCTGCAATGACGGTGGGGCCGCCAGGGGGCGGGCTGTCCAGCTCTCCCCCGCCGTCGCCCATCGGGTTACTTGCTCGCGCCGCTGACCCTGTGGTCATCACCGCGGCGAGCGCGAGCGTGGAGACACGGCGCACTCCCATCACAATACCGCGACCGGGCCCGATTCTCACGGGTCGCGCGCTTCGTTCTCGGGTTACTGTGGTGAACGCTGTTAAGGCGAGCCACGCAGTTTGCGACCTGCGAGCCGAACCGAAGCGGCTGCGCGCTCGCCGCCGCCGTGATCTGCGTCACGACCCCGGCGTTTTGGGCTTCGTGAACGCCGGACTGCCCCGCGGAGATCCGCAGGTCTGCGGCCAAGGCCGTTTGTCGTGGAGGCCTCGAAGGTGTGTTATCGCTATCGTCATGGGCGCAACCAGGTATCGTCACGGGCGCACGCTCGCGCCCGCCATGTCCGTCGTCGCCGCCCTCGTGCTGGGCGCCTGCCCGGTCGAGGACGACGGCGACGCTATCGACGCAGGTGACGACGGCGCCGACGCGGGCCTCGATGGACCGTGCGTCCACATTTTCGAAGAGCCCGTCCTTCACATCGAAGACGCGCGAGGCGGTGCGAGCGACGAGCCGATCGCCGAGATCGAGATCTGGGACATCGAGATCGACGACACGCCCGTGGACCCTGAAGCCATCCTCGCCCAGTGGCACGAGGACGACGATGGGCTCGAGTACGACGACGCGACCGGCAGGCTCATCTGCACGATTCCATGCGCCATGGGCACGCAGGCCGGCGAGTGGTCGTTTTCCGCCTACGCCACCGGCTACGCCGACGAGGTGGTCACGGCCTCGGCCCGCTACGACGAGCACGAGGGCGGGTGCCCGTCGCATTCCGACGGCGGAACGCGGATCGACGTCGTCCTCGACCCGGAGTGAGCCGCGGGATCGTCCGCAAGTCGCGGCCGCTCCCGGCGCGCCGCGAGCGCCGTAAGGCCGCCTCCCCGCAGACGTGGTAGGTTGTCCCCGTGGCGGAGGTGGTCATCGCGTTCGATGACATCGGCCTGGGTCTACCGCTTCAGGAGGCCCTCGAGGCCAAAGGGCATCGCGTGGTGTGGGATCCGGGACTCGCCACCGGGCCCGGACGGCCCAGCGCCGGGGATGGGCGAGCCGGAGCCCACAGCCAAGCCCCGGATCTCGTGATCCTGTCGCCGAGTCCGGACCTAGGCGGCGTCGTCGCCGCGTGGCATGCGGCTCGGCCTCCTCCCGGGCTCCTCGTCGTCGGCTCCGGCGCGGGCGCCGCCGAGCGGGCGGAAGCGTGTGGCGTGCCGTTCGCCGATAGCGCGCAGAGCCCAGGCGAGCTCACCGAGTCCGCCGACCGGGCGCTCGCGCTCCGCTATGCCGGCGCGCTCGGTCCGGGTTTCGCCCGCGCCGCGCTCGGCCTCCCGGACGCCGGGGACGGCGAGCTGTCGGAGGCCGAAGCGGGGCGCATCATCGCCGGCGCCCGCGAGCTCGACCTCGACATCGTGCGCGCCGCCCTCCGTCGCCACGCCCAGGACTACGTGGTGGCGACCTCGCTCGTGGCCACTCTGCGCGAGCACCGGGCCCTCGAGATCCCAGAAGTGGAGCTCACGCGCCTTTTGGACGGCACGAAGACGGTACAAAGCGTGATTCGCGCCGGCGCCATCGAGCCCGCGCGGGCCGGCCGGCTTTTGTGGGCGCTCGCGTCAGTGGGCGGCGCGAGTCTGTCTCCCGAGCCCCCCGACCGCGGGACGCCGGCGCGGCGCGCGCTCGCCGAAGCTCGCGCCCACCTCCGCGCCAGGCGCGATCGTCTCGACGGGTCCACGTACTACGACGTCCTCGAAGTCGCCCCGGACGCCGACGCGGGCGAGGTGGACGCCGCCGTCCGGGCGCTCTCGCTGCGCTACGGGCCAGACGCGCTGGCGCCCCTCGACCTGGGCGACCTCGCGCACCTGGCCGAGCCCATGTGGACCCAAATCGGCAAGGCCCGATCCGTGATCGCCGACATCGCCAGCCGCGGCCGGTACAACGACTGGGTGGCCTCGCGCCGCGATCGACTCCGCACGACGTGGGCCAACAATCTAGACCGAAAACGCGCCGAGGCCGCGTTTTCGCGCGGGCAGCGCGCGCTCGTCGAGGGCGATCCCTTCGCGGCGGTTTCGGCGATGGCCAAAGCGTGCCGCGAACACCCCGATCACCCGGATTACGAAGCCTCGCTCGCGTGGGCCCGCCATCGCGCGGCGCTCGCGCGCGGCGACGACGGCGAAAGGAGCGCGGCCGAGGAGCGACGGATCGCCGCAGACGCGCTGCGAGGCCGACGGCCGTGGCCCCGGGGCCTCGTCGCGCTCGGCTTGCTCTGCGTCGCCGACGGCGACTCCGAGGCGGCCCGCTTTCACCTGCACGAAGCGCTGCGCTGCGACCCGAACCTCCCCGCCGCTCGGCGGATCCTGCGGCGCATTTCGCAGTGAGCCGCGGCGCGCTCCCGCGCGACATTAACGAAACTGGATTCCCCTTGAATGTGCTTGGATTGTCGCCGCTTTGCGCAGCGTGGTAACGCTAGGCGCTCCGGGAGGCCCCTTATGAAGCTCGCCACATTGAAAACGAGCTCTCGCGACGGCGCGCTGGTCGTCGTCCGCCGAGACCTTCAAACCTACTCGCCGGCGGGGGACATCGCCCCCACCCTGCAAGACGCGCTCGACCGCTGGGACGACGTCGCCCCGCAGCTCGAGTCACGCGCCGACGCCCTCGAGCGCGGCGACATCGACGCCGCGGCGCTCGACATGCAGCAGCTCGACGCCCCGCTGCCCCGCGCCTACGAGTGGGTCGACGGGTCGGCGTACATCAACCACATCATCCTCGTCCGCAAGGCCCGCGGCGCCGAGCCGCCGGCCTCGCTCGAGACCGATCCCCTGGTCTACCAAGGGGGCTCGAGCAGCCTCCTCGGCCCGCGCGACGACATCGTGCTGGCCGACGAGGCTTGGGGCCTGGACTTCGAGTCCGAGATCTGCGCCATCCTCGGCGACGTCCCCGAGGGGACCACCGCCGACCGCGCCGAGCCAAAAATTCGGCTGCTCACACTCTGCAACGACGTGAGCCTGCGCAAGCTCATCCCGGCCGAGCTCGCCAAGGGGTTCGGCTTTTTCAACTCCAAACCGGCGACCGCGTTCGGGCCGGTGGCGGTCACCCCCGATGAGCTCGGAGACGCCTGGAACGGCGGCCGCGTGCACCTCCCGCTCCGCTCGATCTACAACGAAGAGCTCATCGGCGATCCCGAAAGCGGGCCCGAGATGCACTTTTCGTTCTTCGATTTGATCCAGCACATCGCCAAGACGCGATCGTTTCAGGCCGGCACGATCCTCGGCAGCGGCACCGTGTCGAACGCCGATCGCAGCCGCGGGGTGTCGTGCCTGGCCGAGCGCAGGATGATCGAGACCATCGATCACGGCGAGCCGACGACGCCGTTCATGCGCGTGGGCGACTCGATCGAGATCGAAATGCTGGCCAAAGACGGGCAGAGCGTGTTCGGCCGCATCGCGCAAAAGGTCGTGGCGCGGTGAAGCTCTACTCGTACTGGCGGAGCTCGTGCAGCTGGCGGGTGCGCATCGCCCTCGCCCACAAGCGGATCCCCCACGAGCTCGTGCCGGTGCACCTCATCCGCGGCGGCGGGGAACAGCACGACAGCGCCTACGCGTCACTGAACCCGATGCGGCAGGTGCCCGCCCTCGCCCTCGACGACGGTGACGTGCTCACGCAGTCGCCGGCCATCATCGAGTACCTCGAGGAGCTTTACCCCGAGCCGCCGCTTTTGCCGCGCGATCCGCTGTCGCGTGCGCGGGCCCGCGAGCTCGCCGCCATCGTGGCCACGGGAATCCAGCCCCTGCAAAACCTCTCGGTCCTCCGCGAGATCGAACGAATCGGCGCGGATCGCGCGGCGTGGGCCCGCACCTGGCTTGAGCGCGGGCTCGCCGCCCTCGAGTCGCGCGCGGCGCCCGGGCCGCTTCTCGCGGGCGACGGCATGACCCTCGCGGACATCTTCGCGGTCCCACAGCTATACAACGCGCGCCGGTTCGGCATCGACACGGACGCCTACCCGGCGCTGTCGCGCGCGGAGAGCGCGTGTATGCAAATCCCGGCGTTTTGGGATACGCGCCCCGAGGCGCAGCCCGACGCCGACGCGCGCTAACCGGCGCGAGAAAGGGAGAGTCGAACATGGCAAACGTGGAGCCCCTCGGCATCAAGCGAATCGAGGCCCTTCATTACTACGTCCACGATCTCGAGCGAAGCCGGCGCTTTTACACCGAGCTCATGGACTTCGCCGAGACCGGGCGAAGCGGCGAGGCCCTCGAGCGCGAAGGCAAGCAGAAGTCCGCGCTGTTCGAGGCCGGCTCCTGCCGCGTGCTCTGCTCGCAGCCCACGGGCGAGGGCGGCCGCGCGTGGCGCTTCCTCCAGAAGCACCCCGACGGGATCGGCGCCGTGGTCTTCGAGGTCGAAGACATCGATCGGGCGTTTTCGCTGCTCGACGGGCGCGGCGGCACCCCCATCGACGATATCCAGCGCTATGAAGACGACGGCGGCTCGCTCGCCATGTTCTCGATCACGACGCCGTTCGGCGACACGACGCTCCGGTTCGTCGAGCGAAACGGCTACCGGAGCCTGTTGCCCGGGTTCGAGCACTTCGACGCCCCGGCGGGCGGTGAAAACCGGTTCGGGTTCGGCGAGATCGACCACATCACGTCGAACTTTCAGACCATGAGCCCGGCGCTTCTGTGGATGGAGCACGTCCTTGGCTTCGAGCGTTACTGGGACGTGGAGTTTCACACGAACGACGTGGCCGGCGAACGCGACAGCGGCTCCGGCCTCCGCTCGGTGGTGATGTGGGATCCGCGCTCCGGGGTGAAGTTCGCCAACAACGAGCCCCTTCGGCCCTTTTTCAAGGCGTCCCAGATCAACATCTTCAACGAGGACCACCGCGGGGACGGCATCCAGCACGCCGCGCTCACCACCGAGGATATCGTCAAGGCGGTGCGCGGGCTCCGCGAGCGCGACGTGCAGTTCATGCCGGCTCCGGGCACCTACTACGATATGCTGCCCGGCCGCCTCGAAGAGCTCGAAATCGGCGAGATCGACGAGCCGATCGACGTGCTCCGCGAGCTCGGCATCCTCGTCGACGGCAAGGGCGAAAAGAGCTACCTCCTTCAGATCTTCCTCAAGGAGTCGGCGGGCCTTTACGGCGATCCGGACGCGGGGTGGTTCTTCTTCGAGATCATCCAACGCAAGGGCGATCAGGGGTTCGGCGCCGGCAACTTCCGGGCGCTGTTCGAGAGCATCGAGCGCCAGCAGAAGGCCGAGGGGCGCATCTGATGCTGGATCGCATGGTGGCCGGCGATGTCCC
Organism: Nannocystineae bacterium; assembly: GCA_007133195.1. Classification (GTDB taxonomy): domain Bacteria; phylum Myxococcota_A; class Polyangia; order Haliangiales; family Haliangiaceae; genus SLNH01. The sequence goes on along the minus strand of SLNH01000150.1, from coordinate 11,773 downwards.
GGCGAAGCACCACATCGCCCATCGGAGCCCCGAGGGGCACCTCCGCCACGAGCAGTGCATCACCCGCGACGGGTTCGACGGCCCCTACACCATCGTGTACCACCGCGATCGCCCGCACACGCACGCCCGCGGCGAGCCGGCTCGCCACGACTGGCCGGCGCCCGAGCGGGCGGCGAAAGCCGACGGGCGTCCGCTGGAGAAGCGGCATTATCGAAGTCAGGATCTGAGCGCTCGGGGCGGCGCGCCTGTGGACGCGCGGGTCCCGCTCATGTTTTGCGCCGACATCGTGTTGTCGGTCGCACACCCCGAAGCCCCCGATCCCGTGTACGTGCAAAACGGCGACGGGGACGAGATTCTCTATATTCACCGCGGCGGCGGCGTGCTCCGCAGCGTGCTCGGCGACGTCCGCTTTCGCGCCGAGGACTATCTCGTCATCCCGAAGGGGATCGCGTATCGCCTGATCCCGGACGACGGACAGCCGCAGTACTGGCTGTCGATCGAATGCCTCGGCGGCGCGGGCCTCCCCGCGCAGTGGCGGACCTCCGTGGGACAGCTCCGCATGGACGCGCCGTTTTGTCACCGGGACTTTCAGCGCCCTCACTTCGAAGGCCCGCGCGACGAAGGCATCCGCGAGCTCGTCGTCAAGCGCCGCGGCGCGCTGACCACCTACGGCATGGGGCACTCGATCCTAGACGCCGTGGGATGGGACGGCTCGGTGTATCCGTTCGTGTTTCCGATCCGGAACTTCCAGCCGCGCGCAGGCCTCGTTCACCTCCCGCCCACCTGGCACGGCACGTTCGCCGCGCGCGGCGCGCTCATTTGTAGCTTCGTACCGCGCGCCCTGGACTTCCACGAAGACGCCATCCCCTGTCCCTACCCGCACGCGTCGGTGGACTGTGACGAGTTTTTGTTCTACGCGCACGGCGACTTCACGTCGCGGCGCGGCGTCGGCGCCGGCAGCATCTCGCACCACCCTGCGGGGATCCCGCACGGCCCGCATCCCGGCGCCTACGAGGCGAGTATCGGCGCGCGCCGCACCGAGGAGCTCGCCGTCATGATCGACACCTTCCTCCCCCTCGAACCGACGGCGGCGGCCCTGTCAGTCGAGGATCCGCACTACCACGAGAGCTTCCTCGGGTAGGCGAGGGCCTGGCGTCACGGATTCATCCGCGGACAGATATCGTCAGCCTCCTCGGGCACCCGCGGATCGGCGCCGACGCAGATATCGAAGCGAAACGAGGCGTACTCCGAATGCTCATCTCGGAGGTTGACGCCGACGTGATACTTGCCGGGATCGGGCACCGACAGGATCGCGACGACCTCACCGTCCTCGCCTACGTCGCGCGCCACCTCCGAGACGGGGCGGTGATCCCGGTAATATTCGAAGTGAAAGCGCGCCTCCACGTTGCCACGCGCGATCGCGTCCGCGAGCGCGGGATCCTCAGGCTCGATTTCGAGCTCAACGTCGAGGCGGCTCCTGGGCTCCGCGACCGCGGGCCTGACGGTGGCGCGGTAGGACAGCGCACTGTGCTCGTCCGCGTAGCTCCACGGCTCGGGCTCCTGCGGCGCGAGCTCCGCGTCGGCGGGATCGGCATCGCCTGGTCCCGCGTCTTGCGACAGCCATCCGGAGGCCGCGTCTGGCGGCCCGCCCCCGGCTTCGGCGTCCCCGGTGCCCCGCGTGGCGCCGACCGCGATCGCGCCTAGCACGGCCGCGCCGCCAACGCCGAGCGCGACCCCGAGGCCGACCCGCCTGCGGGCGACCGGCCCAGGCCGCGTGGCGCCGAAATCCGTTTCGCTCCCCGGCCCGGTCGCCGCGCCCGTATCCAGCGACCTACGCGCTCGGCGGCTGGCCTCAGCGTCGCCTGCCGGCTCGCTGCTATCCTCGGCGGCGGTCTCGGCGCGACCCAGGCTGCTTCGCTCCTCGTCGTGCCCGTAGCCCGGCGCCGGCACAGGCGCCGGCGCGCGAGCTGGATCCGCCGCGAGCGGCTCCCCCGCGGCCAGCTGGCGCAAGTGGCCGGCGAGCGAAGCCATGTCCGAAAATCGGGCCTCGGGACTCTTTTCGAGGCAGCGCAGAATCAAGTGATCCACATCGGTGGACAGTGCGCCCGCCGGCAGTCGCGACGATGGGAGCGCGGGCGGATCAGCCGTGTGCTTGTGCAGGATCGCGATAAACGAGTCCGCGTCGAACGGCACGGAACCCGTCACGAACTCGTAGAGCATGACACCGATCGCGTAGATATCGGCGCGATGATCGACGGCGTTTCCGAGCGCCTGCTCCGGCGCCATGTAGTAGGGCGTGCCGACCAGGGTGCCGGTGCGCGTGAGGTTGGCGTCGCCCGTGGACAGCTTCGCGATACCAAAGTCCAAAACCTTGGCCAAAAGGCCGCCGTCTTCGGCCTGGGTGATGACGATGTTGGCCGGCTTGAGGTCGCGGTGGATCACGCCAGCCGCATGCGCGGCGGCGAGGCCGTCGCAAACTTGGGCCATGATTTCGAAAAGCAGCGGGAGGTCGGCGCAGGGGCGCGCGATGTGTTCACCGAGCGGCGCCCCCTCGAGGAGCTCCATGGCCAGATACGCCTGCTGTTCGCTCAGGCCGAAATCCTCCACGCGCACGATGTTGGGGTGACCGATCGCGCTCGCCGAGCGGGCCTCGCGCTGCAGGCGACCAACCGCGTCTGGATCGGAGGCCACCTGCGGCCGCAAGAGCTTCACGGCGACGCCCTTGCCGAGATAGATGTGCTCCGCAACGAAGATCTCGCCCACGCCCCCCTCACCCAGCTTGGCCACGAGCCGGTAGCGCCCGCCGACCACCTGCCCGATCCGCTCGGACTCCGGCACAAGGGCCGTGCCGTCCCGGTGGCAATACTTGGCGCCCTCCTCGAAGTGCTCCCCGCAGATGGGGCAGGTAGCCATGGCGTGAGGGTAGCTTGATCGCGCGTCCGTGGACACCGGGCGCGGCCCGGTGACGCCCCGTCGCTCTCCGACCGGGCCGGATCGCCGCCCCGGGGCGTGAGGATCGAGCCGGAGGGCCGTGCGTCCCCCCCCGGCCCCAGTCTCCCTAGTTGCGACTTCGATGTCGGTCCGAATCCTGCATAAGAACAGCTTAGGACCTATGAATATCCCGCTCGAGCTCAGCTTCCACAACCTGCCCGAGGCCTACCAAGGCGATGCCCGTGAGGTCGTCCGCCGCGAGCTTCAGCGCATCGAGCGCCACGCCGACATCATGTCGTGCCGGGTCGCCGTGGAGAGGCCCCAACATCCTCACCGCACCGGCAACCCGTTCCGCGTCCGCGTACAGGTGACGATGCCGCCGCAAAAAGAGCTCGTGGCGGTGCGCGAAGCGACTGAACGGACCGACACGCAGTCGCTCTTGGCGGCCATTCGGCGCGCGTTTCGCGCGGCGGATCGCCAGGTCAAGGCAGCCGGACGCCGGCGGCGCGGCGATGTGAAACGCCACGAGCCGCCTGAAATGAACCTCGGCATCATCGTCCGCCTGTATCCCCGCGACGCCTACGGGTTCATCAAGGATCTGCGCAGCGGCGAGGAGATCTACATGCACGAGCACGCGGTCACCGGCGGTGACTTCCAGCGCCTCGAAGAGGGCACACAGGTCCGCTACACCACCTCGACCGAAGGCGACGATGGCCCGCAGGCTTCGACTGTCCACCTAGTCGAAAAGCCGGGCGTGGCCTCGGGGAGGCAAGGCCAGCCGGCCGTCGCCCCGCCCGAAGGATGGTCGAGGCGCGACCAGCGATGAAAAAGCCCGGCGGTCGAAGCTCGATGCGCCCGGCGATTGCCCAGATGAGCTCGGCAGCAGTGATGAACCGTCCTGCGCCCGCCCCTGGCAGGGGCGAGGGCGGGTACAGGCCGGTTCCTACCCACCCGTACCCCCGCTACTCCTCTTGATTGTCGGCGCTGCCGTAGTGGACGGCACAGCCGTAGGGATCGCGGTATTCGTACGGGGGCTCATCGCCCGCGAGCGCCGCCGTCATCACGGCCTCGACGTGGTTTTCCGCGTCTTCGATGTCGGCGGAATCGGAACTGGAGTTATCGTCGATCGCCCCGTGATAGATGAGCGTTCCCTCGGGGTCGATGATGTACATATGAGGTGTGGTGCGCGCTCCGTAGGCCTTGCCTACCGCTCCGTCCTCATCGATCAGCACGGCGGTGGGCGCGGCGTCTTTCTCTTCGGTGAGCTCGTTCCAGCGCTCCGGGCTCTCATTGCCCTGCTGGCCAGGACCTGACGAGGCGACGGAAAACCAGGCGGCGCCGGCGCCGTCGGAATCGGTGTACTCCGCTTGGAGCCTTTGCATCTCGCCCGGCTCGTAAAACTTCCTCACGAATGGGCAGTCGTGGTTGATCCACTCGAGGATGACCCACTGGCCGCGAAAGTCTGCGAGCGTGTAGTCCTCACCGTCTGAGCCGGGAAGCGTGAAGTCCGGCGCGAGCTCACCGACCTCGGCCTCGTCCGGCGCTCCTTCGTCAGCCGCGGTGTCGTCGTCGCCCGGGTCGTCGTCGCTTTCGGGATCGTCGGCCTCGGCCGCCTCGTCATCCGGCGTCGGCTCGGCGGCGTCGTCGTCACTGCACGCCGCCGGCCCGAAAACGAGGAGCGCCGCGGATAGCGCGAGCGGAAGGTTTGCGTTTTTCAATGCAAGCGAGCTCATGATCGGCACCCTATCCTTTGTTTGCCTATGTAATGTGAGCGCGAACCCGCGCTTTTCGAGCGGCCGACTCGGCGCGCGGCCAGCGGCCTCGAAGCGTTACGTTACGTGCCGGCCGCTGCCTCGAGGGCCCGCTCGACTTCGCCGCGGGTGATCCATTCCCCGAGCTCGATGGGCGGCGCCTCCGGATCGGCGGGGTAGAGCACGAAAAACGGAATGCTCCTTCGGTCGAAGTCGGCGAGCGCTTCGGTGATGTCCGGGTCGTGATTGGTCCAATCGGCCTTGAGGAGCGCCACGTCGTGCTCCGCGAACGCGCTCGTGACGCGCCCGCTGGCGAGCACGCTCTGCTCGAGGAGCTGACAGTTTACGCACCAGTCCGCCGTGAAGTTCACGAACACCATCTGCCCGTCCTCCTCGCGGATCGCGTCTACGGCCTGTTCGCTATAGGGCTCCCACGACAGCGCCTCGGCGGCCCGCGCGCCGGCGGTAAACCACAGCGGCACGGCGACCGCCACGGCCAAAATTCCGGCCGCCGCGGCGCGCGCGATCCACCGCGCCGTGGTCGATTGGGCCGGGCCCCCGAACCGGCCGTAGATCCAAAGCCCGAGCGAGACGAGCACCAGCGCCGAGAGCAAAAACAGGGTGGCGCTCGGGTGCTGGACCTGGTTGCCGAACACCCAGATGAGCCACACCGCGACCGCGAACATCGGAAACGACAGCGCCTGTTTGAGCGTCTCCATCCACGGCCCCGGCCTCGGCAAAACCCGCCCCACCGAGGGGATCCAGTAAAGCAGCACGTAGGGGATCGCCATGCCCAGGCCGAGCGACGTGAGCACCGCGAGGATCGCCGCCGGGGGCTGGCTCAGCGCGAAGCCGAGCGCCGGGCCCATGAGCGGCGCGGTGCACGGGGTGGCGAGCGCAGTGGCCAAGACCCCCGTGCCGAACGCCCCCTTGAGCGAATGCTCGCCGCCGACCCGCTGTTCTGCCTTCCCGGCGAGGTTCACGAGTCCCCCGCCGATCTCGAACACGCCGGCGAGGGACAGGCCGATGGCGAACACGAGCATCGCCATGACCGCGATGAACGCGGGCGACTGAAGGTGAAAGCCCCAGCTAAGCTGCTCGCCGGCGCCCCGAATCGCGATGAGCACGAGCGCCAGCGTCCAAAACGAAACCAACACCCCCGCGCCGTAACTCAGACCGTGAAGGCGCGTGTGCCGGCGCGAGGCGCCCTGTCCCTTGACGAGGCCGAGCACCTTGAGCGACAGGATCGGAAACACGCACGGCATGAGGTTTAGGAGCATCCCGCCCACGAACGCAAACGCGAGGGCGAGGCCGAGCCCGCCCAGCCCGCCCGCGCTCCCCGGCCCCGCTGCGTCCGCGGGCGCAGACCCCGCGGTCGCCGGCCCCTGACCGGGCTCGAGGTCTATCTGCCAGCTGTGGCGGTCGTCGCCCTGCTCGAACGCGAGCACCCCGCGGAGCCTGTCGATCTCGGTCGCGTCCGCGCTGGGGATGAGCTCGAGGGTGAGCGCGTGCCCGGCGCCGCTCGGCGCGAGCGCTTGCTCCGCGCCGTAGTCGATGAGGTTTCGCGCTTCGGGAAAGAAGTAGGCGTCACGCACATCGCCTGCGCCCGGCGCCTCGAAATACAGCTCGGGCCGCTGGCCGTCGACACTGAGCGCCACGTCGCCCTTCGCTGGGATCGGAAAGTCGTCGCGCGCTTGCGCGAACAGCTCGGCCTCGGGGGAAGGCGCGGGCTCGGTTTCTTTGACGGGTAGCTCGAGCGATAAAGTGGCCTGTCCGGGAATGCACTGCCTGGGATCGCAGGTGAGCCAGCGCGCCGTGACGCTAACGAGGACCGGATCGTGGCTCAGGGTGTCGGGGGCGCGCGCCACGGCGGGCAGCACGAACTCCTCGCTATAGCCGTAGTTATTCGTCCCGATAACCTCGTATTCGTGGCGCTCTGGGGTGGGAAAGCGGAGATCCCCCACCTCGAAGCCAGGCGGCACATCCCAGTCGAGGCGCGGGCGCTCGCCCGAGCCGCCTGGGTTTTTCCAGTAGGTGTGCCACCCTTTTTCGGGCCGCATGCGCAGGCCGAGGGTGATGGATTCCCCGGGCTGGACCGACGCCTGTTCGGCGACGAGCTCGACCTCGGTGTGCGCGTCGTACGCGACCCCCGCCGGGGCCTCGCCCTCGCTCGCGACGGCCGGCGCGCCGGCGAAGAGCGCCGCCGCCGTGGCGAGCGAGACGAACAGACGGCGCGCTTTGGCCATAGGCACCGCTATCGCATCAGATCGCGGGCCGCGATTCAAGCGGTCGAGTGCCCGTGCGCCCCATCCCCCACGGACTATTCATCAGCCGGGACGACGCGGACCAGCGGGGCGCTGCCGCTGTCGACGAGGAGGTAGATGTAGCCGTCGGGCCCGACCTCGACCGCCCGGACGCGCCAGTTTTGTTCTTCGAACAGGCGCTGCTCATCGCCCACCGACTCGCCGTCCACGGGAAAGTAAGACAAATACTGCTTGGCGAGCGAGCCCATGAAGAGATCGCCCTCCCACGCCGGAAACACGTCGCCCTCGTAAAACGCCATGCCAGACGGCGCGTACGAGTCACGGGCCTCCCAGTGGTGGATCGGGTCTACGGTCTCGTCCACCTCGTGGGGCTCATCGCCGATGGGATCGCCGCCCGAGTACTCGACGCCATAGGTCGCGATCGGCCAGCCGAAGTTTCCGCCGGCTTCCGGAAGATTGATCTCGTCTCCGCCGCTCGGCCCGTGCTCGTTTTGCCAAATCCGCCCGGTCTCCGGGTGCACGGCCATGCCCTGGACGTTTCGGTGGCCGTAGGAATAGATGTAAGGCTCGACGTCGTCTTCGCCGACGAACGGGTTATCGTCCGGGAGCTCGCCGTCATCCTCGAGGCGGAGCGTCGTCCCGATCGCGTTCGACCGATCCTGCGACGGGTCGCGCTGGCCGCGGTCGCCGGTCGTGTAGTACACGTAGCCGTCGTCGTCGAACACGACCCGCGAGCCAAAATGTCGGTCAGCGTCTATGGCGGGATCGACATTGTGCAGAATTTCGAAGTTCTCGAGTGCACCGCCACCGAGCTGACCGCGGCCGAGATGAGTTGCCTGGCCACCCGCCACAACGCCAGCATACGTAAGATAAACCCAGCGATTGTCCTCGAAGTCCGGGTGGAGCTCCACGTCGAGTAAACCTCCCTGGACCCCGGGGCCCTCGGGGGTAAACACGTCGTCCGGTCCTTCGTCGATAACCGTAACGTCGCCGGTATCGAGATCGACGCGATTGAGCCGGCCCGGCCGCTCGGTCACCAGCGCGTCGCCGTCGGGCAAAAACGTCATGCCCCACGGGTGCTCGAGCTCCTCGGCCACGATCTCGAAGTCCACTTCGTGGTCCTCGGGCGCATCCACATCGCCGTTTTCGCCCGCATCTTCGGGATCCGCGGTGTCGCTCGCGTCGGCCGGATCGTCCGGCGGGTCCGCCGGGTCATCGCTCGAGCAGCCCGCGCTGAAAGCACCGAGCGCCACGAGCGCGGCGGCGCTCGCCTTGGCCAAGTGTTGGGCTAATGCCACGTGCCGACGTCGCTGCATCGCAAACTCCTTGTCGTGTGCCGCCGCGCCCGAGGCGCGCCCGCGGTTTGCCGGACGCCGGGCGCCATCGGGCCGACTCTATCGGGGGCGTTTAGCCCTCGCAACCGAGCCTCCGCGCGCAGACCCGGCGCACGCATAGGCCGCGTCGTGCTAATTTTTCTGAATGCACCCGCGTCATGTTGCCCCCACCAGGCTCGCCCGCGCCGCGGCCGCCGGCGCCGCCGTGGCGCTCGCGCTCGTCGCCTCCGAAGCGCGCGCCGAGCGGATCCCGGTGGGCGCCGAGATCGGCGTGGGCAGCGAGTTCGGCCGCGGACTCGGGCTCGGCGGCTACGTGGGCGACCGCCACCAGGTGGCCCTGGGCGCCGGCATCGGCATCTATGGCGACCCCCGGGGCCTCGTACCGATTCGAGGAGGACCCGGCGTCACGCTCGGCTACCGCTACGACATCTCGGGTTTGTATTTCGGTCCCTCGGTGGGCGTCCACCCGCACGCGCGCCTGGACACCATCACCACCGTCCAGGGCGACGTTGGCTACAGGTGGCGGGGCGAGCACCTTTACCTACGCGCGGGCATAGGCCTCGGCCTGGCCGCCGACACGCTGCGGCCGGGCGAGCTAGGCGCCGAAACGCTGGCCCCAACGGGCACGCTCACCCTCGCCAGCGGCTGGCGGTTTTAGCGCCCCGGCGCCCCGCCCCTACCCGCCGGTCGCGGGAACGAGGCGGACCAAGGGGGCGCTGTCGTCGTCTACGAGCAGGTAGATGTGCTCGTCAGGCCCGACGCGCACGTCGCGGACTCGCCAGCCTAAATCTTCCAGCAGTGCTTCTTCGCCCGCGATGGTGGTGCCGTTTACCTCGAGGCGCGCAAGGTGCTCGAGCGCGAGCGCCCCCATGAACAGGTCGCCGCGCCACTCGGGAAACACGTCCCCGTCGTAAAACGCCATGCCGGACGGGGCGAACGATTCATCCCAGTAGTAAATCGGTGGGGCGGTCCCCTCGTGCTCGTGCGGGTCCGGCCCGATCGCCTCGCCGCTGCCGTACTCGACGCCGTAGCTCGTGAGCGGCCAGCCGAAATTTTGGCCCGACTCGGGGAGGTTAATCTCATCGCCGCCGCTCGGCCCGTGCTCGTTTTGCCAGATCCGCCCGGTCTGCGGGTGGATCGCCATCCCCTGGACGTTTCTGTGCCCGTAGGAGTAGATCGCCGGCTCCACGCCCTCCTCGCCCACGAACGGGTTGTCGTCGGGGACGCCGCCGTCGTCCTCGAGGCGCAGCGTCGCTCCGATCGCGTTACTCGGATCTTGCGCCTCGGCTCGCGCGCCGCGATCGCCCGAGGTGTAGTACAGGAAACCGTCTTCGTCGAAGACGATCCGCGAGCCGAAATGTCGGCCCCCGGAATGAAACGGCTCGGCCACGTGGAGCAACTCGAAATCCGCGAGCGCGCCGCCCTCGAGCCGCCCGCGCCCCAGGTGCGTCGCCGCGCCGCCGTTTCCGCCGGCGCCAGCGTACGTCAAATACACCCAGCGGTTTTCGTCGAAGTCGGGGTGCAAGGCGACGTCGAGCAGGCCCCCTTGGCCGATCGCGGCGACGTCGGGCGCGTTGCCGATCTCGGTCGTCTCGCCGGTGTCCATGTCGAGGCGCTGAAGCCGGCCGGGCCGCTCGGTCACGAGCGCGTCTCCGCCCGGCAAAAACGCGAGGCCCCACGGGTGTTCGAGCTCGTCCGTGACGATCTCGACGTGCACGTCGTGGCCCTCGGTCTCGAACACATCGCTCGGGCTCGGCCGCTCGGCGCTTTCGCGCGGACATCCGGCCGCGAGCGCGACCGCGATCACGGCGGCGACAGCGGGCGCCGCGTACCGTCTCCGGATAGCAGCTTGCATGATCGGCCTCCTTACGCCGGCGACGAGAGCAAAAAATGGGCGGTGGCGGCCGCGATGGGGCGCTGGCGATCGTCTTGCCACGCCGTCGAGTAAACGTTGGCCACGCGCCGGCCGAGCCGCGTGATCTCGGCGCGCGCGCGGGTGGTTTGATGCTTTCCCGAGCGGAGATACTGCAGCGTGATGTTGATGGTCTTGGGCACGGCGCCCGTGTCCACGCTGAACAGGAGCTGGAAAATCGCCGTCGACTCGAGGAGCGCGGCCGTGGCGCCGCCGTGCAGATGACCCATCCTCGCGTTTCCAATCAGATGATCGGAGGCCGCGAGCTCCCCGACGACCCCGCCGCCGGCTTCGAGGCTCGCCGTGAGCCCCATGAAGTTCGCGTAGGGGATCGCGCTGACGAGCGGCTGCGGATCGGCGGTGTCGCGCGCCCGGCGGATGAGCTCCGGCAGCGACGTCACGCCTTTCCCTCCCCATCTCCCGGGAGCGTACCGGTCGGAAAGATGATGAAGGTCCCCGCAGCCGAGGCGATGGGGTCGGCCGGATCACCGGCGTCAGCCGAGGCGCGCACGAACGCCACGTTGGTGGTCGTTTTGTAGCACGTGGCGCGACACATCACGCTCGCGCCCGGCGGCGCGGGCTTTAGGTAATCGATTCGCAGATCCAAGGTCGCGATGGGGATCGGCTTGCGCATCATCACGGGGATGGCCATCCCGCAGGTCGCGTCGATCTGGGTCGAAATCGCGCCGCCGTGGATGACGCCCTCGTCGGGGTTGCCTACGAGCTTTTCGTCGTAGGGGAGCTCCGACACAACGCCGCCTTCGTCCATCGACACGAGGCGGAGTCCGAGCGCCCGGTTGTGCGGGACGCGGTCCGCGAAGTGGTGTTCGACCTGCTCGACCACGGCGCGGGGAAACGACACGGCGGCATGCTACCACGACGGCGACGCGGCGCGCCCTCGCCCACGGCGCGGGCTACCCGACGGGAAACTCGAGATACGACGCGCAGCGCTCGACGCCGGGGACGTGTACCCCGGACAGACGCCGGTCGTTCGTGAGAAACCAGGCACACTCGACTCGCGCCGCGCACGCGAGCTGGATGGCGTCGGGCGCCCTGATTTTCGGCAGGCGAGCGCGAACTCCGGCGAAAAGCGCCGCGCAACCGGCGTCGAACGAGACGAGCTCCAAGCGCTGGAAGCGCTCGAGGTAAGCCCTAACGGCGTCGTCTTCGCTGTTCCGCATGGGGTGGACAAGGATCTCCCCGAGCGTCAGCGTCGAGGTCACGAGCGAGTCTCCCGAACCCCCGATCGCCCTCAAGATGCGCTGGACGGGGCCAGCGCGGCTCGCATCACCCTCTTCCCATAGATAGATGAAGAGATTCGTGTCGAAGAATACTTTCAATCGTCCCAGCCGGACCGCTGCTCGTCGACGTACTCATCGGCGTCGACGCCCTGCCAAAGACCGGGCAGCTCCTCGTGCAGCGATGTCAAGAGCGCTTCGAGATCCTCCGAGCTCGGCGTTTCGAGCTCGCGCCTCAAGCCCCGCTCGATGACAGCCCGTAGGGACGTGCGGCGCCTATTGGCCTCCGCTTTGGCGCGCACGACCAGATCATCGGGCAGATGGATGGTCGTCTTCATAACCG
>SLNH01000238.1 GCA_007133195.1 Nannocystineae bacterium | reverse complement strand
CCCCGAGCCCGCGCGCGAGCTCGAGCGCCTGCGGATCGATATCCACGGCCACCACGCCGGCCCCGGCCGCGCGGGCGATCATGATCGCCGACAGGCCCACGCCGCCGCAGCCGTGCACCGCGAGCCACTCGCCGGCTGCGAGCCGCCCGCGCTCGAGCGTGGCGCGAAACGCGGTGGTAAACCGGCAGCCCAGGCTCGCTGCCACCGCGAAGTCCAAGCCCTCGGGGACCGGCACGAGGTTGAGATCCGCGCGCCCGATCGCGACGTAGTCGGCAAACGCGCCCCAGGTCGTAAAGCCCGGCTGCTCGGCGTCGTGGCAGATCTGCTGCTGACCCGCGTGGCAGGCGGGGCAGCCGCCGCAGCCGACGACGAAGGGGACGGTGACGCGATCGCCGACGCGCACGCCCTGGCACGCCGCGTCGACCTCGACCACCACCCCGGCCAGCTCGTGCCCCGGGACGTGCGGCAGGCGCACCGCGGGATCGTGGCCGACCCAGCCGTGCCAATCGCTAAGGCACAGCCCGTTTGCCCTAACCTGGATCACCGCGCCGCCCGGCGGACAGGCGGGATCCGCGACCTGCTCGATCGCGATGGCTTCGCCGAACTCGTGAAATATCGCTGCACGCATGGCTGTTCCGTTACATGGTCACGCGACCGAATGCGCCGCGGCGCCTTCGCCTCGAAGGATCAACGCGGCGAAGACTTGGGCCGCGCGGACGACGTGGTCGATGGGGACGTGGCCGAAGGCGTCGACGCCGGCCGTGCAGGAGCTCGCGCTGGATCGCGGCCTCGCCTCGTTGCCGATGTCCGAGCGACACGCGACGAGCCGGCACACGCCACCTGCGGGTGGCAGTGGCCGGTGACCGTGGGCCCGTAGCCGGAGGCCGCGTCGAGGTAGCGCCGTCCACCGCGGTCGAAAAGATAGACGCCCTCGCCGCGCTCGATCTCAAGCGGATGGTCCACCGTCCAGGCCGGCATCATCACCGACTCGATCGCGCGCATCCACGCGCCCGGGACCCCGTCTTCGCCGCTCGTCATAGCTTCGCCTCGCCCTCGCGGAGCGCTATCCCGCGCGCTCCGTAGCCGGATTTGTGAGTAAACGGCATTCATAACCCTCGCCTCGGGTTCGCGTAAAGGGGCGCCGGAGCTCGCGCGGCGGCGCGCCGCCGGGAAAACCCGAAGGCGCGCGGCTGCCGAGCCTTGCCAGGCGGCGGAGGGCCTGCTCGCGCCCTACCGCCGCGAGCCGCGTGATAGCTTCCGGGGCCGCGGGTAAGCGGCCATGGCCCTTCGCACGTTGTCGAGACTGCACAGCTTCCTCCGGCGCCGGACGCGCGGGGTGGGGGTTTTCGAGCGCATCGTGGCGTATGCGATTCTGTGGTGGATTCTCACTGAGGGCGACGTGCGCTCGCTCGCGTTCGGGATTCCCGCGATCGCTGCCGCGGCGCTCATCAATCCGTTTGCGCCCGGCGGGCCGCGGGCGTGGCGGCTCGCGCGGGGGGGACCGTTTTTTGCGGTGTTCGCGTGGTTGTCAGTGCGCAGCGCGGTCGATGTCGCCGCCCGGGTGATTCGTCCGGCGCGGCCGATAGACCCGGCGGTCGTCGACTACCCATGGCGCCTGCAGTCGGGCTCGGCGCGGCAGTTTATGGCGAACCTCATAAACCTCATGCCGGGCACGCTCACGATCGATCCGGGCGAGCAATTGCTCGTGCTCCACGTCCTCGGGGGAAAAGAGCGTGCGCTCTCGGGGATCCGCCGGCTCGAGGAGCGCGTGGCCGGCTTGTTCGGCGAGGAGATACCGGCACATGAATGAGCTGTTTATCGCGATCGTGCTCGTCTTGCTGGGCAACATCACGGTGGGCCTATGGCGGGTGATGCGCGGCCCCACCGCCGCCGATCGGATGCTCGCCGCGGAGACGTTTTCCACCTCGACCGTGGCGATCGTCTTGATTCTGGCGACCGTGACCGGGCGGGGGGCGCTCGTGGACGTGGCCCTCGTGTTCGCGCTCCTCGCTGCGCTCGCCGTCGTCACCTTCGTGAGTCGCGCTTGGCCCGACATCGGCGAGGAGACCGCGAGGGGCGGGGGAGGCCCGAAGCCGTGACGGCGCTCGCGTGGGTCGGCGCGTCGCTCGTAGCGCTCGGCGTGCCGTTCTTTCTGCTCGGGACGCTCGGGCTTTTGCGCTTTCCAGACGTGTTTACGCGCCTTCATGCCCTGGCCAAGGCGGATAACGTGGGACTGGGCCTTGTGTGCTTCGGGCTGGGGCTGCATTCGGGGAGCCTGGCGCACGCGCTCAAGCTCGCCCTGATCTGGCTGCTCATGGTGATCGCGTCGGCGGTCGGGGCGGGTCTCGTCGCCCGCGCGGCAATCGCGCGCGGCGTGAAGCCCTGGGGCGTATGATGGCGTGGGCGATCACCGCGTTCGACGCGCTGTTGGTGGCGCTGCTCTTGTGGCTCGCGTGGCAAGCGATCCATGCGGACGGGCTGTTTCGCGCCGTGATCAGCTTCATGGTGTTCGGACTGTTGATGGCCGTGGCGTGGGTGCGGCTCGACGCCCCGGACGTCGCGCTCGCCGAGGCGGCGATCGGCGCAGGGGTTACCGGCGCGCTCTTGTTATCCGCGCTCGGCAGACTCCCAGAGCGCGACAAAGAGGCGCCCGCGGATCGGCGCGCGCGCGGGCTGGCCGCGGTGGGGCTCGCAGCCCTCGCGCTGGGCGGAGCCACCGCGCTGGCGACGATCGCGTGGGCGCTACCCGCGCCCGGGCTGGGACGGGAGGTGACGGAGGCCCTGCCCAAATCCGGGGTCGACAATCCGGTGACGGCGGTGCTCTTGAACATCCGCGCCTTCGACACCCTGCTCGAGATCGGGGTACTGCTCCTCGCCGTGATCGCGACGTGGGCGCTCGGGCCGATGCAGTGGTCGGCGCCGGCCCGAGTCATGTCGCCAGCGCTGCCGGTGCTCGGCCGCCTGTTGTTTCCGATGTTCGTCTTGGTGTCGGCGTACGTGCTTTGGCGCGGCGGTCACGCCCCGGGCGGCGCATTTCCCGCGGGCGCGTTGATGGGCGCGGGCGGCGTGCTCGTGTTTTTCGCCGGCGCGAAGCCGTGGATCACCGGCGCGGAGCTCGATCCATGGCGCTGGCTGCTCTCGCTCGGCCTCGTGGCCATGCTGGTGGCGGCGGTGGGCGTCGGCGCGACAGGGAGGTCGTTTTTCGAATACCCCGTCGATCTCGCCGGCCTGTTCATTTTGGCGCTCGAGGTCGCCGCAGCGCTGTCGATCGCGATCTTGTTGTTCGCCCTTTGCCTCGGTGGCCGGCCGCCCCACCGCTGGGGATCGGAGGACGAGGCTTGAGCCTTTACGCCGTGCTCGCGGCCGCGCTGTTTTTCCTCGGGCTCCACGGCCTGTTCGCCGCGCGGCACATGCTTCGCAAGATCTTGGCGCTCAACGTGATGACCGCCGCCGTATTCCTGCTTTTGGTCGTCCTCGCCGAGCGCGCTGACGTCGCCGACTCCGTGCCGCACGCGATGGTGCTCACGGGCATCGTCATCTCGGTCGGCGTCACGGCCGTGGCCGTGATCCTCGTCGTTCACCTCGCGCACGGACGCGGGCGCGACCGCGGAGACTAACGCGTGGGGTCGTCTGGGTGGATAGCGGTGTGTGCGTTCGCATTGCCGCTCGCGCTCGCGGTGGTCGCGTTCGCCCGCCCGCGCGCAGGTCGCCTCGCGACGCTCACGGCGGCGCTGGCGGTGCTAGCCGCCGCGGTCGCGCTGGCGCAAGAGGTCGCGCAGCGCGGGGCGTTCGACGTGAGCCTCGGCGGCTGGGCGCCGCCTTTGGGGATCGCCTGGCGGATCGATGGTCCGGCGGTGCTGATGCTCTTGCTCACCGCCGTCGCGTTCGCCGCGGCGACGCTGTATCGGAACGCCGAGATCGCCGCGGCCGGCGACGCGGGGTTCGAGGCGCCCGGGCGCGGCGAGGAGGGGCGCCTTTATTCGTCGCTGTGGCTGTTTCTGCTGTCGGCGCTGTGCGCGCTCATCGTCTCGGGTGACGCCTTCAACCTCTATGTCGCGCTCGAGCTGGTCGCGCTGGCCACGGTGGCCCTCGTCGCGCTCCCCGGCGGGGCGGCCATGCGGGCGGCCTGGACCTATTTCCTCGCGACCCTGCTCGGATCGACGCTCTTTCTCCTCGGCGTCGCGCTCCTTTACGGGCAGTACGGCGTCCTCGATCTCGAGCTGTTCGCCGAGCGCATCGAACCAGGGCCCGCGACCGCGGCGGCCGCCGCCCTCACGACGGCGGGGCTCCTCGTCAAGGCAGCCGTGTTCCCGCTGCATTTTTGGCTCCCCGCCGCTCACGGCCGCGCGCCCGCCGCGGTGAGCGCGGTGCTCTCCGGCGTCGTCGTGGGGATCGTCTTCTACGTCGTCAGCCGTCTGTGGATGGGCCCGTTTTTCGTACTCCTGACGGATGATGCGGGCCTCGTGCTGGGCGGCCTGGGCGCCGCGGCGGTGGTGTGGGGAGGCGCGCAGGCGCTCGCCCAGTCCCGGCTCAAGATGGTCCTGGCCTACTCCACCGTCTCTCAGCTCGGCTTCGCCATGCTCGCGTTTCCGCTCGCGCAGGCGGGCGCGCCCGAGCTCGCTTTTCGCGGCGCGCTCGCGTTCGTGGTCGCGCACGGTGTGGCCAAGGCGGCCCTGTTTTTGGCCGCGGGGGCCGTCGCCGCCCACGCGGGACACGATCGACTGCAAAGGCGGGGCGTCGAGGCGCCTGGGCTCGCGTATCTCGCGTTTTTGCTCGCCGCGGCCAGCTTGATCGGAATACCGCCGACCGGCGGGTTCGTGGGTAAGTGGTGGCTTTTCGGCGCCGCGGTCGCGACCGGCGCGTGGGTCTGGGCGGGGGTGATCGCCCTCGGCACGCTGATGACCGCAGCTTACCTCTTGCGCGCGAT
>SLNH01000429.1 GCA_007133195.1 Nannocystineae bacterium | reverse complement strand
CATCGCGTGCCTCGCAAGGCGTGAAGAAGGAGCGTATTGATCATACGTGACTGATGAACAACGCAGCGAGGCGCGTGAGGGGGCCGCCAAACGGATCAGAACGCCTGGGTCGAAGCACTAGATGCCAGCTCGGCCCAGGCTGTGGCCCCCGCCGGGATCGGTGGCGGACGGCGCACCGCCCGCAAACTCTGGGTTGCACTGCACATCGCAGTCCGTAGCCGAGCCGGGCCGTGGTCGCCGTAACGCCCCGACGAACGTCTGGTACGCATATCGCAGGAGCCGCCCGCGGCCTGTAACTCGGTCGGCTGAAAGAGTGGACTCGATGCCTTTCTCCGCGTTAGACGCTAAATTGAAAAAAACCTTTCCCGGACACCCCTCCGTGTGCGCGTCCTACGCGGCTCGGGGGACATGCGCCCCCTTCGCCGGGGTCATCGCCATCGCAGTAGGGTGTAGCGGTGAAGGCGCGCCCGCGGACCTAGACGCGCACGCCGCCGACGATGCCGACCCGACGCCTCGTGTCGACGGGGCCGTGGCCGACGCCTCGCCGCCGGTGGTGAACGCGCAGTTCGTTTGGCCGGTCTCGTCGTGGATCGCCGCCAACGACTATTATGCCAGTGGCTCGGAGCATAGCGGGTCGGCCGATTTCGCGATCCAGCTTTACGCGCCCGTGTATCCGGCCCGACACGGCGTCGTCGATGCGGTTTCCTTTAGCCTTCGCGGCGGCCACGGGGTGACGCTGCGGCACGAGGGCGAGGGCGATGAAGTATACACCACGCTCTACACCCACCTCGCGGAGGCGCCCCTCGATTCGCGGCTGGTATACGGCGGGCCGCCAGTAGCGCGCCGCGGGCGACATCTCGCCCTCGATCGACCTGGCAGCCGGCAACAATCCGCGAAACCACGCCGTCGGAGCCCTGGGCGACGCAGAAAAACGAATGTTACGTTCGAACGGAGGAAGCTCGTAGTGAGCTCGATCGTGCGTGCAGTGCATATAGAGAAGAGAAATGGAGACCGCCACCTCAACCCCGCGTTTGGGACGCCTGCTCATTCGTCACCGGTCGCCCCTGGGCTTTGTCCTGGGCGGAGGCGTGTGCCTGTTCGCCGCGGGCATTGTCGCTGTGGAGGTTGTGCCCTCCATCGGCGAGGACCCGCTCAACCTGTCGAGGCTGGCGGTGGCCGGACTCGCGAGCGCTGTGCTCGTGGCGCTGGGGATCTTCGTGATACGCAAGCTATCCCGTCCGGCGGCCCTTTACGAAGGCGGAATTCGCGCAGGAGGTCGCACCTTCCCCTGGTCTGATGTGGATCGGGTCACATACGCCGATCCGAGCTACAGCGGTGACGCCCACGAAAATTCCATCGAGCATTTCACGCTGATCCTCGCCGATGGAACGTCGCACATGATCTCTCCCGATAACGTCGGCCCGAAGACCGCGGCGCGCTTCGTCCAAACCGCTGTGGAGCGCGCGGGCCTGTCGTGGGATGGAAATGTCGCCCTGCGGGACGCCCAGACCAACCAACCCTCGGAACGGGTCGAGCGCGCGCTGGGCGCGCTTTCGCTCACCTCCGAGGACATCCAACGCAAGGGGCGATCCTCAGTCAAGCTGGGTGCGCTCCTTTACTCGGTTCCCCTGGTCCCCTCGGTGCTATGGGAATCGCTCTTGGCGGTAGGCGTCGCCGCTGCCTTCATTGGCGCGATGCCGATCAGCTTGGGAATCGTGGGGGCGCTCACCGGACGCACCTCGGAGGGATTCTCGCTCCTCCGAATCGTGATCGGCCTGCCCGCCTTCATCGCCATCCTGGTCCTCTGGGGGGCGCTTTGGGCGACCCTCAACGGCGTAGTTTCGTCCGTATGACCGCGAAGAATGTCACCACTAGATCTCCCCTTAGCGTGACCTTGCAGGCCGGTCCTTCGCTCGCGCTCTACTTCGCGCTCGCAGCAGCATGTGGCGGCTCGCCGGCGGCGCCGGCAGACGAGGATCCGCCGCCCCCCCTGCCGCCTATCGAAGACGAGGGCGGCGAGGATGACGACCCGCCGCACGGAACGCCACCCGACGAAGCGAACGACGACGCAAACGAGGCGACGGGTACGCCTCCGGCCGCCGAGAGCGCGCAAAGAGTGCCGCCCGAGGAGGCCGTGACCTACCGGATGCGCGAGGACCAGATGCGCTCGCTCCTCGAGGCGGCGATCGACGGCGGAGCGCCGACCGATCCCGTCGTGCCCGAAGAAGTGCAAGCCGAGCTTCCGGATGCGCCGAGCTGCGATGACCCCGTTGTTCACCAGTGCGCGGCGCGCGGCATGGGGCTAGAGCGCGCGGGTCGTATCGAGGAGGCCATCGATCGCTACGCCGCCGCTTGCCGCGAGGGCTTAGCCATTGCGTGCGGAAATTTGGCCCACTTCCTGGCGATCGGCGAGGGCATCCAGCCCGATCCGCTAGGAGCCATACCGCTTTTTCGCTACGCCTGCCGCGCGGGCCAGCTCACGAACTGCGCGCGCTACGGGGTGCGCAGGGCCAGGGAGTGCGAACAAAAACCCCTTGCCGCGATCTGTTCATCCGGCGATTGGACGCCCGAGGATGTCGAGGATCTCGTGACCGAGGCCTGCGACGACGGCGTGGCGATCGCGTGCAGCACGCGCGGGGCGATCGCCGAGGAGCGCGGACGATGGGATCGGGCAGCCGCGTACTACGAGCGCGGCTGCGATGGGGACGACGGCTACGGATGCCACAACCTGGCCGATATGCATATGGGCAAGGGAAGCGCCGCGGCGGTCGATTCCGAGCGCGCGGCAGAGCTCCACGGCCGCGCCTGCGAACGGGATCGCTTCGCGTCCTCATGCATGAAGCGAGCGTCCCTCCGGGCTCGCGCGGGCGAGCCGCTCACCGGGGCAGCGGAGGATCTGGGGCGCGCCTGCGAATACGGCGAGCTCCAGATCTGCCAGCTTTTGCGCGACGTGAACGCCGGCGACGGCGACTGAGCTCGGCGGAAGGGGTCTAGCCACGTAGCCAGGTCCACGTCCGACGTCGCGCGAACGTAGTTATGAGCCGCGAGCGCCATCCCCGATGATCGCGGTCATACCCAGCTCCTCCGCCGCGGCCGCGATCACCTCGGCGCGGCCCAGCAGCGAACGTTCATCGCTCGGCGCGCTCGAGCGCTTCGCCGCCATCGATCTCGTCCGAGCGCTGCGTTAACCGCCTCGCGGATCCGAATCCCGACCGGATCCGCACACGGAACCGAGACACCCCTCACGAAACCAACGACGAACGGAGCCCGTTCAGCGTGGCTACGCCGGATCGCCAACCAAGCCCAAAGTCGGTGCTGGCATCTTCGATGCAACGCAGAGCACGGACAGGCGCGAGTTCCAGCAGCTCGAAGAGTCTGCCTATAGCCCCACCAATGCGGAAGAGCTGAGGAATATCCGTGTCCCGCTCTTGCTCATGCACGGCATGCGCAGCTCATTGTCCGATTGGTTTCAGGCGAGCGTGCAGCATATCGACGAGCACGTGGACGACGCTCGAATCAAAGTGTTCGAGGGCCTAAGCCATGCCGCCCCGAAGCAGGAGCCAGAAACCCTCGCCGACGAACTGCGCCAGTTTTTCGAGGCGACGCTGCCGCGGCCGGAAGCGCCGCAGCCCGGAGTAGGGGTTTAGAGACCGTAGGCCGGCTGAACTCTGGAGATCGCCCTTTTGTCCGCCGGCGGGACCCCAGGCGGTCGGTGCTCGCCCGCGCGCAAACCCAGCTCGGCCTCGCCAAAGAGCGCGGCACAGAGGCGGCAAAAGCCGAGTTCTCCCGCCATCCTTCGAGCTTCATCGCCGCCGGCGAGCTCGCCTACGCCCTGTATCGCGACGGCGACCCGCGCGCCGGACATCCCGGTTACCTTTGTCGGGATGCAGAAGCACGAGGCCGCCCGGCTCCTTCAGTGGGCGCTGCCGAGGCTGGGGTTTCGCTATCGGGGCTTTCGCAACGTGCGCGGGCAGGTGCAAAAGCGAATCGAGCGGCGGATGGCCGCGATCGGGATCGAGCACAGTGAGGAGTACCGGCGCTACCTTGAGGGTCACCCGGAGGAGTGGACGGTCGTCGAGGCGATGTGTCGCATCTCGATCACGAGGTTTTACCGGGATCGCGACGTCTGGGAGCGACTCGCCCAAAAGCTGCTTCCACAGCTGTCCGCGCGCGCGCCCGCGCGGGCGATTTCAGCGTGGAGCGCCGGCTGCGCGGCCGGCGAGGAGGCCTACACGCTCGCGATCGTCGCCCGCCTTTCCGCCGAGCCACCCGTTGCGATCGACGTGCTAGGGACGGATATCGACGCCCACCAGCTCGCGCGCGCCCGCGCCGCGCGCTACCCGCCGGGGAGCCTTCGCGAGCTGCCAAAGCCGCTGCGCGATCGCGCGATGTTCGAAGATCGCGGAGAGCTCGCGATCCGCGCCCCGTGCCGCGCCGGCGTCCAGTTTCTAGAGCACGATCTCCGTCGCGATCCCCCGCCAGATCGCTTCGATCTCGTGCTCTGTCGCTACCTCGCGTTTACCTACTTCGACCGCGCGTGGCAGGAGCGCATAGCCTCGACGCTCGCCGCCGCCATCGCGGAGGGCGGCGTCTTGATCCTCGGCAAACACGAGCACCTGCCTACGACCGCGACAGGCTTCGAGCCGCTCGGTCCGCATTTGCCGATCTACGGGCGCACCCCGGTCGCGTGAGCGCTCGCGGCGCCCAGACAGCGCTTGTGTCCACGCCGCGGCGAGTCGGGAGCTAGCGGACGGACCGGTCTTACGCGGGCGCTCGACTCGCTGCAGTGAAGGTGCCTACGGCTGCCGCGAACATCACGACCATACGTTCGCCGCGCTCCGAGGTGCTATGCTTTAGCCATGGGCCCCGCTGGGTCTGCACGCCGCTACGCCGCCGATTACTGCCGACGATTGGCGGCCGAGCGGCAGGACGAAGAGCACCGCGCTGCCGACGTGCGAGCGCGCCTCGAAAGCCTG
>SLNH01000293.1 GCA_007133195.1 Nannocystineae bacterium | reverse complement strand
TCGAGGTCGAGGTCGCCCACGACGGCGCCTCGGGCCTCGAGGCGAGCCGTCGCTTTCGCCCCGGCGTCGTTCTCCTCGACCTCGCCCTCCCCGACACGGACGGCTACGAGGTGGCGCGGGAGATCCGGGAGGCTCACGGGACCGCGGTGGGCATCCTCGCCCTCTCGGGACTTCCCCGCGACGAGGCCAAGCTCAAGGAAGCGGGCTTCGACGGGCACATCCTCAAGCCCGTCGCCCCGGGGACACTGTTCGCCCGCGTCGCCGCCCTCGCCCGCCCTAAGGGACAAAAACCCGAGACCTGAACGCACCCTCTGCGCTCATCACCTCGGGGCCTCCTTATGCAAAACCTCCCGCGATGCCGCCGCGGCTAGGCGGTGGCGCTGCGAGGAGACGACACGGCGCTGGCGGGCTGCTTCGAGCTGCGGCGCGGCCCGGGCAGGGAGAGCCGTAACAGGCGCGCCACCACGCTCCCGAACTGGCGCCCGAGGGAGCTCGTGCAGTAGGGCTGGCCGTAGCGGGCGCAGATCTCGCGCACGCGCGGGGCGATCTCGGGATAGCGAGAGGCCGGGATGTCCGGAAACAAGTGGTGCTCGATCTGGTGACTGAGATGGCCGCTCAGCACGTGTAAAACCCGCCCCCCCTCGATGTTGGCCGAGCCGGCAATTTGGCGGGCGTACCACTGGCCGCGCGTTTCGCCGCGCACCTCGTCCTCGTGATACACGCGCACGCCCTCGGGGAAGTGGCCGCAAAAGATGATCGCGTACGCCCACAGGTTGCGCGCCGTGTTGGCCACAAAATTTCCGGCGGCGACGCGCGGCGCATTCCACAGCGCGATGGCGGGGTAAAACCCGTAGTCCTTGAGCACCTGCCACCCGGCCTTGCGCACAAACGGGCGCGCCCGCTCGCGGAGCGCGGAGAGGGGCTCGTTGCCCTTGAGCACTTCCTCGAGGCGAAGGCCGTGCGCGCCGATGCCCCACTGAAAGAACAGCGCGAGACCCAGCGCGGCGACCGGCTGCAGTACGTGCGCCGGATGCCACGGCTGTTCTGGGCAAGCGCGCAGAAACACGTACCCGACGTCGCGGTCCTTGCCGAGGATGTTGGTGAACGTGTGATGCTCGTAGTTGTGCCAGTAGCGCCAATCCTCCGGCGGACAGGTGATATCCCAGTCTAGGCGGCGCGAGTCGAGCTCGGGATCGCCGGTCCAGTCGTACTGGCCGTGCAGCACGTTGTGGCCGATCTCCATGTTGTCGAGGATCTTGGACAGCCCCAGCGCGCCGCTGCCCGCCGCGAAGCTCAGGGGATCCAGGCCAACGTGAAGCAGAAAGCGCCCCGCGGCCTCGCTGCGTCGGGACCAGCCGATGACCCGGCGGATGTGGTCGACATCGCGCGCGCCGAGATCTTCGGTGATCTGCCGCCGCAGCTCGTCTAGCTCGTCGCCGAGCGCTTCGGCTTCCCGAGCGCTGAGCTCCCGGGGCGCGGGCCCCGGCGATGCGGCCTGGCGACGTCTGAACACCTTCAGAGGTCGAGCTCCACGTCTGACTGCGGTGCTGAGATGCATAGCTGAATCTCCTCGTCGCGATCGCTCGAAGTTTTCCCAGTGGTCAGATCCCGCACGACGCCCCGGCGCTTGCGACACGTGCAGGTTTGACAGATCCCCATGCGGCACCCGCTCGCGAGCCTCTCGCCGAACCGCTCGAGTTCGTCGAGCAGGTTCGCCTTGTCGTCGACGAGGTGGCTTCGCCCCGAACGCCCGAGGTGGATACGGCGCTCATAGCGGTCAGACGCATCCGCCCCCGGAGGCCGCGCGCTCGCGGGCAGGCCAAAGCTCTCGCGGCGGAGGCCAGAGAGCGCCCCCGCGCGCGTCCACATCTGCCCGGCGCGCTCCATGAGCCCATGCGGGCCGCACAGAAATGTGGCCCGCTCGGCGAAATCTGGAACGAGCTCGGCCAGGCGCGCTCCGTCGAATCGGCCATGGCCGTCGCCGTCCGACAGACAAAACGCCAGCCGAAGTCCAGTCCGGCGCGCCGCGATCGCCTCGAGGTCATCCCGAAAGATCACGCCGTCGCCAGCGCGCGCGTGGTGGACCAGCACCACGTCCGACACGGCATCTCGGGCGTCGAGGTCGCGAAGGATGGACATGAGCGGGGTGATCCCACTGCCGCCGCTTAACAAAAGAAGTTTCGGGGGCAGCGGGCTCGGGAGGACGAATCGGCCTGTCGCGGGGCTGAGCCCGACGATGTGCCCGGGTCGCGCTTGTTCGTGCAACCATGGCGAGACGCGCCCCCCGGGCATGCGCTTAACGGTGATCGCTAACAGCGGATCCGAAGGCGCCGACGACAGCGAGAACACGCGCTGCGTCCGCACGCCGCCGATCTCGACCTCCACCGACACGTGTTGTCCGGCAGAAAATCCACGCCAGTGGGCGTTCGGCCGCAGCGCGAAGGTCTTGACGTCCCGGGCCTCGTTGTCGACCCGAACCACCTCGGCGCGGAGCTCTTCGAGCGAGCGCGCCGGCGCGAACTCACCGAGCCAATAGTCGGCCTGCCGGTAGACAAGGAGCCGCCGCGCCGCAGTCTCGACCGGACCTTTCCACCGGGCCATGAACTCGCGTCGATCCATTACTCCTTGTCCTCCTACTCAGCCCGCGCGCCTCACGGCGCCCCTGCGACCGCGTCGTCGAACCGGGCTATTTGCAAACTGAGATCCAGGCGCCGTCGCGGTCGTTCGAGGATCACCGCCACAAAACGCGTCGCATCCCGAAGGAGCGCTCGCTACGGGAGTAAGCGCGGGCGTGGTAGGGTTACTCGCGCCATGGCAGAGCTACTCGGCATTTCGGGAAGCTTGAAAACGGGCTCCTACAACACGGCCCTGCTGAGGGCCGCCGCCGAGCTCGTCCCCGAGGGCAGTGCACTCGATGTGGCCACCGTGCACGGCATACCCCTGTACGACGGCGATGAGGAGGCCCAAAGCGGCGTGCCAAAGCAGGTGGAGGCGCTCAAGGCGCGCATCGCCGAGAGCGATGGCCTGGTCATCGCCACGCCCGAGTACAACAACTCGATGCCCGGCGTCCTCAAAAACGCCATCGATTGGCTATCGCGTCCGCCGAAGGACATCCGACGGGTGTTCGGCGGGCGCCCGGTGGTCTCGATGGGCGCGACGCCCGGCGCCAAGGGAACGCTCCTGTCCCAGACGGCTTGGCTTCAGGTATGGCGGGCGCTCGGCATGCGCCCCTGGCTCGAGACCAGTCTTTACGTGGGTGGTGCGGGCAAGCTATTCAGCCGCGAGGGCGCGCTCACCGACATGGAGACGCGAAAGCGGCTCGAAAACCTGATGAAGGGATTCGTGGCCTTCGCAAAGCAGAATCAGCCGCCGTCCTGAGCCGTCCACCTCGCCGGGCAAGTCGCGGGTCACGGCTGCCCGCGGCGTTGGGGGATCGTGTATGGAACTTGTCCACAGCGGTCCACGGGAGCCGTTTCAGGATGATCTGGAAGGTGTAACGTCCTTCACGTACACTTATCGAGTTGATTCCTGGACGCGACAGCGAGGCCGGTGCATCCACGCCCGCCGGACGCGCCACGCCCCGCGCCGAAGCGGGCGCCACGTGAGCGGGATGAAGCCCAATCGCCATCATCGACAGACGGCCGGCGCCCCGATCCATCCAGTGCTGTCGAGGCAGCTTCGCAAGGCCGGCATCGATGAGGCCGCGCCGCCTTCGGCCGAGGCCTGGCACGCGCTGCTGTCGCGCATCAGCGCCCACTACCAGCACATCGAAGGCGACCGCGCGCTGCTCACGCGGTCTTTGGAGGTGAGCACCAAGGAGGCCGAGGCGCTCCGCTCGCGCGTCATGGGTGAGCGCGATCGGCTAAGCGAGCTCCTCGAGACGATCGGCCGCTCGCTCGCCATCTTCGTCGAGCTACTGAGCACAGACGATCAGAGCGCGAGCGAGACCGAGGCGCGACTTCGCGGTGAGTTCGTCAGGTACGTGAGCGAGTCGCTCTCCGGCGCCGCCCCTTCGCACGGCGGCGACTTCGTAGATGAAACGGGCATACGCGATCGGTTCTTTTTCATCGCGGATCAGTTCCTCGAGCTCCTCCGCTCCGCAGGCGATCGCGCCGGCATGCGCAAGGAGCTCGAGCTCGCGGGCGTCGTCCAGCGCATGTTGCTTCCGCGAGACTCGGAGCTCGTCGTCGCGGGGCTGAACGTGTTCGCTCACTTCGTCCCCGCATCGGCGGCGGGAGGCGATTGGTGGGCCGTGGAAACGCTCCCCGATGGCCGCGTCATGCTCATCGTAGGCGACGTGACCGGCCACGGCGCGGCGTCCGCCATCATCACCGGCGTCGCGCGCGGAGCCCTTCACGTGGCGCGTCGCGTATACGGCGAGAGGCTCACCGCAGAGGTCGTGCTCAAGCTGCTTCATGGAGCCATCCGCGACGTCGCCGGCTCGCAGCTTCTGATGTCCGCGATCGTCGCCACCTACCACCCCGAACAGTACACGCTGAGAATCACGAACGCCGGCCACCCGTTCCCGTACCTCCGCCGCCAAGACGGCAGCATCCACACGCTGCCCACCCAGAGCTCGCCGCTCGGCCTCGACGCGCTGGACGTGTCGAGCCGCGATGTGACGCTGTCGCCCGGCGACGTCGTTTTGCTCTACACCGACGGCGTCGTGGATTGCGAAAACAGCCAGAAGAAACGGTTCGGCGACCGCAGGTTGCACAAGGCCATCGCGTCCGCCGCCCCGCGCACGGCGCAGCATATGCGAGACGCGGTGGTGGACGCGGTCACCGCGTTTCGCGACGGCCGCGAGCCGGTGGACGACACCACCTTGGTCGCGCTCGATATCTCGTGAGTGGAGATAGGAGGAGGCAGTGGACACGGCGATCGTGACCTACTCGCACCCGACCGGGAGTTGGTCCTCATGGCCACTTCCGGATCTCGACTCGCCTCGCACCCTGGTGCTCGCGATGGGCTCGTCGGC
>SLNH01000379.1 GCA_007133195.1 Nannocystineae bacterium | reverse complement strand
TGCGCTCGGTAGCCGGCGAGAGCACCTCACATACCCAATCCGGGCGCGTTTCGAAGTACGCGACGTCGCCGACGCGGTCCATCGTGGTCCGGCGCCAGCCGCCGAGGTCGGGCACGAGGATGTCGCCGCCGAGGTGAAGCTCGGGCTCGAACAAGAGAATCCACCCACCGGGGCCGCCGCGGCCGCGCTTGAACGGCGGGCCGAGCTCTTCGCTGATCGCCGACACGGCAGCGGCGTGCGGCCCCCCGGGGCGTGGTGAGAGTACGAGATCGCCATTCAAAATTTCTGCGACCTTATGCGGCGGCGCGGCGAGCACGTCCTCATAGGTCGCCCGTTTTCGCGCCGTGCCCATAGGATAAACTTAATGGCGGCCGGGTTCCCTGTCACGGAATCAGGCTCCCTCCGAGCCGCCGTCGCGACCGCTCGGGAGCTCCGGCTGGGGCAGACCCGAGATGGGGGATCAGCACCTCCAACCGAGGGACGACGTGAGGTGTTGACGAGCGACACGCAGCGACTTCAAGCGCACGTCCTTCGCCAGGGTGGCGGGCCGAGCGCGCGTGACGACATGAGTAGGGCAGCCGTATGTTTGCTACGCTCGCGGGTCATGAAGCAACGAGGCGGAGTAGACGGTGACACTGTCTTGATCTTGCTGATCGTGTCGTTGGCGGTGGTGATGCTTCTCTCTGTGCTTTGGGGCACGGGTGTCATTTCTCTCGGCGGATGAACTCGATCCTCGATGAAGACGCGCGATGAGATCGTGCCGCGTCCGGGGTGGACGACGCGGCCGACGGCTTCGCGAGCGGGCCGGCCGGTTGACTCGCAGGGCGAGTTCGTGGGCGTGGTGATCGACCGCGTCCGCGAGTCGCTCGCGTCGGACTGGGTGCTCGTGCCCTCGAAGAGCCGGGCGATCGACGCCCACGCGAGCGGGCTCATCCAGCTCCTCGAGCGAGCCGGGGCTGACGCGATCCTAGGTGGGCTCGAATTTTAGGCAGCTCGCTATGACACGTTCGCCGCGGTCGCGCCGTATCTCGGGGGCGCGCGTGCGCCGGTCGGCCGAAGCGGCGGGCCAGCGTGAGCCGCGCGTCGATCTCGGCGTGAGGTGTCCGGTAGGTGGCGCGCCCGATCCGTGAGCTCGGCGCGGCTTTGTGGGGCGCCGCCTGGGGGCTTTTTCACGCTGCCTGAGGCGCCGGCGCGCCGCGCCTGACGAAACCCTGGCGGCTATGTCGCAGCGGCCGGCGCGCCGAGACCGGCGCGCTCCGAAAATCCCCGAAATGACGAGGCCCGGGCGTGGCACGCCGGCTGCTCTTGGAGGGCTGGTCTGTTTTTCAGCCTAGGAGGTACACCATGCGAGTCGCGATGACCCGAGGTTTCAAAACGAGCGCTCCCTTCGTCGCCCTGTCCGCGATCGCCGGTTTGGCGTGTGACGACGTCGGTAACGGCGACCACGATACGGGTACGATCGAGGGTCGCGTGGATCAGGACGGAGGCCAAGATTTCGCCCCGTCGTCGTCGGCGTCGTCGTCGTCGTCGTCGTCGGCAGCGGCGGCGGCGTCAGCCGAGGTGGAGGGATCGGTGGTCACCGCCTACCGCGTGGGGGGAGGCGGCGAGCTCGAAGCGGTGGCGGACGGCGAGGCCCGCGTCGACGCCGAGGGGCGTTATGCCATCGACGTCGACATGCAAGCGGCCACGGACGCCTCGCTCCTCGTGCGGGTCGATGGCGAGTCGAGCGATGAGATGATCGGCCAAGTCGCGATTTCGGAGGGCTTCGAGGGAGGGGCGTCGATGCAGGCGCCGCCCATCGACGCGCGGTCCACCGTGATCGCAGACCTGTTCGTCGAGGCCCGCGCGGAGGGCTCGGTGTCGGCCGACGTCGGCCCCGGGATGTTCTGGCTGGCGGCGGGCACTTCGCTCGCGGCCGAGCTCGCGGGCGCCGGTGAGGCCGAAATATCGTCAGCCGCCGAGGCGACGGCGACCGCGGTGACCGCGTGGAAGCAGTCGCTCAGCCACGAGACGACCGGGGCCTCGGAGCAGGACGCTCGCGTCGCTCTCGAGTTTTCGGCGGGCGCGGAGACGACGCTCGCGAGCGAGCTCGCCGCAGGAGACGCCGAAGCCGCGCTCGATGCCTACGGCGAGGCCGTGCTTTACGCCCACGCCGAGGCCGGCATTCAAGCCGAGTTTGTGGCCCGGGCGGGTATCGCCTCGGCGGAGGCGATGAAGGCGTTCGAGGGCGAGCTCGGCGCCGAGGCCGGCGCGGCGCTCGCCGCCTCTGCGGAGGCGCACAAGGCGCGGACGGTGACGCAGGCGCTCGCGGCGTACGCGGAGGCCGAGCTGTCGGCCGCGGCGTCGGCCGTCGCGGACGCGGGCGCCGGCGCACGCGCGGAGATCGAGGCCGCGGCGCAGGCCGGCGCCGAAGCCGAAGCCGAAGCCGAAATCGCCGAAGCCTGGGCCAGTTTTCAGGCCGATGCCGAGGCTGAGATCGCGGCGGCCCTGGAGGTGGCCGAGGACGAGCTCGAGGCGCTCGCGGCGGCGCTTGAAGCCGAGGCCGACGCGCTGGCCTCCGCGCTCGGCGGCCTGTCGGGCTCGCTGTCGCTGGGCGGCGAGCTCGACGCGGCGATCGACGGGATGGCGAGCTTCTTCGCCGAGGCGTCGGTCGAGGCCGAAGCTCTGGTCGCCCTCGGCGCCTCGGAGGCCGAGGCCGAGGCGGCCGCGATCATCGTCGCCACGATCGTGGCCTGCGACCCCTAACGGCTCGCGGGCGTGGGCGGCCGCTCCGCGGCGCGCTGGGCGAGCCGCCACGGATTTCGACGCGCACCGCTGCGCTTGCCCACGAAGGGCGGCGCGGCCGTGCCGCGTCCGGTTCGCCACGAGCCGCGCGGGAGTGCGACGCCGGCGGATGGACGCTGCGCCGACGGCCGGGCCGAGCGCGGCTCGCGGCCCGGCCCGATCGCCGATCGGGCCGCCGTCGGGTGGTCTTCGGGGTAGAGCAAGCCGGCGTTCTGTCTTAAAGTCTGCGCCGCCTTGCGCGTCCTTGGGGCCCTTCGCTCCGGACGGCGGGGCGCCGGGGCGACACCGGGCGACCCGCCGGGTCGGGCGCGCGTCGCACCGGTTTTCAGCGGGGCGTGCCGGTTGGCAAGTACCCCGTGGTATACGGACCAGCGATTGGAATCGACTGCATGACTCCTCCCAAAGAAGAAGGTATCGAGCTCGAGGGACAAGTAACCGAGGTGCTCCCCGGCGGCATGTTTCGGGTCGAGCTCCCCAATAACCACGTGGTCCTCGCGACCCTCGCCGGCAAGCTGCGCCGGCGGCGCATCCGTGTGGTGCTCGGCGACTCGGTCAAAGTCGAGGTCTCTCCGTACGATCCCACGCGCGGGCGCATCGTCTGGCGCGTCCGCTGATGGACGAGGGGGGCGCCGTGCTCGTCGTCGAGCTGGCGAGCGTCGTCGATGACGGTTTCGGCGGAGGGGCGCTTTCCCCGGAGCTGGCTGCCCCCTTCGCGGAGCTTCGCCGCCGCGGCTGGCTCGTGGTCGCCGAGGGCGGCGCGGACATCGCCGAGGGCTTGGCCGAGTTCGACGCCGTCATACCCAAGGGGGCCGCGGCAGAGGTCGAGTTCGAGCTTCGCCGGGCGCCACGCGGCAGGACCGTGAGGGTCGCCGAGGCAGCGTATCTAAGCGGATCTCCTGCGTCGGTGGCCGCTGCGCGCCGCGCCGGGTTCGGGGGCGTGTTCGGGCTGGCTAGGCGGCGGGGCGCGGCGCGGCTTCGTGCGGCCGGGGCAGACGCCGTGGTCGCCGATCCCCGCGGCGTAGACGCTGCCTGGCGCCGCGGCGGCTCGGCGTCGGTGGGCCGTCGACAGCGCTCCGTGACGACAGTGCCGAGCGCGCTGGCCGCATCCGGCGCGCTCGCCGAGCGCCTCGCCGGAAAACAAAAAGCCGTGTTTCTCGACTACGACGGCACGCTCACGCCCATCGTCGCCGATCCCGAGGCGGCTGCGCTTTCCCCCGCGATGCGCCATGCCGTCGCCGAGCTCGCCGACCAGGTGTTCGTCGCGATCGTCACCGGGCGCGATCGGCGCGACATCGAAGAGCGCGTGGGCCTGCCGCAGCTTTACTACGCGGGCAACCACGGCTTTGATATCGCCGGCCCGCACGGAAACCTCGAGCACCCGGGCGGTGTCGCGGCGATCCCCGCGCTCGACGCCGCGGAACGCGAGCTCAGGGCCGCGCTGGCGGCGATTCCGGGCGCGGTCGTCGAACGAAAGCGCTACTCGCTCTCGCTTCACTACCGCCTCGTGCCCGACAGCGAGCTCGGCGCCTTCTTTGCCCGGGCGAGGGAGGTCACCCGCGCGGGATTGCGGCAGGGTGAGGGAAAGAAGGTCATCGAGCTGTGTCCGGACGTGGACTGGGACAAGGGCCGCGCGATGGCGTGGCTCCTCGAGGAGATGGACCTCGATAGCGCCGACGTCGTACCCGTGTTCGTAGGGGATGACTTGACCGACGAAAACGCCTTCGCGGCGCTCGGCGGCGACGGCGTCGCGGTTCTGGCGGGCGACCCAGGGGATCGCTTTACCTACGCCGATGTGCGCGTCATGGGCGAGGCGGAGGTCATGGAGCTTTTGGGCGTGCTCGCAGGCGAGATGCGGAGCGACGAAGGCGCGGAGCGGGTTCGCTAACGATCGGGGAGAGGCCGCGGCCGGATCGGAGGGCCACTCCAGGTGGCTCAGTCGCGCTCATCCCCTTGCTCTCTGCTTTGCGCGAGCGCGATCGCGTCATCGACCGCCTGGGCGAGGCGCTCGACGTGAGCCCGGGCCACGCGCAGGGGCTCGCGCACGCGCACATCCGTGGAGTTTTGCTCGAGCCGCCTGGCGAGCACCCGAAGCTGCAGGGACGCCGCGTTCAGGGGATTTCTAAGCTCGTCGGCGAGCCCCAGCGCGCCCTCGCCGGCGAGCGCCGCGTCGAGCAGGCTCCGCTCCTTGACTGAACTGTTT
>SLNH01000482.1 GCA_007133195.1 Nannocystineae bacterium | reverse complement strand
TTCCCTATCTCGGCGAAGCGCTCCCCGCCCTCTTCGAGCGCGCCGTCCCCCCATACGACCTCCCCAAAGACGGCAAATGGCTCGCCACCCTGCACGAGCTGTGGGGCGAAACCTGGGTCCCGGAGGTCAATCTCCACGACCGCGCGAGCGATGCGGAAGCCCGCCGCATCCAGCTCGACGAAGAGCAGCTCCAGCTCCTCGACTTCGCCGGCGAGGCCCCTCGCGCCCACGTCAAAGGCGGCGCCGGCTCCGGCAAAACCGTCGTGGCCCGCGAGCTATGCATCCGCCGCGCCGCCGCCGGCCAGCGCGTGCAGTACTTTTGCTTCACCGAAGCCCTCGGCCACGCTGTTGCCCGCCACCTGCGCGGCGGCGACGCCGGCGAATACGTCAAGAATCGCATCAGGGCGGCCCCCATCCGCCGCTACGCCGCCGAGCTCCTGAAAAAAGCCGGCCGCCCCATTGGCGAAGACGACCCCACATTCTGGGAGGGCGCCGCCTTCGAAGCCGCCGTCGCCGGCCTCTCCCACATCGCCGAGCGCCCCGACCTCATCGTCATCGACGAAGCCCAAGACCTGGACGAAGCCGACTGGACCTTCGTCGAAGAGCTCTCCCAAGGCCGCGACCTCTGGATCTTTGCCGACGAGCGCCAGACCTTCTGGACCGAGCGACAAATCCCCAATTCGATCACGCAGACTCTCACGCCGCTCAGCCTCCGCCACCAGTATCGAAATCCCGCGCCGATCTGGAACTTCGCCGCCAGCTACGGAAACCTCCCCAGCGCCGCCGCCGCCAAACCCGCCGACCTTCCGCCCGGCGCCCCCGTCCGCCTCGTCGTCGCTGACCAGCAAAAGCTCGAAGCCAAACTCGCCCACGAGCTCACCGAACTCCGCCGCGCCGGCGCCCGCCCCGCCGACATCGCCGTATTGACCCTCGCCGGCCAAAAACCCAGCTCCATCTGGGGAAAATCCCACCTCGGCCCCCATCCCGTCACCCCCGCCGACGCCGAAGCCGCCCCCGACAGCATCATCTGCGACACCTTCCTCCGCGTCAAAGGCCTCGAGCGCCCCTACGTCATCGTCACCGAGCTCCTCCCCGGCCACCTCAGCCACTACGAGCGCCGCATGCACATCGCCGCCACCCGCGCCACCGCCGCTCTCACCATCGTGTGCACCCCCGAGGCCGTAGACCGCGACCCGCGACTCCGCCACAGTCTCGCGGAATCAATCGCCCCCTAGGCCAAAGCACGGGGATGTCGTTCTAGACTCCGGGAGGACTTCCCCGGCCAGTTATAGAGCTAACGACCCCAGGGGTGTACCCCGCATTGAACTTACTCACCACATCGATAACAACATCATATGGCTCGACTAAAAGACCTGCCGGACGGGACCTACGAGGCATTGGCGCAGATGCGCGACACGGCGCTCGCCAGCTTTGACAGCCTTTTCACGCCTGATCGACAGCTATGGACACGCGCCAACCTAGAGGTATTCCATCACCACTTCGTAGGCGGCCTCGACGACGGAGACGGTACGTTTCTCGAGAAGTACCGCGGCCAGTTGAGCGATGCAGGTGATGACATCATCCAGCTAGCTGCCGAGCTCCTGTACGCGCAGCAATTCTTCACGACGCGCACGGGCCTCGACAAAAAACAGCAAAACGTTGAGGAGGTGCTCAGCTGGTGCGAACGCGCGGTGAAGATGCCCGCATGGGCCCGCGCGGGTCTTGAGCAGGGACTCGCGGGCGATCAGAGTTTTAATCAGCACCGCCCGTTCCATATCGCCTGGCTCACGGAGTTCCTCCTGCACTGGCATGGACTCGACGCGGACAATAGGCAGCGGCTGCTGGCGGATCCGTGGAAGTTTCGCCGGGCCGTCCACAGCGTCGAGTTCTCTGGCGGCGCGTATCAGCCAATGCGCGAGGCGTGGCTGTACATGATCTTTCCAGACTCGTTCGAGAACATTTCGTCACGCAAAGACAAAAGGCTCATCCGCGAGACCTTTCGTGACGAGCTGAGACGTGACCCATCGGATAATATCGACGCCGACCTGCTGGAGATCAGGCACCGCCTGGAGCTCGAGCACGGCCAAGGTTTCCACTTCTACCGCACCCCGGTGCGCGAGCGATGGAAGCAGGGGAAAAAGAAAAGTAGAGCAAAGCTTTCGCCTGCGTTAGGCGGGCGTGGCTCACCCGCGAGTGAGCCGAAAGGTCCTGGTTATGAGCCAACGCGCTTCGAGGACCTTGCCGACGAGCTATTCCTCGAGCCGGCCGAGGTTGTCCACGACTGGGTCGAGCAGCTCCGCGATG
The DNA here is from genome assembly GCA_007133195.1 of Nannocystineae bacterium. Lineage (GTDB taxonomy): Bacteria > Myxococcota_A > Polyangia > Haliangiales > Haliangiaceae > SLNH01. Next base: position 2,687 of record SLNH01000482.1, on the reverse strand, counting down.
CCGGGCAGCTGATTTTCCAGGGGCCACCGGGCACGGGCAAAACCTACATCGCACGGCAGCTCGCCCGGATGCTCGCGAAAAGCTCCGACGGTGTGGAACTTGTGCAGTTTCATCCCTCTTACGCATACGAGGACTTCGTCGAGGGCTACCGACCGAGCGGCGCCAGCCAATTCGCTCTCTGCGATGGGCCACTTAAGCGAATCGCCGCGCGGGCCAAAGCCGCACCCGAGCGCGAGTTCGTGCTGCTTATCGATGAAATAAACCGCGGAAATCTCAGCAAGATTTTCGGCGAGCTCTACTTTCTGCTCGAGTACCGGGACGAAGAAATCGCGCTTCAATACTCGAAACAGCCGTTTTCCCTGCCGCGCAACGTTCTGTTGCTCGGCACGATGAACACGGCCGACCGGTCCATCGCGCTCCTCGACATGGCGCTGCGCCGGCGATTTCGCTTCGTGGAGCTCGTGCCCGACCGGCCGCCGATCCAAGGCTTGCTCCGGCGCTACCTCGAGGACAAAGCGCCCGACCTGATCTTTCTCGCGGACATGCTCGACAACGTGAACGCGCGCCTGGACGATGCACACGCGGCCATCGGACCGAGCCACTTCCTGCGCAAAGATATCGGCTCGCTCACGGAGGCGAAAGCTGAGCGGATCTGGGAGCACGCGATCATACCAGCTCTCGCCGAGCGCTTCTTCGACACGCCCTACGAGCTGGAGAACTACCGGTATTCGAGGGTGAGAAGCGCGGCCTGGACCAGCGAGGATGATGCCGCTGTCGCTGACGCCGAAGAGGGAGAGGAAGCAGATGAGGTCGCCGCGCCGGCTGAGGCTGGCTGAGTTCCAAACGGAGGCCGCGGTGCGGCTTTCGCCTCGCGAGCGCGACGCCCTGCGACGCATTCACCCGGGCCTGCGCATGGAACCCACACCGGGGTGGACGGATCGCTATAATCTAACGCCCGATCAGCACATCGGCCTGGTCGCACTTCCGAGCCTCACCCTCGAGATTCGGCCCAAGATTCCGGTGAGCTCGGTGCTGTTTCTGATCTCCTACAGCTGCGACGCGGTCAGGTGGCAGGAACGCCAGGCGGACCTCGAAGACGCCGACGACATCGTCGACATGGTGGCCATTCTGCTCGCGCGCGCGGTGGAGCGCGCCACCCGTCGAGGACTTTTGACTGGCTACCACTCCACCGAGGAGCCGCTGCGCGCGCCACGTGGCAAGATCCTGTTCGCCGAGCACGTGCGCCGGCGGCTTGCGATCGCCCCGCCCATCGACGTCCAGCACGACGAGTTCACTGCCGATGTACTGGAGAACCAGATCCTTCTCGCTGCCCTGACCACGCTCGGTCGCGCGCCGCTCCGCTCGCGTGCCGCGCAGCGAGAGCTTCAGCGCGCGCTTCGTGCGTTCGGCGGAGTTAGTCACGTGCGCTTTGCTCCGCACGCCGTTCCCGACATAGCGTTCAATCGACTAAACCGGCACTATGAACCGGCAATCATGCTCGCGAGCTTGGTGCTCCGCTCTGCTTCTGTCGATCTTGGCAGCGGCAGTACCCGGGGAGGCGCGTTCCTTTTGGACATGAACCGCGCGTTCGAGGCGTTCGTGCGCGCCGCCCTGAGACATGCACTTAACCTGCCCCAAAGGGACTTTCCCGACCGAGTACCGCACTTCCGACTCGATGATGCCGAGCGGGTGGTCCTCAAGCCAGACCTCTGCCTGCGCAAAAGTGGACACATCCTCTGGGTTGGCGACGCGAAGTACAAAAGCTTGGCCGCGGGCGACCATCGAAACTCCGACATCTATCAGGTGCTTGCTTACACCATCGCGCTCGGCCTTCGTTCGGGAACGCTGATCTACGCGGCCGCCGGCGCCTCACACACCAACGACTATGTCGTCAGCCGCGCGGGCAAGCGGCTTCGTGTCTTCGCGATCGATCTCTCGGCCGCTCCGGCGCGCCTCCTTGCTCAGATTCGCACTATCGTCGATCGCGACATCGTGTCATCCGCGAAAGCGGGGGCAGTTTCTCCGGCGCCATAGCTCTTGCGGCTACTGGCCGGGCTCAGCCGCGACGCCGCGCCTGCTCATTGCAGCGGCGGACAGGGTGGGATTGAGAGCGCGCACGCCTAAGGGGAGCTTCGCAGGAGATCGAGCCCCACCCGCGCCAGCGTGTCGAGCTGAAGCTCACGCAGCCGCTCCAGTCCGACCTCGACCCCGAAGCGGATGACGACTCGTTCGCTTTTGAACACGGTGGGGTTGTGGCGCTCGGCAAGGTCGCCCCGCAGGCTCCTTAGGGCGCGCTCAATCGCGTCGATTGCCGTGCGCTCTGGCGCCAGGATGTCCAGATAGGCCCGAACCTCGTTACCGCCAGGCTCGAGGTCGATGCGGCTGGCCACGATGTAACCCGGGTCTTCATCGGCGAGCGCGGCGATGTCGTCGACCTCCGTTGGCCACGTGAGCTCAGCGGGATGTTCGTGCACAAATGCGTTAATCCCCTCGTTCCCGGCCCGCCGTACGAGGTGAGCGGCGATGTACATCAGCTCACCTTGCGATAGTGCGCGCCCTCGGAGGCCGGCCGATCCTCGAGCGGAAACCGAGGCGCCGCTCGGCGGGGAGACCTGCGCTGTTTTGCTCGAAGCTGCTCGCGCTCGCTGCGGATCCGATCATCGAGCCATCGCTTGATGAGCACCTGA
>SLNH01000144.1 GCA_007133195.1 Nannocystineae bacterium | reverse complement strand
GTCCAGAGCACCGCGACGGACAAGCGCGCCAGCCTCATTGGATCAGCTCCTCGTAGTAACGCCGGACCACGTCTCTGTACTCCTCGGGCGGGTCGTCTCGTTTCATGGCCTCTAGGAGCTCTTCGCGAAAATCCGCGGGAGCCTCGTACTGGCCCGCCTCCGGGATCCGGACCGGCTCATCGTCGATGCGCCCGCCGCCGCGCCGCTGGCGCTGACGCGCCTCTCCACGCCCCTCCTCCCGCGCCTCGGCGAGCCGCTCGGCCGCGTCCCGAGACGCCTGGCGCGCGCCCGAGGGATCGCGCTCGAGCATCCGCCGCACCGCGCGGCCCATGGGCTCGCCGGCCTCGCCCACCGCCTCGGCGATCGCCTCGCCCGCCTCGCCCGGCAGCTCGCCGCTCTGCTCCGCCGCGTCCTCGGCCAGCGATTCGGCTCGCTCGCGCGCGGACTCCTGCCGCCGCCGCAGCTCGTCGAGCGCGTCGCGATCACCGGGACTCATGAGCTCCCACGGCTCGGGCGTCGCATCCTTGAGCGCCTCCACGAGCTCCTCCGCGAGCGGTTGCGCCTCACTAACGGCGTCCGCCGCCTGTTCCGTCTGCGCGCCGAACATCCCGCCCTCGCCGAGCATCGCTTCGAGCTCGGCGCCCATGGCCTCGAGACCGCGCTCGGCCTGGCGCGCCATCGCCAATGCCTCCGCGATGTCGCCTTCGGCGAGCATGTCGTCTACGTTTTGTACCCGCCGCTCCACCGACTCGAGCTCGTCCTCGGAAAACGGCGTGAGCCCCGCTTCGGGGATGTCGTCCACCGCCTCCTTGAGCGCCTCGAGCGTGCCGGCGACTTCCTCGCGAGTGGCCTCGGCCTGATCGGCCATCTCCTCGGCCGCGCGTTCGGCGTACTCGTCCCACAGCTCCTGGGCTGCCTCCGCGATGTCCTCTTGGTCCCGCGCCAGGTCCGCGAGCTCGTCCATGACCTCCGCGAACGCCGCCTGTTCGGCGGAAAACCGCTCGCCCCGGAACTCGCCGAGCGAGTCCTCGAGCGCCGCCTTCGACTCGGCGAAGGTCTGCGCGCACGCTTCGAGCTCGGCGCGAGCGTCTTCGACCTCGCCGGCCTCGATGCGCTCGCGCACGGCCTCGATGCACGACTCCTCGTCGGCGCCGATCATCGCCTCCTCGTGCACGAATTCGTCCATCACGTCGCTCGGCACGCCCTGCTGGCTCGTCGCGAGCTCCGACATCCGCTGCTCGAGCTGGGCGAGCTCGCGCTCGATCTCCGCGAGCACGTCGCTCGAGCCGGTGCGCTCGTACTCCTCCAACAGGTCGTCCAAACGCTCTCTGTGGCTGTCGATCTCGTCGCTGAGCGCGAGCATGTTCTCGAGCTGCGTGCGCTCGATCCAGTCGGCGAGGCGCAACACATCGTCTTCGATGATCTCCAAGCTGTCTCGCGCCCGCTCCTCGAGCCGCGGGGAGCGGGCCTCTCCGCGGCTTACGAGCCGCTCGACCAGCGCGCGCTCCCCGTCTCCGATGGCGCGCAGGTTGCTCTCGATGTCGCCCAGCGCCTCGAGCGCCTTGTCCGAGCCGATTTCGTCCTCGTCCATGGTCCGGGTCACCCCGGCGAGCTCGGCGGCGATCTGCTCGGTGTCCTGCTGGAGCGAGGTGTGGGCGCGCACGTCGCCGCTCGGCGCCTCGAGCCGATCGCCTAGGTTGTGCACGAGCATCTCGAACAGCTCGCGGAGCCTCGCCACGATCTGCTCGTGGTGCTCTCGCGGGCTGAAAATCTGTAGGTAGTAGGTCTCCGACCTCGCCGTCTTGGGCCCGGATACATCGTCGTTGTCGGTGGCTTCGATGTAGTACGCCACGCGGCCGCCGGGTTCGAGAGGGACATCGGCCAGGTCCCACACGAACTTGCCCTCCGCGCGGCGCTCGTCGTCGGCGGGAATCGGCAACGCCTTACGTTCTGGCTCGTCCCCCTCGTCCTGTTCCCACACGAGGGCGAGCTCCGACAGGCCGTAGTCGTCCTCGGCGGCGTAGGCCAGCTCGATCCGCTTGATGTCACTGACTTCGAGCTCGCGCGCGGGCGCGAACAGCTCCACCGATGGGGGCCGGTCGCGCTCGATCGCGATCTCGCGCGCGCGGTCCTCGACGGCACGCGCGCTGCCGTCCCGGAGGAAAAACCGGTAGCTCGTCGGCTCCGTCACCTCGAACGTCGCCGCGAGCTCGCGTCCATCGATCTCGAGGTCCAGGGCATCGCTGGCGTCCCCCGGTGCGCCGGCCCCTTCGGTGTCGAACACGATCTTCGCCTCGCTCACCTCGTCCAGGGCCCTCGTCGAGATGGCCACCCGCGTCCCCGGCATCGCGCTGAATTCGCCGCTCGTGTGCTCGAGTGTGCGGCTTTCGCGCCCGGTGTAGTCGGGGTAATCGAGGGTGATGTGGATGTCGCCCACGAGGGGCTCGTCCGTCCGGTCGGCGGCTTCGAGCGGGTCCGCCGGCCCGAGGCCGACGAGCTGACGCAGACCATCTTGCAAGGTGGACGGGGCCGCCGCGGCGGTGACTGCAAAGACCGCGATGGCGCCGCCGAGCGCCAGGGCAGGGCGTCGCAGGGGCTGGTACGGCACCGCCTCTTTGAGTGAGATCTCAGATGCTTGTGCGGCCGTGACGTCGACCAGCGCCGCCACGAGCTCCGGAGACGCCCGGTGGCGGTCGGCGTCGTCGGCGAGCTCGACCGCGCTCACCAGATCCGAGGCGATGGCGGGCCGGGCGCGTCCGGCTACCCGGGCCATCGCCTTATCTTCGCGAAATCGCCGCCTCGGCACGACGAAACCGAGCACTGCGGCGGCCGAGACGGCGCCGGCCAAAAACGCCAGCGCGGCAATCCGGATTGCGGGGAGAAGCCCCGGATCGCTCGCCGCGGCCGCGAGCGGGACGAGCGCGAGCGCGACGATCACCACGGCGCCGCCGACGCTCGCCCAGTAGGCGGCTTCACGCCGGTAAAGCCGGCGGCGCAGGGCGCCGAGAAACGCGCGTATGCTCCGTATCGATTGCAATGTCGCGCCGGTGGAGGTGGGCAGTTTAGCAGCTCGCGGGCACGGCCGTGAGGGGGGTTAGCCGGCCGGCCTGCGCGGGGCCCGCGGCTTCGCTCGCGGCTCGCACCGGGCGCGTGCGCGCGCCGACTTTGGTATACCTGCCGCGGTGAATAAGCCCGTCGAAAGTGCGTCCATACCGAGTGATGCGATGGAGAGCGCGGCTGACCTCGAGCTGGTTGATCGGGCGCGGGAGGGCGACCAAGACGCCTTTCGAAACCTGTTCAACCGCTACCACCGCCGCGTGTATTCCCTGGCGGTGGGGATGGTGCGCCACCAGGACGATGCCCTCGATGTCGTTCAAGACGCGTTCCTCAAGGCCCACCGTCACCTAGGTCGCTTCGCGGGCCAATCGAGCTTTTACACCTGGCTGTACCGAATTGTGATGAATCTGTGCATCGACCATTTGCGCAAGCAAAAGCGCGCCCACCAGGTGGACTACGACGAGAGCGTGGGCAACCGGGCCTCGGATGACGAGGTGGAGGAGGCGGCGCTGCTCCCGTCGATCCTGGGACACAATCCGGGCAAGGCGCTCGTGCGCAAGGAGATGCGCGACCACCTCGGGCTGGCCCTGGACAAGCTGTCGGAAAACCACCGGGCCGTCCTCCTCATGCGGGAGATCGACGGGCTGTCCTACGAGGAGATGGCGCAGGTCATGGAGTGCTCGAAGGGGACCATCATGTCCCGTTTGTTCCACGCGCGCCGCAACATGCAAAAACACCTGCTCGCTTTCATGGGAGAGAAGGACCTGGAAGCTTAAAGGGTGGTCATCGTGACAAGCCGCGTTTCCGATATCGACATCATGCAGTACCTCGACGGCGAGCTCCCCGACGATCAGGGAGAGGCCGAAGAGGTGAGCGCCGCCCTCGGCGCCGACGAACAGGCCGAGCGGCGAGCCCGCTCGTTCAAACAGCTCGGCGAGTGCGTGCGCACCTACGCCGAGCTCGAGACAGACGACGCCGAGCCGGCGCTCGCGCGGGTTTGGGAGCGTATCGAAGGGCGCCTCGAGGCCGCGCCGCCTGCGGAGTCTCCGGAGGCGCCTGCGGTCTCACCCCGCCCCCAGCCGGACGACCAGGGCCTGCTCGTGCGTCTCGGCGAGTGGCTGGACAGCGTCCGCGGGCACTTCATCACCGGGGGCGTGGCCGCGGCCGCCGCCGCGGCGAACGTGTTCGCCGTCGTGTCCGGCGACGAGGGAGCGGCGCCCGGCGTCGCAGAAGCGCCCTCGTCGGGCGCGGTGACCACCACGCCGGCGCTCACGTCTCAGCCGCCGGAGGTGGAGTCACTAGAGCTATACGGCGGCGGCAGCGTGCTCACGATTCCCGACGACGACGACGACGAGGACGGAGGTACGGCGGTGATTTGGCTCGAAGACGAACCCGAAACGGAGGGCCCGATATGATGAGGGTCGCGATGGATTGCCAAGCGCGCGCCCGGCGGGCGGTGTCTGCTTTCGTCCTCGCCGCGCTGCTAGCCGGCGGGGCGAGCCTCGCGTACGCCGAGGGCGACGCAGTGAGCTGCGAGGTCCTCGAGGTCAAGGCGAGCCACGGCGATACCGATCGACTCGACCCGCGCCTGCGCGCCATCGAGGGGAAGCTCAAAAAGCCGCCGTTTAGCGACTGGAACGTGTTCGAGTCGCTGGGCGCGCACGAGTTTTCCGCACAGCGGCGGCACCCGGTCGAGATCTCCCTCGCTCCGGGCGGCGAGCTGGGGCTTCTGTTCCAGGATGTCATGCGCTCCGACGGCAAAAAGCCGAGGCTCAGGCTCTCCCTCACTCTCGACGACGCCGAGGGTAAGCGCCTCATGGACGCCACGATCCAGCTCGACTCGGGGGACTGGTACCTCGTCGGCGGCCAGTCGATGGACGACGGCGCGGTCTACGTGTTGGCGGCGAGCTGCGACCTGAGCGACGACTGATCGCTC
>SLNH01000397.1 GCA_007133195.1 Nannocystineae bacterium | reverse complement strand
GTGTTTCCGTTGATGATGTCAGTCACCCCGAGCTCGAGCTCCTCGATCGGGAGGCGGAACGACCGCGCCGTGAGCGCGATGCCCGCGAGCGCCGCGACGGCGCCGCCGAGCCCCACGAGCAGGATGGCGCGCGAGAGCGCCCCCGCGCTGGCTGTCGCCTTCGAGACCGACTGCATCACCATCGCGCCGGCGTGGTGACCGGGATAATCCTCGGGGAGCGCCTCGCTGCTGAACCGCGGCCACCTCCCCGCCGTCGCCAAATAGGTGTCGCCCGCGAGCTCGAGCGAGACCACATCCGCGAGCCCGCGCTCGAACGCGTCCTCGGCGAGCCCCTCGCGCGCGAGCGTCTCGGACAGCTCTTCGCGCGAGGGCACCGCGCGGCCGTCGTCTTGAAAGCTGGCCGTGCGGACCCGCTCGCCGGAGAAGTAGGCCACATCCGCGTCGAGGAGGTCGCGCTGCGCCTCGGCGTCGCTCGAGCTCATGGAGTACGCGACGACGACGGCGCCCAAGATCTCGCCGCCGGGCTCGTCACGCACGGGCGCCACGCCCGCTCGCATCAGTCCCTGGCTATCGAGCTCGATGAGCTCGCTCGTGATGAGGCCGCGCTCTAGGGCCACGCGGAGCGGCGCGTGCTTGACCTCACCCTCGTCGAGCCACATATCCGAGAGCGGGCGGGACACGTCGAGCAGGGCCACGACTCTCCCCGCGTCGTCAGTGAGCGCGAGGATGTCCGGGCGCGGATCGTCGTCGGAGAGCCCGTGGCGAAACCGGCGGAAGGCCAGCTTCGCGATATCGGCCGCCTCCGATCGCGAGTCACTCGTGAGCGCCCGAACGTAGTCCTCCTCTGCCGCGACCGCTTCAACCCGATTCAAAAGCTGAAGCGATTCCAGCGACGCGTTTTGGATCAAGAGCTCTTGGGCCTTCGCCACCTGCCTGCGCAGATCGCGCTCGGCGTCGCTCTGTAGGCGCGCGTTCGTCGCCGCGTACGCCGCGATCGTCACCACCGCGATCGCGCCCGCGACAACCCCTCCGATCAGGGCCCGGGACATGAACTCTCCTTGGCGTCCGAGAACGTGGACACCACGCAGAAATTATCCGCCCGTGCCGACGGCCCTGTCAAACCCGCCAGGCGCGCCGCTGTCTGCCGGTGCGCGGCGGGGTTCGTAGCCGGGGACCTCGGACAAAAACCCGAGGACCTGGTCGCGAAACAGCGCCGGATACTCCATGAGCATGTAGTGGGTACCGCCCTCCACGACCACGAGGCGCGATCCGGGTATCGCGCGGTGCATCTCCTCGGCGATGAACGCCGGGACGAGGAGATCGCGCGCGCCGGCCACGATCAGGGACGGCACATCGATCCGGGGCAGGACGTCGCGGGCGTCGTGAGCGCCGAGGTAAGACAGCGACTCGCCGTACAAACGCCAGTCCACGGTGGCGAAACCGGCCAAGACCTCTCGGAACAGCGCCTCGTCTAGGTCGGGAGAGACCAGTCCGAGCCGCTTGATCGTCGGTATCAGCCCGCGCCAGGCAGCGAGCGTGCGCGTCGCCTGATTCGCCAGGGGCGCCTGCGCTCGCAGGGCTCCCAGCGCCAGCGGAATCGCGTGCTCGATCATCCGCGACGACAAGACCGTCCGGAACGGCGTGCCGTAGGTGCCGCCGATGGCGACCAGGCCATCGACCCGGCCGCCGCCGTAACGGCGAAAGTACTCGAGGTTCACCTGCACGCCCATCGACCAGCCGACGAACACCGCCCGGTCGACGCCCTCGTGATCGAGGATGTGCTCGAGGTCGTCGCAGTGGTAGGGAACCGCCAGGGTCTTGCGGTCGCGCGGCTCCCCGGACCGGAAAATCCCGCGGTAATCCCAACAGATGACGCGATAATCGTCGCCCAAGGCGTCGTACACCGGGCGATAGGCCTCGTAAAACCCGCCGAGGCCGTTGGCGAGGACCACCGCCGGTCCCCGGCCGCGCACCTGATAGGCGATTTCGGTGCCGTCGAAGCTGCGCAGGCGCTTGTGCTGGAGGCCCGGGATCATGGCCTAGCGGTTATACCACGATCGACGCCGGCGACGAGATCACGGCCGGCGCGCCCGCGTCGTGCGGCGGCGAGGTCATTTCCGAGTCGCTTTCAGAAGTAGTACAGGCCGCCGAGCCGGGCGCGCGCGAAGTCCTCTTCCGGGGCAAACGAGCTGCTCGCCTTGAGCGCCTCCTCGGCCGTGCGGCGCAGCCCCACCCGAAGATCCGCGATGACGCTCAAGCTGTCGGTAAACCGGTAGGTCAGGCCGGCGCCGACCTCGCCGTACGCGAAGCCCGCCTCCTCCGCGCCCCCGTGCGCCTGCGCGTGCGTGGCGCCCATGCCGGCGAGGAAATACGGAGACAGGGTGCTGCGCGGCAGCGTGTCGAACAGTAGAGCGGCGCCGATGTGGCGATCGATTCGGTCGCCCGTCTCGGTGTGCCCCGACGACAGCTCACCCTCGAGCTTGAGCGACTCCGTGAGCCGGTACCGGGCCAGCAGGCCGAGCTCCGCCGCTTCCCGGTCCTCGCCGAACCCGGCGCCGCCGGCAAACGCCCCGAACCCGAACGCGGGGAGCGGCTTTGGCGCCTCGGCGGGCAGCGGCCGCGGGGCGGGGTCGCGGTAGTCATCGTAGCAGCACGACCGCGAGGCGTAGCCCGACTCGTAAAACACGCCGCCGCCCACGGCGACACCGGCCCGGCGCAGACGGACGCGCGACGGCACGTATCGGTAGCGGTGGTCCCGCGTTACGACCACGCGCCCGCCGCCGCGCCACGACGCTCGATATCGGGACCTGGATCCGCGCGCGTCGCGGTCGCGGCGATGATCGCGGCGCACCACGCCGTCCCCCGAGCGCGGGCGCGAGCCCGCCCGGGCCCTGGTGCGGTCGCCTCCGCTGCGGCGATCGCGGCGGGCGTCTCGGCTGCCCGCTCGCCGGTCGCCGGCGCGCCTGGTCGACCGGTCCCGGCTCTCCGAACGCCTGGCGTCGCTTCGGTCGCCCGGCCTGATATCGAGACTGGCCACGCGGGTGAGCTCCTCGCCATCGGGCGCGCCGCCGCTCGCCCCCGGCTCGGCCCGAACCTCCTTGGCCCAAAGCGCGCCGAGCGCCGACGAGAGAACTAATGCCATCGCGAAACGGGAAAACGTCCGGGGGGTCACCGGCACCTCCTTGTGCGGTCATAGCCGCGGGGAGACAAGCGCGTGTCCCAGTGTACAGCAGGATCCGAGCCAATCGTGAGCAGAACCAACGCGCGATCGGCACTGCAATCATTTGAGCATCTTGCCCTCTATGCTGCAGACTCTGCCGGCCGGTGCGTAGCCGAACATTCACAGTCGCCGTCGTCTGCCGTCCACAGGCCACCATGCACGCGGTGGCAGCGCCTTGCGGGCCGGACGTGGGGCGCTCCAGTTAACGGCTCGTTTGCCGTGGTGGCACCAAAATGCTGACTTCGGCATGCATCATACCGGAAACATTGTGCTATCATTGACATGCTGCGCATGCAGCCCGTAGAGTCGGCAAACATCCACGGAGGATGCGTTGAGCCAATCGCAAAAGCGCCCGGGCACTCGCGACATCAGCGAGCTCAAGGCCCGGCTAGGACTGAATAAACAGGGATCGGCCGGGGCGAAGGGCGGCGCCGCACCGTCTGGGCCGGGTGCTCAGCGCAGTATTCCGGCGCCTCCCGGCGCCAAGCCGCCACAGCCGGACCCCTCGCAGGATCCGTTCGGCGCGATGAATGCGATGGCGCGGGGCCAAGCCGAGCATCAGGCCCCGCCCAGCACTGAATACGTCGTCGTACACGACAACCAACAGGCAGAACCGGTCTCTCAGGGCAAGCGAGCCACCCGGATCGGGATCCTCGCCGCGATCGCCATCGTGCCCCTGATCATCGGCGTCGTGGTCGGCCAGATCTCCACGAACGCAAACGCCTACAACCAGAGCATTCAAGACGCGGAGCTTGTCCAGGATGACCTGCGAACGATCGGGCGAGGGCTCGAAAGCGTGTACAACGTGCTCCTCGTCGGAAAGCGGGGGCCGGGCGACACGTTCCTCCCGCACGACGAAGATCTCGTAGACGAGCTCGACGCCGTGGAGGCAGTGCGGCCCAACCCCGAGGTCGTCTACAACTCCTACCTTTTCGAGCTCGAGCCCCGGGTCGTCGAAGACCTGTTTGCGTTTTACACAGAGACCCGCGTCTTTTACGACGATTTGGAAAACCACATCAGGCGCAGCCGCAACGACGCAGACCTCCTCGAGCGAAGCGACTCCGAGCTCGCAGACATCACGCACCTGTCCTACGGGGTGTTCGTGGAAATCCCGGAAAACGGCTCTGGTCCCGAGGCGCTTCCGCACGCCGAGGTCGTGGAGCTCGGGAATCCGGTGTGTGAGGGCGCAAGCCCCGGTTCGCCGTGCGCGACGCCAGACGCGTTTCAGTACCGTCCCGATCCATCGGGTCCGTGGGGCCAGATGGACATCAGCGACCCCGCCGATCCTCAGGTCGCCGAACGCGAGATCTTCCTGCTCGATCAGAACCCGCTGTTCGAGGGCCTCGTGGCGGGCTCCGAGGAGCGGCTGGCCACCCAGGCCTACCTGAATCGCCTCGCGGACCTCGAGGAGAAGATCGAAGATCTCATGGAGCGGCGAAGCCGGGTCCAAGAGCTCATCGGCTCGTGGGCGAACGAAAGCCCCCGCTTTACGTTCTTTCTGTAAGAGCTGCCGCGCGGCGCTCAGCCTGCGGGGGGAAGCTCGGGCGGGATCATCGGCAGGCCGGCTGCCGAGCGTGTCACGAACGAAGCACGGACCGCCGCCCGGGCGCGGGCCGCCCGGGACGCACGAAGCGCCAGGCGTGCCAGCCACCGGTCTTCAACCTGTTCGACGCGCTAGCGCTGACGGATGATGGTATCGACGACGTGACCGCGCTCGTCGAGGCTCGGCCCGTCATCGTCGTCGTCGGCGATCACATCTTCCAGCCCGCTCGCCTCTTGCCGCTGCTCTGGGAGGCTCTGGCGCGCCTGAGCGACGCGCTGGTTGCGATTTTCATCGGCGACGACGAGGCAGAAGCTGCCGTAAAACTCGAGCATGTTGAGCGCCTGCACATCGTAGCCCGACGCCTGCCAGTCGATGGCCACCGGGCGGCGGTTCCCGAAACTGTCCGTCTCGTAGGAGATGTCGCCGCTGCCCAGGCGACGCTCCATCAGGCGCCGGAAGTACGAAAACGATCGATCTTCCCCGGACGGATTGAGGGCGAGAAACATCTTGTAGAGCTCGCCGTCGTGAAAGAAGAAAAACCGCCGGCGATCCTCGCCGGTGGCCGGGTCGCTCTCCCACCGCACGAGCATCGATTCGCCGGTGTTGTGAGCGAATTGATCCTCGATGATCGACACGTCCCACCCGGTTCGCTCGCCCTCGAACTCGATGTAGGTATCTCTTAGGCGAGCGATCTCGCGGCTGCGCTTTTGCCGAAGCCGGTCATGACGGTGGACGCTCTGCGTGGCGTCGATTTTTTCCTGGTACTTCTCGCGGATCTCTTCCGCTAATGCGCCCATGACTTCTTCGGGAGTCATGCCGAACTCGAAATCACCCTTGAGCTCGTCGACACTCCCCTGCCCGCCTTGTGCGTGTGCGGCGCCGGCGCCGATGACGAGGGTGGTCGCGGCAGCGACGAAGTAACGGGCGATCGGAGAAACGTGGCGTCCTCGCATAGCGGCCTCCACAGGTTGCAACCCAAGCTTAGCCAGTAGGACGGGGGCCTACAAGGAAAGACGCTTCACCGCCGCGAATATTCACATTGCGCCGCCGCGCGGGGTGGCGCGATGCGTTATCCCCCCCGCGCAGACCGGCGCGGCGCGCCGCCGCAGACTCCAATCCGGATGGCCGGCAGAGCTCGGTGGTTTCGGGCGACTCAGTCGCCGAGATCCACGGGGCCCTCGTCCCGGGCGAGCGACTCCGAAGCGCCGGTGAGGGCGTCCGGGGTGACGGCGACATCGAGCTCCTCGCCGGAGATCGAGCCGTGACATCCCCCGCAAACCGGGTCGAACAGCCCCCGCGGCACGCCAAACGAAATCGTCTCCCCCGGCCCGAGCTGGTGCTCCTCCAACATCGTTTCGAGCGGGCTGCCGTCTTCGTCTTGCAGCTCGAACACGAGCCCCTGGCGCGCCGGCGCCCGCAGCATGATCGAGCCGTCGGCCGCGATGGGCGCGCGTCCAAGCAGCTCGCGGTCCTCGTAGATGTCGCCCGCGTTCGGTGCCTCGGCCTCCGGCGGCGCGGGCCCCTCGCGATAGACGGCCACGTGGCTCGCGACGTCGTCGAACAGCTCCACGGGGCGACCGCGGCGCAAATTCGCGTTTAGGAGCGTAAAGATGAGCGGCACGTCCGGGATGTGCATGACGGCCTGCTCTGCCCCGCCGGTGAGCGATGTGTCCACGCCGCCGCCGAACAAGAGCTGCCGGCGGTTGATGAACAAGTTGCCCTCTGGGGCGGCGAGCGCGAGCACGGCCTGCACGAGCGCGCCGTCGCTCTCGAGGAGCGTGTCGCGGGCGCCGGTCCGCGGATCCACGGCGACGAGATCGAAGGCCAAACTTTCAGCCTCGGCGAGATCGCCGTCGTAGGCGGCGTAGGACGCCATAATTCGGCCGTCGGGGAGCGGCGCGGGCGACCGATACGCGCCGCTCGTCGCCTCGCCGACCCGCCCGGTCGCCGCCGGATCGGGGATGCGCATCGCTTCCAGGAAGCCGGGGTCGTCGCGCCCTAACTCGAAGGTGCCGACGCTCCGATTGAAGGTCGCCAGCGTCCCGGCGCCGCCGCGGGCGCCGGGATCGGAGAGCACGAGCAGGAAGTTGCCGTCGAAGCCCTCGCGGATCTCCGTCGCCTGCGCGTAGCCCACCGAAGGAAACATGCGGCCCGGCTCGTCGGGATCTCCGAACGGAGACTCGGCCCGCTGTGCGAGCAGGGGATGGTAATCGGTGAGGTCCCAATTGAGGCGCCGGCCGGCGAGCTGATAGAGCTCCTGTGAGACCTTCTCCGTCGTCATGACCACCCGACCGTTTCGCTTGAACCCCGGCGAAAGCTCACTGTTCGTCAGGTAGGTCATCTGTTCCAGGTCCGATCCGTCGGGACGGATGCGAAAGATGCTCGACTGGGGCAGCAAGTGCCTGCGCGAGCGGGTAGGCGCGGGCTCCCCGCTGTCGGTGCCACGCGTAGACGCATAGACGATCCACGCGCCGTCGGGCGACCACACCGGGTCGAAGTTGTGAACCGGAATGCCATCGACCTCGCCCTCGTCCGGCGTCACCTGCTCGCACGTGCTCCCCTCGAGATCGGTCGTGTACAGCTGGCGCGGCTCATCCTCGCTCGTGCGGAGCGAGAACACCACCGTCTGTCCGTCGCGGCGGACGTCGGGCTTGGACACATCGACCACGTCCCGATTGTCGGCCCCGTCGCACGCGCCGAGCAAAGACCGCGGCTCCCCAATCTCCGCGAGGGCCCCCTCGCCCGTCACGGTGGCGTCCGCGACGAGGAGATCCGACCCCGGCTGGTAGGTGTCGAACTCGAGCGGCGTGGCCACGTGCGAAGCGTCCCGCTCGACGTAGACCAGCGGGACCGTGTCCCCCGCGTCCATCGGCGTGGCCTCGCCGTCCTCGATCAGCACCTCTCGCTCGATATCCAGCCACCGCTGCACCACGCAAAACGCAGAGGCCTCGCGCGGATCGTCGATCTCGTCCGGGCACGCGTCGGGGTCTGCGCCCCCTGCCCCGGGCGTCTCCAACACCGGCCCGCCGCGGTGAGCGATGCCCCCCGCCGACGTGCGGATGCCCTTGGCCACCGCCCGCGAGCGCCGCGCGTCCGCCACCTCGAGAGCCATGAACTCGTCCCGCAGGGCTTCGTAGTTGCGCTCGACCACGTTCGGGGAGACGAAGCCTCGACTGCCGGTGCGCAGCTTGAAATCGTTGGTGGCCTCCGGGCTGTGGCAACCCGAGAACTCGCAGCCGTGGGCGGTGAGGACGGGCTGCACGTTGTCGGCGAAAAACGCCTTGCCGGGATGCTCGGCGCCGATGTCGACCGGCCCGACTTCTTCGGCCCATTCGGCGATGCTCTCGTAGGCCGGATCGCTTGTTTCGTGGAAGTGAACGCCCCCGGTATGAGCCGCGCCCCCGGCCTCGACGGCGAGCGGCTCGCGCAATAGCGGCGACTCCGCCACCGGATCCGCGACGAACGCCCGGGCCTGGCGAAAGTTGAACGCCGTCTGCGCATCGTCGTCGCCACAGCTTAGGAAGAAGTCAGCCTGCGGCGCGCCGTGGCAGTTGCCCGCGCTGCAGGTGGCCAGGGCGGGCTGCACCTCGTTTTCGAAGCGCTCGAACGACGAATGGCCCTGGATCTCGCCAGTGTCGAAGTCGTCGGGGATGTCCGGCGTGCACGGCGCCCCACCGGCGGCGGCCTCCGCGGCGGGCGGTAGCCCAGTCTCGGTGGCTCCGTTTTCGAGCCAGCGCAAAAGCTCCAGGTAGGCATCGGATCCGACTTGAAGGATCGGGCCTCCGCCGTGCGGGACCTGAAGCGGGTAATATTCACCCTGATAATTGATGCCCAGCTCGTCGGTCCTGCCTACCGCCTTGATGAGAAACAGCGGCACGGGGTAAGGCCCGCGGGGTTCGAGCAGATCGCGCCGCTTTTGGACGTTTTCGAAGCTCGTGACGTCGAGGTTGCCCGCGGCGTTCGCGAACGGGTCGGAGGGATCGGCCGCGTGGCAGCCCCCGGTGCTGCCCGAGCACGACGCTTCCAGAATCGGAGCGATGTTGCGGTCGTAGTAGGTCTCGCTCGGAGGTGCGCCTCCCGTGTCGCACGCCGAGGCAAAGGCGAGCGCGGCGGGCGCCACCAGGGCGACGGCGCGCTGGCCTCGCGCCGCCTTGAAGGCACACTTGGCGTCCATAAGCCTCATACTATAACCGATCGTGCGCGTCACCCGCGGCGACTTCGGAGCAGCCCGACCCTGGTCGAGCGCTCGGCGAGCAGGCAAAGGCCACGGCGATACGGTCAGCGAAGCTTCCCGAGCGCGACCTCCGCGGTGGTCCTCACGAGGGGCGACGAGTCGGACGTCGCCGTTTCGAGCGCATCGCGAGACGCGCCGTCGCCGATGCGCCCGAGCGCCCACGCCGCGTTTCGCCGCGCCGCCGGATCCGAATCCGAGACCACCTGCTCCTCGAGGGCGTCGCGCGCCGCATCCTCGCGAAGCGCGCCGACCACGGCGCCCGCCTCGCGACGCACGCGGGCGTCATCGTCGGTGAGCCGATCGACGACCGGCGCGGCGCCGTCCTGTTGCCTGATCGCGCGCCACGCCCTCACCGCCGCCCGCCGCACCTCGGCGCTGTCGTCGGCCATCGCGGTCGCGAGCAGCTCGTTGCCGCGGTCATGACCGATGTCTCCCACGGCGCGCACGGCGTGAGCTCTCGCCTCCGCGTCGAGCGACGCCGAAGACGCCGCCGTCTCGAGCGCCGGCAAGGCGGCGGGGCGCCGGAACGCCCCGAGCACGTCCGCGGCGTTTCTCGCGAGCGTCGAGTCCTCGCCGTGAAGCCGCGCCGTGGCCATCTCCTCGATCTCCTCGCGCTGCGCAGGGCGCTTGGCGAACCACCACGCGGCGGCGTCTCTCACCGCGTAGCTGTCGTGGTCCAAAAGCTCCATGAGCGGCTCCACGCACTGGGGACAAATCAAGCGCTCCGCGCGCTCGATCTCCGCGACGATCGCGTCCTCGCTCCCACTGTTGACGGCGTTTTGGATCCGGCTTGCGCTGCCGCCTCGGCCCGCGCTTACGTCTGCGGCGAGCCCGACCGTGGCGGCGACGACTGCAAAGGTGATCAAGGGCCTCATCATCGTCGCACTCCCTTAGTCTTCTTCGCCGAGATCGGCGATGTTTTCTCGCGAGTAGAACTGTCCGCCGGCGTCGGCCATGAGGATCAGCAGGTGGTACTCGTCCGGGCTCATGTCGTCGCGCCCCTCCTCGAGCAGGTGAACCGGCCCGTCGAAGGCGCGCTCACCGGTGTCGGGCTCGGGATACTGGACCGGCGGGTTGAGTGTCTGGATCAGGGCCGATTCGCGGGCCTCGGTAGGCTGCACGTAGTTGGGCACGTCGCCTTCAACCTCCAGATCGGCGTCGTCCAGATCTTCGATCATCGGGCCGAGCAGGGATAGGTGGGACGCCGAGTAGGTCGACAGCATCGGCTCGCCGAGCTCGATGTCCACCTCGTGGCCCCGGAGGTCGAAGGTGATCGTCTGCGAGTCGCCCGTCTCCGGATCGATGAGCGTCCACGACGGGTTGTGGGGCGCGTCGCTGCCGTCGTGGCAGTCCACGCAGTGCTCGTCGAAGATCGGCTGGAGCGCCTGATCCCACGGCACGCCCACCACCTCGTCGCGAGAGAAGTCGTCGGACTTGCGATCGAAGCGCGGCACATCGCTCATCAGATCGAACGGCCCCGCCGAGACGGCCTCCGTGAGGCCGGGGTTTATCACCGTGGTCGAGGCGCGATCCTCGTGGCAACCGCCGCAAAATCGCGCCTCGCCCGGGTTGCCCGAGATCCACACCGGCTCGCTGCGCAGCGACATGCCGAACTCGTCGATGGCTTGCAGGTGAACGGGCACGGTGGGCGGAATCAGCGCCGACCACGACCCGTCGTCGTGCACCTCGGCGATCCCGAGGCGCGCGGAGCCCTCGTGCTCGGTGAGGCCGAAATCGCGCGGGGCGCCCTCCTCCGAGGAGTAGCCCTCTTGAACGCGCACGGCGTAAATCGAGTCCGGCTCGAAGTCGTCGAGGCTGGAATCATAGACGTTCATCGACCCGAGCAGGACGGCGTCGTCGAAGTCATGTGAGCCTGCGTCCGGGATCCGCGGCGGTGCCGAGCGGGGCTCGAGCGGGCGCGGCATCACATCCCACATCCCGGGCTCGTTCCAGATCGGACGCCTCGCGCGCTCGGCCGCGTCGTAAAGATAGATGCCGAACTCCGCGTTGAGATCCGCGGCGCCGAGACTCCTGGACTCCACCGGACCGGGCGACCACGACGTGAGGAGTTCGAGGTCCTCGCCGGCGTTTAGCGGATACGCGTCGTAGTAGCGGCCCACGCTCTCCGGCGCGGGCTCGTTGTTGAGGGGGACGTGCGGCGTGAGGATCTGAACGCTGGCGTTTGCCTCGGACATGCGCTGGTCGGCGCGCAGTTCGCCGTCCTCGGTATAGGTTTCACCGAGGCGAATATCTAGGATCGCCCCCGCCTGCACCGTGCGCTCGCGCGCCGTGCCGATCGCGACCACGCGACCTGGGGAGACCTCGACCGTCTTGATGTAGGAGTTCGAAACCCCGGTTCCTTCCTTGCCGAAGCCCTCGGTGACGTTGGTCATGTCGGGGTTCGATATCAGTAGGTGGCCGGCGTTCATCGAGCCCAGGTGATCCCACTGGGTGAACATCACCCGGCCGTCACTCAGCACCGTGGGATACGAGCGGTGAGACAGATTGCGCGCCCCGAGGGTGAGCTCCGAACCGTCGCGGCGGATGGTCCCCCACTGGGTGGTGGTGTTGCGGTTGTACTCGTCTTGAAACTGCGGCGCGCCCTCCTCGACCACCGCGTCGGTCACGAACATGATCCGATCGCCTGGCAAGAAAGTCGGATGAAGGAAGTGCTGGCCGGGGTCGGTGGGGAGCTGTTCGATCTCCCCGCTCTCGAGCGACAGCACGAACAAGCCGTAGCGCTGATCGCTCGACAGGCGCGCCGACATCACCACCTCGTCGGCGTCGAACGACAGGTCGTAGGAGCTGATATCGATGTCCTCGAACTCCTCGCCCTGGTCCTCGCAGCACAAGACCGACAGCTCGCCGTCCGCCGTGGGCGGCCTGAGCTCCACGAGCCTCGCCCCGGCCTCGTAGGAGCCGTAGGAAAACACGTTCCCGATCCCCGCCCCGCGCGCGGGTCGCTGGATGAAGGTGATGGCGCTCACCCCTTCCAGAGCGCTGTCGCCGGGCGTGGCATCGTCCCCACACCCGCTCGACACGGCGAAGATGGCCGTCACGATGGCGGCCTTGGTCGCGATGTACTTTGCGTAATTCACGAGCCCTCCTTGCGACGAATCGTACTCGCAAATCGAGTGCCATCGCCAAACCCCTCATTTGAGGCGCCGAGCCCGCGAGCTTCGGGGGCTTTAGACCGCTCGTGGGGGCGCTCGCCCCCAAACCTGGCCCCCAAACCTGCCCTGGCGAAAGCCCCGCCACCGCCGCGCGTGCGGACACGCGTCGCCGGATAGGGTCTGGTATGCTCTGCGCACACCTCGCGAGGAGCGCGGCAGCGCCCCGCCCAGGATCCACCATGGCGCAGGAAAGCAGAGAGACCAGGCGAGAAAAGCGCAAACTCCCACTGGCGGACCAGGCGGAGCATAGGCCAGCGCCGCGGCGCCGTCACCCGGACTGGATCCGGACGTCTTTGCCCACGAACCCCACGTTCTTCGACGTCAAGCGCCGCGTGCAGGAGCTCGACCTACACACCGTTTGCCAGAGCGCGAGTTGCCCGAACATCGGCGAGTGCTGGACCCGGCGCGCGCTCACGATCATGATTTTGGGCGACATCTGCACGCGCTCGTGCCGATTCTGTGACGTCGCCACGGGCAAGCCGCTGCCCGCCGATCCCGACGAACCGCGGCGCGTCGCCGAGATGCTCGCCGAGCTCGATCTCGAGCACACGGTGATCACCTGCGTGGATCGCGACGATCTGCGCGACGGCGGCGCGGCGCACTGGGCCGAGACGATCCGCCGCGTCAAGCAGGCCTGCCCGGACATGACGCTCGAGGTCCTCACCGGCGACTTCAAGGGCGACACAGGCAACGTGGATGTGGTGCTAGGCGCCGAACCGGACGTGTTTTCGCACAACCTCGAGACCGTGCCGCGCCTGTCCCGCCAGGTCCGCGTCCAGGCCAGCTATCCGCGCAGCTACAAGATCCTCGAGCACGCGCGGGCGCAGGGCGCCGTAACGAAGACCGGCCTGATGCTCGGCCTCGGCGAGACGCTAGACGAGGTCCGCGAGGTCTTGCGCGAGTGTCGCGATCTGGGGGTAGACATCGTCACGCTCGGCCAGTACCTGCAGCCGTCGCCAAAGCACCTCCCCGTGGATCGCTACGTGCCGCCCGAGGAGTTCGACGCGCTGCGCGAGTACGCCCTGTCCATCGGCTTTCCGCACATCGAAAGCGGTCCGCTCGTCCGCTCTTCGTATCACGCCGACGGGCAGGCCGAGATGGTGCGCGAGCTACGGCGAAACAAAGCGCGCGCCGCCCTCTCCTAACGCGACTTCAGATTTCGCCGGGTCCGAGGAGGCCGCCTGCCGTCGCGCTCCCTCCGGCGCACGCCCCGCGGCCGGCTCTCCGGTAAGCGACGCTCTACATCGTCGTGACGAGGATCAGCACGAGCATGATCACCGCCACGACGCCTACCAGGATCATCCCGAGCCACGGGTTGTCCCGGAGCGAGCGGCGCCGCCGGGTGGCGCCGGCCTGGAGCAGCTCGAACGGCGCCGAGCCCTGCTCCTGAGATGCTGACTGCGCGGCCGTGGCTCTCGCCTTGGCCTCGATGTCCGAGCCCCACTCGTCCTGCGGCCCGGCGCCAGCGCCGGGGTTTGCCACGATCGCGGTGCCAAACGGCTCGCGCCGCGGCATGACGGTGGTCCGCTCTTCCTCCGAGAGCACTTGGCGGTCGGCCGGCGGCTTGAGCTCGGACAGGGGAACGCCCTGCCCGCCCGGGCCGAGCTGCGCACCGCCAGCCGGCGCACCGCCCGCAGGCGCCTGGCTCGAAGCGCCGCCATCACCGCCTGCCGGCGCCTGCTGCGCCGGCGAGCCGCCCGACGCCGGCGCAGGCTGGTCGTGGGCCACCTGGTGCATGGCGCCCTTGACCTTGTCGTGCGGGATCGCTTCGCCGACGAGACTGGCCGGGGCCACGAGGTTCGAGTTTAGGCACTGCTCCCAGGCCCGGCGCAGCGCGACCTCCGCTTCGGCGCCGTCTGCGTAGCGGAGTTTCGTCTCCGGATCGAGCGCCCGCATGGTGACCTCGGCGAGCGGCTCGGGGATCGAGGGATCGTGGTTCCGGGGCGAGACGGCGGTCGCCTCCAAGACATACCCGTTCGTGGTCTGAGTATCTGGCCCCTCGTACGGGATGCGCCCCGACAAAAGCTCGTAGAGCACGGCGCCCCACGCGAACACGTCCGCCTGAGGCGTGTACTGCCCGTAGCGGATGGCCTCGGGCGGCGCGTAGCCCGGTGTGCCCATGAAGATGCCGACCTGGGTGAGGTCGGAGTCGGGCATGCGGGCGATTCCGAAATCGGCGAGCTTCCAGCGGTTTTCGCCGGCGTGCAGGACGTTCGCGGGCTTGAGATCACGGTGGACGATGCGCTCTTTGTGCGCAAAGCCCATCGCGTTGGCCAAATCGGACGCGATGTCGACGCAGTGGGCCAGGGGAAATCGGTAGTGGTCGAGCCGGTCGGCGAGCGTCTCTCCGGGCAGATACTCGAGCACCATGAAGGGCGCGCCCTCGTGGAGGCCGAGATCGAAGATCGTGACGATGGCGGGGTGCTGCATCTTGGCCGCCGCCTTCGCCTCGCGCTGAAAGCGCTCGAGATAGGCGTTGTGCACGCGGCCGCCCGCCCCCTTGGGCGCGACGATCGTCTTGACGGCGACGATTCGATCGAGAAACGGGTCGCGGGCCTTGTAGACCTCGCCCATCGCTCCTTTGCCGAGCCTCTCGAGGATCTCGTATCGGCCGATCGTCTGCTGATCGTCAGCCGCGGAGTGCGTCATTCCCGGAGGGGGTACGAAGCGCATCCGCGTCGCCGACCGCGACTGCGAAGGCGCGGGGGGGGCAGACGAAGACTGGCTCATAGAGACACCCGCACGCGAAAATACCACGACGAGGCCCGCGAGCGATGCCGCGATCGCACGGTTTTCGCTACGCGGAGGGCATCTCGGGACAGCGCGCAGCTCCGCGTCACAGCTCGGTTTTGACTTCGCTCACACCGCGCGCTCGGCGCCCGTCCCCAGGCGGGCGCGATCCCTGGCGGGCCGATACGTGGCGGGCGCGCTCTCCACCAAGCGGCTACGCGGACGACGAGGAGTCCCCCGGCCGGTAGCCGTCGACTGTGACGACCGACCGGGGCGGTATCGACTGGGTGACCCACGTGTTCCCGCCGATGATCGAGCCCCGACCGACCACGGTTTCGCCTCCGAGGATCGTCGCCCCCGAGTAGATCACCACGTCGTCCTCGATGGTCGGATGCCGCTTGTGGCTACCCGCGCGCCGGGACTCGCCGCGCTTTACCGACATCGCGCCGAGCGTCACGCCCTGATACACGCGGACCCGCTCTCCGATCTGCGTCGTTTCGCCGATCACGATGCCCGTGCCGTGGTCGATGAAAAACGACCGGCCGATTTCGGCGGCCGGATGGATATCGATGCCGACCCGCTCGTGGGCGATCTCGGCCATCATCCGCGGGATGAGCTTGGCCCCCTCGCGAAGGAGCGCGTGAGCGATTCGGTAGACCGTGATCGCGTAGATTCCCGGGTAACAAAAGATGATCTCGTCGGTGCCGCTCGCGGCGGGATCCCCCTCCTCGTGCGCGGCGACGTCGTAGGCCAGCTCGTCCCGGATCGCGACCAGCCTGTCCAAAAACCGCTCGGTGATCTCGCCCGCTTTCGCCGCACATTTGGGGCAGTCGAGATCCCGCGTCCCCTTTTCGAGCTGCGCCTTGTGGTGAAGCCCGCGGTAGACCTGCCGCTTGAGGCCGTTTCGGAGCTCGTCGAGCCGCTCGCGCACGTGCTCGCGCAGCTCGGTCGGGGTCGTCCGCGCCATGGACGGCCCCACGAACCCAGGGAACAAGAGCGCCCGGCACTGAGTGAGGATCTGGGCGACCTCCTCGATCGAGGGGAGCTCATACGAGTTGACGTGCTGCATCGAGCCCGCAGCGCTCCGATAGCTCTCGAGCAGCCGCTCCGTGACGTCGTCCATCAGATCGCGCTGCTCGCCAGGCGCCGACTCCTCGACTGCCACACCACCCCTCGATGCTTGAGACATGACTTCCTTGTTAACCTCTCGCCCTCCACTCCGTCAAATCACCTGGAGTAACGACCGTGAGCGCCCCTCCTCGTCTACCGGCACCGCGTCCGTTGGCGCCGCGGCCCATGCGCCCGCGCGAGCGGCACCAACGCGGTCGCGCCGGCGGCTCAGCGATCGCGCGAGCGGCGATAAAACGCGCGCATGGCCCGGTCGGTGAGTTTCGGCGAAAGCCGACCCAGGGTCATGAGCGCGCGCCCCGCTAATGTGAAGTCCACTGCGGGGGCGGCGCTCTCCACGGCGTCGGCGATCCCGCGGGCCACGGCCTCGGGCCGCATCGCCGGAACCCCTTCCGGGGGCCGCCAGCTCCCACCCATCGCACTTTGCCGAAATGAGCTGTCGGTGCGGCCCGGGCGCGCGACGAGCACGTGGACCCCCGCGTCACCGACCTCGGCGCGCAGGCTCTGCGACAGGCCCTCGAGCGCGAACTTGCTGGCGCAATAGCCGCCGGCGAGTGGGATCGCCTGGCGACCGAGCACCGAGCTCACGTTTACGATGACCCCGCCCCCCTGCTCGCGCATCGCGGGCAGGACCGCCCTGGCCAGGGCGTGCGGCGCGATGACGTTGAGCTCGAATGCACGGCGCAGATCCGACTCCGACAGCGATTCGAGGTCGCCGTAGAGGCCGAAGCCCGCGTTGTTGACGAGCACGCTCGGCGCCCCCACCTCGGCCTCCACCGCGCGGAACAGGCCGCGCACCGAACGTCCTCCCGCGCCCTCCGCCGCCGCGCGCTCGAGATCGAGGGGAAACGGCGCAGCGGTCCCGCCCGCGCGGCGGATGGCGCCGGCGACCCGCGCCAGATCCGGCTCGGAGCGCGCGGTGAGCGCCACGCGCGCGCCGCGGCGGGCGAGCTCTTTGGCCGTCGCCTCACCGATGCCGCGCGAGGCGCCGGTGACCAGGGCGACTCGCCCCTCGAATGCGAAGCGACTCATCGCGATACTCCTACAGCTGGACAATGCCGCGCCTCGCGGTAAGGGGGGACGGCGCGGGCGCGGTCAACGCTCCTCTTCCGTGCCCGGCCGGCCGGCGGCGGCGGCGATCGCCGACAGGGCGTCATCGAGCTGGGCCTCGGGGATCGTCACCCGAGTCGGCATCCCACCGCCCAGGCCGAAAAGGCGAACGAAATCCCAGCCCGATTCGTACCGCGCGGCGATCGTGACCATGCCCGAATCGTGGACGACGGCGATGTCGGCGAGCGCCTGGCCGGCGAGGAGCAGATCCGTCTTGTCGTATCGGGCCCGCTCGCGGCGGGCGTCGACGTAGACCGCCGGGCCGCGCCGCTCGAACCGCGCCGCGAGCCGCTTCGTCCCGCGATCCCGCTCGTCGAACTCGCGCGCCGCCTCGTCGATCACCTGGTGGTGCGGCCCCTCCGGCATCCCCGTCACGAGCCATTGCACGACCGAGCGCTTGAGCTCCGAGTCCCGAAATCGGGCTC
>SLNH01000489.1 GCA_007133195.1 Nannocystineae bacterium | reverse complement strand
GAGCCAGCTGACCTCCGCCGTCGCCGGGATCCGCGGGGATGCGCGGCGCCGCCTAAGCGCACAGGTAGCTCCATCCATGAAAAGCGAAGCGCTCTCAGGCCCCGGGCGCGGGCCCGCGCCCGGGCCCGTCATCACACCGTTCGAGATCGGCGTCGTCGTGCTCGCGGCGCTCGCCCTCCTCGTCCCCGGGCTGTGGGTGTACACGCTCCTCGATCCGTGGGAGACCCACTACGGCGAGGTCGCCCGCCGCATGCTCGAGGAGGGCGACTGGGTCCTGCTCAAGTGGCAGGACGATTACTTCCAGTCCAAGCCGGTCCTCGCCATGTGGCTCATGGCCGGCATGATGCAACTCGTCGGCGTCGCCGGCGGCGGCGGCTACTCGGGGGAGATGGTGAGCTCGCCCCTCGTGATCTTCGCCGTGAGGGCGCCGTTTGCGCTGTTTGCCGCGTTCGGCCTCGTGATCACCTGGTACGCCCTCGCCCGCCTGGTGAATCGGCGCTGCGCGTGGATCGGGCTGTTCGTGTTGGGCACCACGCCGTTTTACTTTTTCATCGCGCGCCAGGCGATCACCGACATGCCCATGGTCGCCTGCCTCCTCGGCGCGCTCGCCTGCTTCGCCCTTGCCACCGACGACTCGGGAGAGGCGCCGCTTTCCCCCATCATCGGCCGAATAACCGGCCTGCACGTGTTCCTCGGCGTGTTCACGCTCGTCGTGGGCGGCCAGGCCGTCTATTACTTCGTCTACTTTTTGCGCGACCCGAGCCTCGGCGCGGGCATGGAGCACGTCGCCCTGCCCTACCTCGCGCTGCCGCTGCCCATGCTCGCGGTCGTCGCGGGCCTGCTGGTGTGGACGCTGTGGCTGTCCCCGGTGACGACCCGGCGCTCACTTTTCATGCTGTGGTTTTACTTCCTGCTCGGCGTGAGCGTCCTCGCCAAAGGGCCGCCGGCCGTCGCCATCGCCGGCGCGACGTGCCTGCTTTACATCGTGGTCACCGGCCGCTGGCGGCTGCTTTTGCGCGTGGAGATCCCGCGCGGCATCCTCATCGCGCTCGCCATCGCCATTCCGTGGCACGTGGCGATGCTCCTTGCGGCCGGGACGGGCTTTTTCGACGAATACATCCTCCAACACCTACTCGCCCGCGCCTCGAGCGGCGCCCATCAGCCCCACGACGACCCGGGCACGTTCAACTTCTTCGCCTCGCAGATCGGCATCGGCATGTGGCCGTGGGCCGGCCTGCTCCCGGCCGCGCTCGCGGCCGTGTTCACGACGCGCCTGTCCGGAAGCAGCGGCCACCTGCGGCTCTTCATCGGGCTGTGGGCGATCGTCGGCGTCGCCTTCTTCTGCCTCGTCGAGACGAAGTACCACCACTACATCCTGCCGGCCATCCCCGCGCTCTCGCTCCTGGTCGCGTTTTTCGTGTCCGATCTTTTGGCCGGCCGGGTGCCACGCGCCGCCCTCGCGTGCGTGACCGCCGCCGCCATCGTCATCTTCATCGGCCGCGATCTCATGGGCGAGCAAAAGCAGCTCATCGAGATGTTCGTCTACCGCTACGATCGGCCATGGCCGAGCGATCCGCCGTGGAGCGTCGATCTGAGCGGGACCCTGGCGAAATTCACGGTCCTGTTCGCGATCACCATGCTCGCGCTATCGTTTCGGCGATACCGCGCCTACGCGCTCGGCGCCGTGGGCGCCGTGACGCTCGTGTGGGCGCTCTGGGCGATGAACGGCTACATGAGCGCCGCCGCCCCGCACTGGGGCCAGGGCGAGCTTCACCGCACGTATTACGAACAGCGCCAGATCCACGGGGTGGACATCGTCTACGCCGGGCTTCGCGAGGTCGCCGAGGACTGGGGCCCGGACGCGGGCGACTACGAGGTCCAAAGCTTTTTGCCCGACACCATCCGCCCCGGCCAGCCGGCGACCGCCCGGCTCCACCTCCCCGGAAAAGACGAGCCGATCGCGCTGGAAGGTTCGATATCGAGCCTAGGCGAATCCTCGTTTTTCATCCGCGTTCCCGAAAACCAACGCCAGGTGCTCCGCGAGCACATCGAGCGCGGAAAAACCGCGCCCCCCTCGTCGGAGCCGCCGTGGGTGCAGGTCGACGCCGATCGCCTGCTCGCGTGGCAGCTGTTTTGGCGCGGCGAAAACTTCTGGTCGGGCGGCGAGATCTTCGGGCGCCTCCCCGAGACGCAGACGGTGTGGGACAATTACGGCGGCCGCGACAACGAGGCGTTCCGCGCCTACCTCGACGAGTACGGGCGCGAGGGACAAACCTACTTCGTCATCACCTCCGCCGGGCGCGCCGATCGCCTCGCGCGAAACATCCCGCGCGAGGCGCGCGACACGGTCGAAGTGAGAGACAATTCTTCGAACAAGTTCACGCTGCTTTCCTTCGAGCTGTGAACGTCCGCTGAGGTAATATCGGCGTATGAAGCGGGTCGCCCTGCTCTCCACGGGGGGAACCATCGAAAAGACCTACGACGAGCTGTCGGGTCTTCTCGAAAACCAGGTGTCCGTTTTGGACATGATGCTGGCCTCGCTCGAGCTCCGCGGTTTGGAGCTCGTTCGCGTCGGCCTCATGAACAAGGATAGCCTCGAGATGAGCGAGGCGGACCACCAGACGATCGCCGAGACGGCCGGCTATCTGGCTGCCAACCACGACGGCGTCGTCGTCGTGCACGGGACCGACCGCCTGGCCAAGACCGGAGAGCGCATCGCGGGGCGCGGGGGCGGGCTGTCCGCGCCGATCGTCCTCACCGGCGCCATGCGCCCCTACCTTTTGCGAACGACCGACGCGATCCAAAACCTCACCGAGGCGCTGCTCGCGGTGCAGCTCGTCTCGCCCGGCGTGTACGTCGCCATGCACAACAAGGTCCTGGCGTTCCCCGGTGTCGAAAAAGATCCGAGGAGCGGAACGTTCGTGAGGTCACGGTGATACGGGCGCCGGAGGCGATCGATCCTCCCGACGCGCCCGCTCGGCCCAAGCACGAACATGGCGCGCGTTCGGCCGGCGCGCGCGGTCCAGGCGGCTAAGGCGCCCCGCGCGGCAAATCAGGTTCTTCCATGATGGGCGCGGCCCGCCCCGCCGATCGGTTCCTTTCCGCGGGCTTACCCGGTAGCGCTTTACAGCGGGGGCGCGGAGAGGGTAAATGCGAGTGCGTATGGTTCGGTACTCTCTATTTTACAATGGCAGCAGCTTCGAGCTGCCGATTGGAGAGACCGTGATCGGGCGCGACCCGCGGTGCCGGGTGCGCATCCACGCGCCGTGCGTGTCGCGACGCCACGCCCGGCTTTTCGTGTCGGAGCACGAGCTATCCATCGAGGACCTGGGGAGCCGAAATGGCACGCGGGTAAACGGCTCGCGCCTTCGCGGTGAGCGGCGCCTGGAGGCGCGTGACGAGATTTCGCTCGGCAGTCGGCAGGTCGCCCTCGTCGTCCGCGACGGAGACTCGCTCGAGCCGGACACGGCACCGGGCGCGACGGGCGGGTTTCGCAGCGCCACGGTCGACGACGTCGACGATCCGCTGGGCTGGCCCGGCTCGGTGACGACGGCCCTCGAGCAGGTCGCCGACACCGAGCCCCCACCTTGGCGCGAGCGGCGCCGGCACATGCGCCATTTCGTCGAGGTGCCCATCCGCTACGAAAGCGAGGCGCTCCAGGTGGAGGGGCTGTCTTTGAACCTGAGCTCGAGCGGGGTATTCATCCAAACTCCGATCCTCGACGAAGTGGGCACGAACTGCCAGCTCACCGTGCAAGACGGTAAGCGCGACGCGCTGAGCCTCCGCGGTCGCGTGCGGCGCGTGGTGGACAGCCCGAGCGCGCCCGAGCCGCTCGGTTTGGGGATCGAGTTCGCCGACCTCGAAGACAGCGCCAGGCGCTGGCTCGAAAGCGCGCTGGGTGGGCAAGCCGCGCTGTCCGCGTCGCGCAGCGGGTGAAAGCGATCGCCGGTTAAAAAGCCGGCCCTGGACCATGTACCGCTGCGACGCGGACGTCATCTCGGCATGCCCGGCCCGCGCGCGACCGCTCGAGCCGGCGAGGGCGAGGCGCCGGGCGGCCGAGGGCAGCGCGGGCGGCCGCCCGCGCTGTGCTGCGCGAGGCCCGCCCACGCCGGCGCCGATCAGTACACGCTGATCCCGATCCCGGCTTCGGGCAAAAACTCCCCGTGCACGTACGTCCCGCCGCCCCGGGCCGACAGCGCGAGGGTGGTGGTGAGGTCGAGCTGGAGCATCCCGCCGACGCCGAGAAGCGCGCTGCTGTCCGTATCGTCCACGCCGTCGTCGGCGCGCGCGGCGCCGCCGACTTGGCCGTAAAAGCCGCCGTGGATTCGGCCCGTCTCGAACGGAAGGAGCTGGAGCTGGGCGGCGAGCCGGCTATCGATCACCGCGTTGCCTTCGTCGTCGTTCGTCCATCCGAACGCGACGTCGGCCCCGATCCCGAACTGGTGGGTGAGGAAATACCCGACGTCGAAGCGGCCCAAGAATCCGGGCGTCGGCGACGCGTCGATGAGCGGGATCTGGCCGCCGCCCACGTACATCGAGTAGGTCCACGTCCGCCGCGTGAGCGGCGCACGGCTCCGCCGATTGAAGTGTCCCTCGCTCGAGTCGATGTAGGCTTCGCTCGCCCACTGCGCGTCCTCGGGTTCGAGCTGATCGAGGGGCACCCAGTCGAACTCGCCATGGGGCCCGATGAGATGCACGGGCTGAGCCGGATCGACGTCTACATAGCCCTCGTAACGCGTCCCGCGGGTCAAAGCGAGCGTTCCGCCGACGGCGGCGGCGGCGATGAGAATGCGTCGCGCCGAAGCGCGGCCGTCGCGCGCCTCACCATTGACGGCGTCCGAGGTGTCCCGCCCGCTGTCGCGATCGCCGTCGTCGCGGTGATCGCGGCGCGCGGGCTCGCGGCTGTCATCGTCGCTTCGGTGATCCCGACGCGTCACGTCGTCGCCGTCATCGCTCCGGTGGTCGCGGCGCGTCACATCGTCGCCGTCATCGCTCCGGTGGTCGCGGCGCGTCACATCGTCGCCGTCATCGCTCCGGTGGTCGCGGCG
>SLNH01000091.1 GCA_007133195.1 Nannocystineae bacterium | reverse complement strand
GAGTGGTCCTCGCCCTCATTAAAGACGAAACCGCCATCGGGGCCGGGGATGCCGTAGTGGAATCCGGCGCGCATGGGCTCGCCGCCGTCGGCATCGACAGCTTCTGCCCCGCAGAGGTAATACTCGTCCTCATCGTGGGCTGGGCACTCGTCCGGCTCGTTTATGAAGACCCACCAAAATGTGTACGTTCGGCCATCTTCGAACTCCTCGTTGTCGCCGATGTCGACATCGGCCTCGACGTAGTCGTCATACCGGCGAAGCTCAACGCTCGTGCCCTCGAGCTCGTCGCAATATCCCTCGCCGACAAGACAGAGGGTCCCTTCCTGAACGACCGGCTCGGGGTCGCCCTCGTCAGCGTCGGGGTCGGGGTCGACCTCGGCGTCCGGTGCGACCCCGTTATCGTCGCTTCCACATCCTGCGCCCACAAGCGCCACGGCCAGGCCGGCGCATACTAACCACTGTGCTCGAACCATAAGTCCTTGCTCCTGCGTGATACTAAACTGAGATGACTAGGGAGTATTGCCGCTTTCAGATTCGCCTGAAACTACGTTAATGTCAAGGTAGCCTCACTCCGTGTCCAGTACCTGTGGCCGACCGGTTAGCCTGGACCGCGGAGGGCCCGCAGTGCGTCACCTCGGGGTTGGCCTCGATGGGGAAGGATGTCTGCTAAAAAGCGCCCCCGGGGGCGGGGACGCCGGAGGTGAGCCCGGCCCCACTAGCTTCCGTCCTCCTCGACGACGAGGATGTGGATCCGGCGGGGCCCCTGGGCCGGGATGACCAGGCGAGAGGCGATATCGCCGGTTCGCGATGGGCCCGTGAGAAACACCACGCGCGACCTAAGTCCCCGGCTACGCACCGCGCGGAGAGCGTCCTCGAACGTGGTCGCGATCGCCGATTCGAAGAGCACGACCACCGTCTGGCCCGAGAGCAGCATCGCCTGGGGGGTGTCGTGCGAGGCGGCAGAGATCACGAGACTGCCGCTCTCCGCCACCCCCGCCGCCGCCTCGATCGCGCTGGCGTCGTCGTGACGGGATGAAGGAGCCCGGGCGGTTCGTACGCCCGCTTCGGCCCAGGGGAGATCGCGCAGCGCTCCGGCATCGGGCACGCACACCGTAGGTTCGGCGGCGCCGGAGATCAGGTCGGCGAGCGCAGCGGGAACCTCCGAGACCGAGGAGAGTCGGGATACCGCGGCGTCCGAGGCCCGGGCGCGCTCCACGAAATGGGCGGTGCGATCCGAGGGCAGGCCGCTCGTCAGCGCACTCAGCACAGCGCGCCGCTCTTCCTGGGACGGCGAAGCCTGCCCTCGGAGGTGCGCCACGCGGGCCTGGGCGTTGCGCAAGATGGTATCGCGGGAGCTGGCCACCTTTAACCTCGCCGCCGCCATGCTCGCTGGAACGTCTGCCCTTCGGGGGCAGGGAGGTCGCGAGAGGCCGTCCATCCCGAGAGCAAGGGAAGCCGCCGCAACGTACCGCGGCCGAAGCTCAGGAGGTAAAGGAGGCGCGCCACCACCGAAGTCGCCAAGCGGTAGAGCTTGGGGCGACTGGCGAAGTAACGCCAAAGGGCGAGCGCCCACGTCGAGCGCGCGGGCTGTGGGAGCTCCTCGACGGCTCTTCGCCGCCACTTCTGCAGCATACTCGGCAGCGGGATGTCGACGGGGCAGACCTCCTCGCAAACGCCACACAGAGTCGATGCTTGCGGCAGATCTGCCGACTCCTCGAGGTTCGTGAGCCCCGGCGTCACCACCGCCCCGATCGGCCCGGGGTAGACCCAACCGTAGGCTTGGCCCCCGATGCTCTCGTAGATCGGGCAATGGTCCATGCAGGCCCCGCAGCGGACACAGCGCAGCGCGTCGTGAAATTCGCCGCCGAGCAGATCGCTGCGCCCATTGTCCACGAGCACGATGTGCATCGCCTCCGGCCCGCCGCTCTCTCCGCGCTCGCCGGGGCCGGTCAGCACGCTCGTAAACGTCGTGACCTCTTGTCCCGCGGCGCGGCTCAGCAGTCGCCACAGCAGGCTCGCGTCCTCGAGCCCTCTCACCACCTTCTCCAAGGTGGCGACCACGATGTGGCAGCGGGGCAACGACGTCGCCAGGTCGGCGTTCCCTTCGTTCGTAAGCAGCACGACGCTGCCCGTCTCGGCGACGAGGAAGTTCGCCCCCGTAATGCCCACATCCGCGGCGGCGTGTTGCTCGCGAAGAACGCCGGACCCTTCCTCCACGAGCTGTTCGGCGCTCCGGCCGCCCTCGGACGCGGTGCCGTGCGCAGTCGCGAAGAGCTCATCGATCTCGTCTAGGCCCTTGTGGAGCGCGGGGGCGACCACGTGGCCGGGCGGCTCGTCGGCCAACTGGAGGACGTACTCGCCGATATCGGTCTCCCAGACCCGATATCCGGCCTCCTGCAGCGCCGCGCGAAGGCCGACCTCCTCCGTGACCATCGACTTCGCCTTGACGACGCGGCGTGCATCCCTCGCGGCGCAGATGTCCAGGACGTGCCGGCGAGCCTCCTCCGCGTCGGCGGCCCAGTGGACCCGAGCTCCTGCCGCCTCTGCCGTTTGCTCGAACTCCGTGAGCAGAGTGGCCACGTTGGCCAGAGAGTGCTCGCGGATCTGGCGGCCGATCCGCTTCAGCTCCGCGTACCCGGGCAGCGCCCCGGTCGCGCGCTCGTGATCCCGCCGGAACTCGTGAATCACCGGCAGCGACCTTTGGAGCCGACGATCTGCGAGCGCGTCGCGCGCGTTCTTCCCGAAACTCTCGGTCGTGGACTTCACACCGAGCCCTTCCCCCGACCCAGCGCAGGGGTATCGGTCATACCTGCGAGCACCTCGGCCACGTGTCGCGCTCCTATCGGCTGCCCCTGCCTCGCCATCGCCCCGGAGAGGTTCATCAAGCAGCCCATCTCACCGCCGATCAGCTCGTCGGCGGCGGACTCGGCGATTTGGGCGCAGCGCTTATGACACATCTCCGTGGAGAGCTCTGGGAACTTCACGCAGAAGGTGCCGCCGAAACCGCAGCACTGCGCGGCGCCTTCGTATTCGACGAGCGTCAAGCCGCGTACCGCTCGCAAAAGCTCGCGCGGTTGCTCGCGAATCGAGAGCTTGCGCAGCCCAGAGCACCCGTCGTGGTAGGTCACCGTGGCTCGGTTTTCGGCGTCTATGATCTCGGCCCCGCCGGATTCCACCAAAAACGCGGTGAGCTCCCACGTCTTCTCCGCGACCTCGAGAGCGCGAAGCGCGGCCGGCCCTGACGCCCCGTCGAACAGGCGGGGCATATCGAAGCGGATCATCGAAGCGCAGGAGCCGGACGGTGTCACGACGTATTCGTACCGGCTAAACGTGTCGACGAACGCGCGCGCAACGTCGCGGGCGCGCTCTTCATCGCCCGAGTTGAACGCCGGCTGGCCGCAGCAAGCCTGCGGGGGGACGTGGACGGTAAACCCCGCCCTCTCCAGAAGGCGCGCCGCCGCGAACCCGACGCTCGGCCGGAAAAGATCGACGAGGCAGGTCGCGAACAGGGCGACCCCGGGAATCACGCGATCGGTTTGTCCGCTCATCCGCTCCCTTTCACCCGCGGCGGCGAGCCGAAGCGTTGGTCAGCCGCGCGACGCGCACGGCGTGCGCGGCCACGGCAGCTTCGTAGCCGGATGCCGCCTCGCCGCCGGCGTTCGCGGGGCCCACTTCGAGCTCGCGACCAGCCTCGATGAGGTGCCCGTTCCACGCGACGCCGAGGCCCGGATCGCGCGCTTCGAGGGCCTCGATGGCCCGGTTCAGATCTCCGAACTCGACGCGAACGCGCGGGCTCATTTCGGCGCGCGCGGCCAACAGGGGCGCGATGTCGGGGAGCCGAACACCGCCGCTCTGCGAGCATAGCTTCGCCGTCGCGGAGCCTGGGAAGCCGTCCCTGCCGAGGAGCGTCAACGTCGCCCCCTCGCTCGCCTGCTCGAGCTCGGCGACGTCCCCCTTCACGAGGCTCCCCTCGAGCAAGACGTGACCGTAGGGACCTCGCGGAACGCGCGGGACCTCGGCGACGGTGACCTCGGCGCGCGGGGATAGGCGAGCCAAGATCGCCTCGCGCAACCCGGCGCTCGCGACCGCCACGAGCGTGGGCACCGTCTCCAATCCCGCGACCGCCGCCTCCGCGGTCACCGCGTCGAACCCGTACGTGTGCACCGCCCCCTGCGCTTCGGGGAGGCCGGGTGACGAGAGCACCTCCTCGGCGACGAACACCTCGCCCGCCCACGAGGAGGACAGAAGCTCGCGAAGCGGGGCTTCCGAAGCGTCGGAGACCGGCAGGATACCGAACGCCCACCCGACGCGATGAACAATACCGAGCCCCGAAAACGGCCACCCGCTCGCTGGCACGACTGCGATCCCGGTCTTGACCCGATCCCTGAGCGCGTAGACCTTCAGGCGCTGCAGCATATCCTCGACGTCAGCAGGCGGTCCCTGAGAGTAGCGGGCGGCTTCGTGCGCCATTTGGCGGGGATCAACGTCTGGCCCGCCCCCTCGTTCGATCCCCTCGCAGCTCGTCCGCACGATGTCTTCGGGGAGGTCTCGCGTGTCCAGGGCACCGGCCTTCGCCGCCCTGGCTCCCGCGGCGGCGAGCAGGGTGTCCGGCGAGATCTCGTGGTCACGAGCGCTGGCCTCGATCTGGGGGAGGCTCGAGGAGTGGACGTTCAAGGAGCCCGCGAGAACGTGGGTTGGCTCGAACCCGGCCTCGACGCGCGGCCGAACCCACTCGCGCGCGATGTTGTGCACGAGCTCGCGATCGATCTCCGTTTCGGAGCCATAGCGTGTCTGAAAGAGCGCGAGGATCACTTCGGTCTGGGCATTGCCGGTGGCTCGACCGAGCCCTTGGAGAGATGTGTCGATCATCGAGGCTCCCGCCTCGACGGCGGCGAGGCTGTTGGCGACCGCGTGCTGAATGTTGTTGTGGCCGTGAAATCCAACTGCGCTGACGCCGCTCCGACGGATCGCCTGGACGTATTCCTTGATCTGGTCGGGCGTCATGCCTCCTGCGGAATCGACGATGTAGATCCAATCGACCCCGAGATCCGCAACCTGCCGGCTGCGCGCCTCGATCTCGGCAGGCGGCGCGGTATACGTGCGCATGAAGTTCACCGAGACCGTGAGCCCGAGCCGCTTCGCGAGCTCGATGCTCTCGACGATCATGGGCTCCTCCGACCGCCTCGGCACGAACCCCATGCGGAGAAAGTCGAGCCCCTCCTCGGCGGCCAGGCGGACTTTGTCCAGAATCTGTTCGCGCGGCCGCTTGGTAAAGCCCAGGAGGGCCCCGAGCTCTGCACGCCTTACGGCGCGCCGAGCCGCCTTGAGGTACGCCTCGTCTGAGGCGGCGCCTTCTTGGCCGAAAACTTCACCTCCCAAGCCATTTCCGTGGCCGACTTCAATGTATCGAAAGCCCGCGAGATCGAGGAGGCCGGCGAGCACGGCGACATCCTGGCGAGTAAACTGAAAGTCGATCTCATAGCTTCCGTCGCGGATGGTCGTTTCGAGAATTCGTGTCATGTAGCTGCCCCCGCTTCGAACGGGCGCGCGGGGCCGTTCCCGCGCCCGCTCTATTGTCACATCTGGGCATTTCTTCGCAAAGGGGCAATCGGCGGCCGCGAGAACGCTTGCCTACAGGGGGCGACCCGCACCTACCGGACCACCCCTTCAATGGCCTTTTTGCCCCCAAGCCTCGGAACGAAGCGGCGCCGCTGGTTGACTGGCGAGCGCCTCACGGCGGCCCGCTCTGCGGCGGCTCCCCCGATCGCGGGTTCAGTTTGCCCGCGCCGCGCGGAGACCTCCGTGCCCAGCCATGGAGGGATAAGACTTGACATGAGATTCGATGAGTCGCGAGATAGAAAGCGCGCCAAAACTTCTTACAGGAGAAGGCCTCCGTTGTCACCACCACGACTCGTACTCGTCAGCGGCACATCGATCAACTTGGGCAAGTCCTCGGTGACCAAGGGCCTCAGTCGCTTACTCTTAAGGCGCGGCAAGTCGGTCGTGGGCATCAAGCCCGTCGAGACCGAGCGCGACACGGGCGCTCCGGGTAGCGAGGATGGTGAAGCCCTCGCGTTGGCCACGGGGCAGCCGGAGCCCCGCCGAGCGCTCATCTCGCTTCTTCCGTTTGGGGTTCCTCCCCTCGCCGCAGAAATCGAGGGTGTCTCGATCGAGTGGGAGGCGCTTTTGAGTCAGATCAAAACGTACGCGGAAGGGTATGACGTGGCCCTCGTCGAGACAATGGGCGGCTTGTGCACGCCCGTAACCTGGGACCGCGACTATCTCGATCTCGCCGTGGCGCTCGACGCGCCCGTCCTCCTTATGGCCCGTGACCATATGCAGGGGGCCGCCTCTGCGCTCCTCGCGATGCGAGCCATGCGAGGCTCCGGTGCCCGCCTGCTGGGCCTGGCCTTCAACGTTGTGGATGAACCGGATCCGACGACCGGACATAACGAGATCGTTACGCGACGCGCAACGGGATTTCCGCGCATGACGACGATAAGGAGTGTGAAGCTGCGCGCCCCGGACGGCGGCCCCAAAGACAGCGATGCGTTTGTGGAGGCCGTTTCTCAACTCGAGGCCGTGGGGAAAATCGCGGATTGGATCCTCGGGGCCGAGGCCGAGCCGCTCTAACACGATCCCGGCGCCCGCCAAGAGCGATTCCTCCCTCGTCGGTTGCGGCCGCGCTAGGCCTCGGGGCTCGTGACGGTTGCCTCTAACCCGCGGAGCTCGCAGCGCGCATCGGGAGGAGACGAAGGATACGCCCCATGTCCGCAAGAGATCCAGACCGCCTTGACCACGGGCTCGTCCTCGGCGGGGGATTCGCCGGCCTCGTCACGGCTCGCGTTCTGGCTGACCATTTCGAAAAGGTGACATTGCTCGATCGGGATGAGCTTCCCGATGCGCCCGATCATCGCAAGGGCACCCCCCAAGGCCCGCACACCCACATTCTCCCGGCCTCCGGGTTCTCGATCCTCCTCGAGCTATTCCCCGATCTGGAGGATGACCTCGATGAGGCCCGCGCACCGGCCTTCGACTGGACCCGCGACTTCATCGTATATGCAGATGGCTTCGCACCGCGTCCGGAATCCGGCCTGCGCAGCCGATTGTGCACCCGCAAGCTCCTGGAGTGGGCGATCCGACGGCGCGTGCGGGCGATCTCGAACGTGGAGCTCGTCCCCGAACACCGGGTGCGGAGCTTGATCACAGACGACGCGGGTGCGCGCGTGGTCGGCGTGGCCACGTCATCGGCGGAGGAGCGCCAGGGGCGTGTGTCCGCCTCGTTCGTCATCGACGCGACCGGACGCACGTCCCGCACCCCGAGGTGGCTTGCGGCCTTGGGTTTCCCCGAGCCCGCCGTGGACGTCGTCGATATTCAGGCCGGTTCAGCAACGCAAACGTTCACTCCCCCCACCGACGACGGGGGGGAGTGGGCCGCCCTGATGACGCGCCCCACCCCCGAGAATCCCCGGCAGGCCGCCCTCACCCGCATCGAACATGGGATTTGGAGAGTGTCGGTCGACGGAATCTCTCCGCTTCACCCGCCCAAGAGCGCCGAGGGCTTCATGGACTTCCTCCGGGCTCTCCCGTACGCGGGGCTCTACGAGCACGTCGGACGGGCCAACGCGCTCTCCAAGGTGGTCTCCTACCGGAACAATGCGAACCGATGGTTCCACTACGAAGCCATGCCTCGGTTCCCCGATCGCTACGCCGTCGTCGGCGATGCGTTCTTCCACGCGAACCCCATGTACGCCCAGGGAATGGCTCTCGCCTGCCAGGCGGGTGTGACTGTCCGCGACGAGCTCGTTCGCGGGCTCTCCGAAAGCAGCTCTCCTCTGGACGGCTTGGGGCGCCGTATCCACGAATCCTTGGCCCGCGCATACCGGCGCCTCTGGCTGTGGAATATCTGCGCCGAGTTGACCTGGTTGCCCAGCTCATCTCTCCACCGCGAGCGGCCGTTTGACCTCGTGCGCCCGTACCTGCAGTCCTTGAGGCGCCGGACGCGCGAGGAACCGGAGCTCCAGATCCTCGCGCTCAAGATCACGCACGGGGTCCTTCCCCTGGAGGCGGCCTTCGCCCCCGAGGTCGTAGACCGCATCGCGCAGGTGGAGCCAGATCTCGTCGGACCGCAGATCCGAGAATTGGCCGAGGCGGCGGCCCTCGACAGGCTAACGGCGGAGCTAAGTCAGGGGCCAGGGCGGTTCGAGAGTCCCTAGAACCACCACCGGCTTGACGACCGAGCAAAGACGAGAAGGTGCAAACGATCCAAGGCGCGACGAGGGAGTGGGTTGGAACCCACCCCCTAGGAGCAACGCAAGAAGTCGCCGCATATTCGCCATAAGGCAACCGGCTCAAACCGATCGGCGTTTAGGGCAGCGAGTGCCTGACGACAGGGGCTCACGCGGCCTGAGGTCAGCTGTAGCGCTCACGCCGCGCGAGCCGCGAGGGCGCGCTCGTGGAGCGGCTTTAGGCAAGCGTACAGGATGTCGTTTGCGTCGGCCCTCACGCCCACCTCGCGGGCAAACCGAGAGACCGCGCCGTTCATGGCACCGATTTCCAGCGGGCGCCCGGCCTCGACGTCCCTGAGCGTGGACGACTTGACGTTCTCGGGGAGGTTCGTATCCCAAAGCCGGAGGATCGCCTCGGGAATAGGGCCCCGTTCCTCGATCCCGAGCCGCCTCGGTATCGCTCCGGAACGAGCAAGCTCGATCCCCTTGGCAGAAGCGACCTCGGCCACCTCTTCCATAACGCGATGATACAAAGCTCGAGTTTCCGAATGAGCGAGGACTTCGTTCAGCGGACTCCTGGTCGCCGCCATGACGGCGCCGCTGGCACACATGATCATGGTCTTGAACCACACCTCCGAGTGAATCTCGCCACTCGCCTCCACGTACCACCCCGCGCGGCTCAGCTCCGCCACCAGCCGCTCGACACGGCGCGATATCCCTCCGCCGTACTCGCCCAACACGACGAACGGCTCGGGGAGTCGCTCCACGATCACGCCGGGCTCCTGCACAAAGGCCTCGCAGATCGACGGCGCCAGGAGGACACGCTCGCTGCCGTAAGCACGGCTCAGCTCCGGCCCACTCGTG
This sequence comes from Nannocystineae bacterium, assembly GCA_007133195.1. Lineage (GTDB taxonomy): Bacteria > Myxococcota_A > Polyangia > Haliangiales > Haliangiaceae > SLNH01. Next base: position 35,924 of record SLNH01000091.1, on the reverse strand, counting down.
AGACCATTTTGCAAGCTTAGGACAGCCGTCTGTTCGCCCAACAGCGCCCCGAGTTGGGGAATAACCACATCGTTGTCATAGGTCTTGGTGCAAACGAGGACGACATCCACCTCGCCGACTCGGGACGTAGCGTCCACCGCCGGCCCGGTCACGGTAAAGCTTTCGCCGGGCTCCCACTCGACGCGAAGCCCGTCGGTCTGGATTCGCCGCAAATGTTCACCTCGCGCTACAAAGGTCACCTCGTGCCCTGCACGCGCCAGCAATCCCCCGAGAAAACCGCCGAGCCCCCCGGCGCCGATCACCGCGACCTTCATCCTATCGCTCGCTATGCGATCCATAATCACAACTTTCGAAAGGCGTGGCGGAAGACGATGAGAGGCTGCGCCAGCGCGGCGAAGCGCCCGTCGTCCACCGATTCCGAGACGCAGATGGCGCAGCTTCCTTCGAGAATTACGACTCTCACCCGAGCAGCTTATCCATCTCGTAGAGCTCTGCGTCGATGGCGTCCAGGCCGAGGCCGAGCTCATCCTCCGTAATACAAAGCGGCGGACATACAAAGAGGATATTAAACCGAATCATGGCGTACACCCCACGGGCCCGCAGTCCCTTGACCAGGACCTTCGCGTGATCGGTGAGGGGCCTGTTCGGATTCTGCCATAGGCTGTTCGCGATGCTCGTGTCCAGCTCGAGCGCGCCAAGGAGCCCGCGCGACCGAAAGCCGACAACGCACGGGTGCCGCGCCGAGAGCGCCTCGAGGCGCGAGGACAGGTACCCTCCCAGCGCAGCGGCGTTTTCGACCAACCCCTCCTCGCGGAGCACCCGGAGCGTCGCCGCCGCGACGTTCAGGAGAAAGGGATGCGAATTGTAGGTCAGCCCCCCGCCGAACACGTGCTCATCGAAATAGCTCGCGATTGGGTCCGACACCGCGACCGCACCTAAGGGTACATAGGAACTGGACAGCCCTTTCGCCATGGTTACCAGGTCGGGCTCGATCCCTTCGTGCTCGAACGCGAAGAGCTCACCAGTCCGACCAAAGCCCGTGAGCACTTCGTCACAAACGAGGAGAATCTCGTAGCGCTCGAGAAGGGAGGCCAGCCCGGAGAGCAAGCCGGCCGGCGGGATCAGGACGCCATTCGTACCCGGGATGGACTCGATAAACATCGCCGCGATCTGATCGGGCCCCTCCAAGCGAATGACGTTTTCGATATAGTTTAGGTAGTTTTGGATCTTCTCTGCGTCGCTCTCACCGAAGCTGCCAACGCCGGACTCGCTGTCCGGAACGTGGAGGAAGCCCGGCACGTCCGGGCTGTAGCGACGACGAGGATCGCCGCCGAGGGCGGCTGTGGCGGCCGTCGCGCCGTGGTACGAGTGATAACGACCAATAATCTTCGGCCGTCCGGTAAATTGCTGAGCCATCTTGATGGCGTTTTCGTTCGCCTCGGCGCCCCCGAGCGTGAAGAAAAACTTATTGAAGGATTTGGGCGTCATCTCGGCGAGCAGTTGACCCAGCTCCGCCCTCGCGCGGGTCGCCGCGCTCGGTGCCGCGTAGATCAAGTCATCGGCTGCCTCTTTCATGGCCGCCCGCACGGCCGGATGACCGTGGCCGATATTGACGCTGATCGATTGACTAGCCAAATCGAGGAGCTTGTCCCCGTCGGCCGTCCAGACGTACACGCCCTCCGCGCGCTCGATAGGCAGGGGTGACACGCTTGATCCTGCGGTCCACGCATACACGGTGTGGCGCTTACAAAGATCGACGATATCCTTGCTTCCCATTCCTGCGGGTCCTTTCCGACTTCGAGGAGACGCGCGCCCTTGGGCGGCTTTCGCGCCAGCGGATGCGACCGGCACCGCCGGGCCTCCACGGCGACTTCGCATCCTGCTGCGACCGGCCCCGTTCGCAATCGCTGATCGAGGCAGCGCTGTGCAGTGCGAGCGGCGCGACTCGACCGGGCACTGGGTTCCGCCGGGCTCGGAGACCATCCATGCTACAGCCGGGTGGTTCCCGGCGTGATACCTCTCCCGTGTCTTTACGTCGCACGACCAAACCGAGTGCGTCTAGGAACCTAGAGCTGAGGAAGTGTCCGATGAACGGCTCCTCCACCTTGACAAAGTGAGCGTTATCTTGCCACGCTAAGCTGCTAGAGTGGAGTGACTATGGACGAACTATCCGAATTAGTGGATCGGACCGTTCGAGGCGCCCACGCTGGCTCTCGCGCGATGGCTGCAGCCGACGCTTCCGTGCGAACGCGAGCGATTCGGGCGGTCGCTGAGGGCCTTCGAGCCTCGGCAGACATGGTTAAGGAGGAAAACGCGCGCGATGTGGAGGCGGCGAAGGCGAACGACCTGCCCGCGCCCATGATCAGCCGCCTTGTGTTCGACGACAAACGGATCGAGCGGGTCCTCAACAATCTTGACGCGGTCGCTGAGCTCCCCGACCTCATCGGCACCACCGAGCGGACGCGTGAGGCGCCAAACGGGATGGAGGTCGCTTGGCAGCGGATGCCCATCGGGCTCTTCCTCATGGTTTATGAGTCCCGTCCTAACGTCACGGTCGATATCGCGGCCTGCGCGATACGCAGCGCCAACGGCGTGATCCTCCGGGGAGGGTCCGAAGCGATCCGGTCGAACCGCGCGCTCGCGTCGATCGTCGGCGACGCCTTGGAGAAGGTGGAGTTGCCCAGAGAGGCCGTTACCCTCTTGGATACGACCGATAAGCGCAGCATCGAGTACCTCTTACAACGAGATGAAATCAGTCTCGTGATCCCTCGTGGTGGAACGGGCCTTATGGACTTCGTGAGCGAGCACTCGCGCGGAATCCCCGTTCTCAACCACTACAAAGGCGTTTGCCACGTTTATGTGCATGAGAGCGCCGATCTGGAACTCGCCCTCGACATCATCGAAGACGCCAAGGCTCGCCCCGACGTCTGTAACGCGGTAGAGACCGTCCTCATTGACAACGCTATCGCTGCCGAATTTCTTCCGCAGCTGCACGAGCGGCTTCAACGCGCCGGCGTCGAAATGCGATGTGACGCGGGGGCGCGCGCTCTCCTCGGTGATGTCGTCGCGACGGCGACGGAGGAGGACTGGCACACCGAATACCTCGATCTCGCCGTCACTGTCGGCCTTGTCGATGGCCTCGAGCACACGATCTCTCACATCGAACGCTACGGGACCGACCATACGGAGACGATCGTCGCTCGGGATGAGCAGATTGCGCAGGAGTTCCTAAACCGAGTCAACTCCTCCACCGTGTTTCATAATGCCTCGACCAGGCTGTCGAACCTCCCGGAGTTCGGACTCGGGCCGGAGCTCGGGACCTCGACCACGAGGCTCCACGCGTACGGCCCGATGGGCCCGGAAGCCCTCACGATTACGAAATACGTCGTGAAGGGGACGGGACAGCGCATGGGTTGAACCGGCTCGCCGGTTCGCGCTTCCGCGCTCGTTCCTCGCTCATGGAGGCGCGAGCTCTCCTCTTTGCGCCCACACTCCGGACCGGGGCTCGGCCTATTACCGCGTCGTGAGCTCACCAGGCCTAGACACGGTCCCCGGGCCGAGGCTAATCTCGAGTTATGTTTCGCCCCGATCTGGCGGATTCCCTTTTGACAAGGGCGAGCCGCGGGCAGCTCCTCATGGGGATGCACTGCAGCACCATGAGCGCCCAGGCGGTGGAATTGGCCGGCCTTGCCAACCTCGATTACGTCATACTCGGAACGGAGGTCGAGCAGGTCGATCCCAGCCGGCTCGAAGATCTCGTGCGCACGGCCGATGGTGCGGGCCTCGCAAGCATCATCAAGTTGCGGAGAAACGATCCGAACCTCGCCGTAGACGCGTTCACCACGGGCGCACAGTTCGTCCTCGCTCCGCACATTACCACCGGCGAGGAGTATCAGCGGATGATCGACGCCTCGCGCTTCGCGCCCGAGGGTCTGCGCGGCATCTGCCCCGTCGGTCGCTTTGTGGGCTATGGGACGACGCCGCTCCGCAAGGTCATCGAAGCGACGAGGCGCTATAATATGATCATCCCTAGCATCGAGGAGCGAGAGGCCGTCGACAATATCGACGACATCCTGAGCGTCGACGAGGGCGGCATCCTCGATATCGGCCCTTACGATCTTTCGCTATCGCTGGGGTGTGATGCGCCCGAGCACATGTACGCCAATAAGGAGACCATGGAGGCGATCGACCTGGTGGCGGCCAAGGCAAAGGAGAAGAACAAAGCCCTGTTGGGACCTGTTTGGCCGCGCGGCGACTTGAGCGGCCAGGAGCACGCTGCATTTCTCCGCGAGCGCCTGCAAAGCCGCGGATTCCACCTCCTCTACGACGGCGATTTGAGCGCCATGCTGCGCCACTTTAGCCGCATGAGTGGAATGCGCGCTACGTGACTATCCCCTCGCCCAACGCCTCCACGTCCCTCCACGGACGACGCGTCGTGATCACGGGGGCGGGTCGCGGCATCGGCCGCGCTATTGCCCTCGCCTTTGCCGCCGCCGGCGCCCGCGTCGTCGTAAACGCGCGCCGCGCCTCCGATATCGAAGCCGTCGCGAGTGAAATCGAGCGCGAAACCGGCGGGGAAGCCCATCCCGTACCAGGCGACATCGCTTCTCCAGACGACGTTGATCGCCTCTACCGCGAGGCAACCGCGCGCCTGGGCGGCATCGAGACGCTCGTCAACAACGCCGGGCGATTCCATTGGGGGCCTTTCCTCGAGACTTCCGCGGACGACTGGCACGGCGTCTTTGCCGTGAACGTCCACGGCACGGCGACCGTCACTCACAAGTTTTTGCCCTCCATGCTGCACGGCCAGTTCGGCCGCATCATCAACGTAGCCTCGACGACTGTCGGAAGGTTCGGAGCGCCGAATTTCAGCGTCTACGCCGCGTCCGAGCACGCCATCATCGGGCTCACCAAGTGCCTCGCCTTGGAGACTGCGAAGGCTGGGGTGACGGTCAACGCCCTATGCGTAGGCCTGGTCGACACCGAGCAGAATGAGCAAGCCCGCGCAAAGATCGCTGACCATCAAGGGACCAACCCAGATGCCGTCAAGCAGGCGTTCTTGAACAGCATTCCAATGGGACGCCTCGTTACGGTCGACGAAGTCGCCGCGGGCGCGGTCTTCCTCGCCTCTCGCGAGGCGCAGGCCATTACGGGGATCTGCCTCGACGTCGCCGCGGGCCGTGGCGTGTAGCGGCTACATGAAGCGCGGCGCCGACGAGGGCACCGCCGGGTCCGTTCCGGTGCTCCGCGCCGCCCCGTAAGCCTAGCCCGCTCGAATCATCGCGCCCGGGTCGAGGTTCTACTTCGCCTTCTCCACCTCGGTGAGCTGCACGCGCCAACCGTCTGGATCTCGGAAGGTACAGAGATACCGCTGCGTGGCCTTAGCGACCCGAGGCTCATAATCCGATCGGTATCCCGCTTCACGTAGCGAGGCTACCGCCGCGTCAAGGTTCTCCACGGCGAAACCGAGATGGTTGATTCCAATGACGTGCTTTCCGCCGACTTGTTTCAGCTCGATGGTACTAGCCGGATCGTCGTTCAGCTCGAGTTCCACCGCGCGGACCTCCCCTCCTTCGAGTTCCCGAAGTTCTCGCACGCCCGCGCGCTTATAAAACTCCACCGAGGAGTCAAGGTCGGGAACATACATATCAATATGATCGAGCCAGAGGGCCGGTCCAGCACTCGTCGCCTCCCTCGCGTTTCGCTCCACCTCCTCCTCGCTCGCCATCACAATCTGTAACCGCCAGCCCTCCGCATCGCGAAAGTTCGCGAGTTTTCGCCCGGTGTGCTTCGCCACGACGGGCGCCTTCTCCAACTTCGCGCCGGCTGCCTGGAGCGCCTCCACCGCAGCATCCATATTCGAGACACGGTAGGCGACGTGGTTAATCCCAATGTTTTCTTCCATCTCGGGCTCGTGCATTTCCACCACCAGGGGCGACGGCGGGGGCAGCCGGAGCTCGCGTGATCGCTCGTGGTGGTCTGTCTCGCGCACGAACTCGAATCCCAGCCGCTGGTAGAAGTCTGTCGTAGCCTCAACATCCCTCACGATTAGCTCAATATGGTCCAGTCCCCTGAACATGGCATCCTCCACGGCTGGGCCAGCTCGGCCCGTCTAGAAGTCGTCGTCGAAGGGACCCACGGGGTGTCGCCATGAGATCCCGAGCGCAAAGATTTGCGCGTTGCGCGTGTTGTCCCCGGTAATAAACCGAGAATACGAAGCCGTCGTGCTCACGCTGTTCGTGAGGCGGTAGCCAGCGCCCACGCCCCAAAGGAGCGTCCGTTCTTGTAGAATCGGATCGTGAAAATTCTTCAAGTCACTGGAGTGATCACCCCAATCGACATACGAGATTCCATCGTGGTGATGAGCTCCCTGCAGCCTCCCGAAGAGATTTAGCTCCGGCAAGACGAAATAACCGAGCTGCACGTCGTAGTTGCTATGGTGCTGACTAAACTCTGCTGTCTCCTCACTGAGGTCGACAGACTCGGCAAGTGAGAACTCGTACGAAGCGTGGAGGTAGAGGTTCGGGACATACGGATCCAACGTGCGCGCGGCGCTTAGACCCAGATGAAGCTTTCGGACCCCGCGTCCAGCCGCCGTGAAGCCTATTGTTTCGTAGTCGGACATCGGAATCGATACGCCCACAAGCGGCGAGAGCGCGAATATCGGCTGCTCGAGCACCTGGTAGCGAGCGTCGAGCCGTAGGTCCTGCATCGTCGCGTGTGTATTCCTGTCGTCCCACGCCCCGTGCTGCAGCAAAGCCCCACCCCCTTCCCCGTGATACTGGACGAGCATTAGAGGCACGTTCGCGCGAACGGCGAGATTCGAGATCGGGACATACTCTGCCGACAGGGCCAGCCGCTGGACCCGGGTATCCGCGGTATCCGACTGCAGCTCCCCATCGTAGTAGAGTCCCGAGGACTGGTCGTACTGGTAGTTTAGCCCGAGCGAGAGGTCGCCCTGAAACGGAACCCAGGCGCCGGCGTGGCCCGTTCCTCCGGTCGCCATAAGCAGCACGAGGAGCGCACCTGCTGAGAGCGCGCTTTTCAGCCCTACGAGCCGGACCGGGTTAGATTTCGACTTCATTTTTCAGCTCCCTCGTTGCTCCTGACGTGGTGGTAGGGCGGCCAAAGGCCCAGCTTACGGAGACGGCTCACCGTCGTTCGCTCGCGGTCGCGGCTCGCGCCCCGCTCGTCGGCCTTAGCTCCATTCGATGAAGACGAGTGTCCAGTCGTCATCCTGCGTGCGCTCACCGCGCAGACGGTCGGCGGAGTCCACGATCGTGCGCGCGGCGTCTTCCAAGCGCTGCTCTTTCGTCTGCTCGAACATCCGCGCGAACCGCCGTATGCCCAAGAGTCTATCATTCTCAAGGGGCACCTCCGGGATGCCGTCCGTGTAAAGAAGCAACCGAGCTCCCGGTTCGAGCGAACCGTCCACACGGCCGACGACGAAGTCAGGTGTACCGAGAGGCGTCCCTCTGCACGGCACCGACCGCACGCCGCCTGACTGTAGGAGCAAGATGGGCGTGCTCCCTGCGCTGTAAAACGTGTACGCGCCTGTCGCATCGTCGAGCTCGAGCGCTGCCAGGGTCATGTGGTATTTGCCCTGCCCGGCCGCGATCACCTCGCGATTGAGAATCTCGAGATTGTCCTGTACCGGCGCGTCGCGCAGTTCGCTCTGCACTCTGAACGCGGTCGCCACGGCCGCAGTCACCATCGCGGGCCCGGCACCGTGGCCAGTGACGTCCCCGACCAGAATGACGTGTCTGCCCGGACTGGGCTGGTCATACCACCACCAGTCGCCGCCGCACGCGTCTGCGGCCCGGTAGAAGCTGAAGACGTTTACGCGGTCGGTCTCGATCTGGTTTCGCGTGGGCAGGAACCCGTGCTGGACCGCGCCGGTTAGTTCCAGCTCGCGCTCCACGTCGTTAAGCCGATTTCGCTCCTCTATGCGCACGAGCCTGCGGTGATGGAGGTGACGGTAGCCGACCGCCGCGCCCGCAAACACGAGGCCGTAGAGGGAGTACGCCCACCACGTCCTCCACGGCGCTGGCGACACATGAACGCTCAGCTGAACCTCATCGTCAGACCAAACCCCGTGCCTGTTCGCGGCTCGTACCCGGAGCGTGTATTCCCCCCCACCCAGTCGCGCATAGCGGGCGAAGCGCCGGTCCTCGATCCAGTCCGTGTCGAAGCCCTCGAGCTTGTAGGCGTACTTGTGCGACTCCGGCGCGTCGAAAGACAGCGCGGCGAATTCGAACTCAAACGAGGATGTGTGGTTTACCTGTAAAGTCGGGTCGGTCCAAATGGGCCCATCTAGGGGGATTTCGTCTCCGAGTGAGCGGAAATCCGTGACCACGACGTTCGGCTCATAGTCATCCGGCCGGATGGCGCCGGGCTCGAAGACGTTAAAGCCCTCGACGCCGCCCATGAGCAGTCTCCCGTCGTTTGTGCGGTAGGACGCGCCCAGTCCGAACTCATCTGCTTGAAGTCCGTCTTCGACGCCGTACCGCACGACAGGGCCCTCGTCCGGATCCACGTGGTACAGACCGTCATTCGTGCTCACCCACAGACGGCCTTCGTCGTCCGGCAAAATGTCGTAGAGCGTATCGGTGGTGAGGATGGAGTCATCAGCACGCCAATGTTCCGCCTCTTCTGTCTCTAAATCGAGCCGGTTTAACCCCGACCCATGGGTTGCGACCCACATCGCGCCATCTTCGGCCCGATGCACCGAGGAGATATTATCGCCGCTCAGCCCCGTGCCGTCGCCATTACTCTGAATACAGTTAACAGAATCTGTCTGCTGGTTGAGGCCGCATAGCCCTCCATTGGCTGTGGCCAACCAGACGAGATGAGTTTCGATGGGATCGGGGTAAAGCCGGTACAAGTGATCGGAAGTTAGCCCGGGCAGGTTCCTCGAGGTAAAGGAGCTAAAGGAATCGCTAGCGGGATCGTAGATGGCGAGACCACCGCCCCATGTCGCGAGCCAGAGGCGCCCCTCATCGTCCTCCCAGAAATCGAAGATCCAATCGCTCGCGAGGTCCGGGTAGTCGCCGCTGTGAAACCACGCCATCTCGCCCGTCTCAGCATCGCAGCGGATCGCGCCGGCCCGCGCCGTTCCGATCCAAAACGCATCACGCGTCTCACCGAACGCCAGAACTTCCTCCTGGCGGAGATCAATCGACTCCGGCTGATCTTCGGGCCCGATCGTGCGAAACAAGCGTTCTGTACCCGTCGCGGGATCGATGTGGTAGACACCGCCCGCGACCGTGCCGGCCCAATACGTCCCGTCCCGCATCTCTTGCAAGGCCAACGTGGTCACGGCGGTGCGGTAACGGGCGAAGTTCTTGCGCAGCTCGGTCGTCAGCGCGACTCCGGCCCCCTCCAGGCCGATCCAGATGACGCCACCCCGGTCCTCGTACAGCGAGCGAATCGATTGCGATGGCAAGCTGTCGGGATGCGCGCGGTCGTGCTGGTACCATTCGATATCTTCCAGGCCCGAGATATGGGCCAATCCCCCATTGTAGGTGCCAAGCCAAATCCCGGATTGCGAATCCTCCAGGATCGCCGTCACGTGTGCATCCACCAGGAACTGCCCCTCGGTCATCTCAGCGCCGTAATGCCGGGTGACGCGCTGGCTGCCCTCGTCGATGACGAAGGCGCCATCCCCTTCCGTGCCAACCCAGATATTGCCCATAGAGTCGCTTTTGAGCGCGCTTATGCTGGACCAATCGAGAACCTCGTAGTCCTCCCCGGCGGAGAATTCCTCGACCTCATCGGTTTCCATGTCGAGGACCATCAAGCCGATGTCGGTGCCGAGCCAAAGCCGGTTCTCCCCATCCTGCGTGAGCGTCGTAAACTCGCTGCCCGTGTCAGCGGCCACGGTCACCACTTCGAGGGTCTCCGGGTCCACGACCCCTACGCCCGGGGCGGCTCGCGCGAGCCAGACATCCCCTTCCTCCTGGATCGAGATCTCGTTAACGCCCACGCCTCGGTCGGGGTCGTCCTCGTCGGGGTGTAATTGGGTAAAGGCGTCCCGTTGAGGATCGTAGACACTCACGCCCTCTGACGTGGCAACCCATACTGTCCCATCCGGGTGCGCCTCCACGTCATTGACCCAACCGCCGAGGAGCCGCTCAGGATCCCCTTCGCCTGGCCGGAATACCCGCATGTTGTGCCCGTCGTACCGGGCGACCCCGTCCTCTGTCCCTATCCAAACAAATCCCTGCTCGTCCTGGGTCACAGCGCGTACGGACGATTGAGGGAGGTCCCCGGGCCGAATCCGGTCGAAGCTCAGAGCTCCAGGGAGATCGCCCTCTTCGACGGCGGCCTCCTCGGGGCCCGGGAAGCACGTAACCTCCGCCGCTGCGTCTCGCGCATCGAGACTCCACCATAGGAACCCGGCCATCGCGGCGGCATAAGCCCCGGCTCGGCACCGCTGATACCTCGGCCGCGAGGACCTACCTCGCGCGAGCGAGCGAAATCCCCAACCGACATTGGCTGGGCTCCCGACGCGCTCGGATCTGGTGCAGCCGTTGTGCCGTAACGACTCGGCCGGACGAGGGACACCGCGCGCCGCCCAGCGCGAGAAGAGGTCGCGGATCGACCACGCATGACCAATGAGCAACGCCGCGAGACGCGGGGACGGGCCGTCAAACGGATCAGGGCGTCGCGTTCGCGGCATACGGGCTCGCTGCATACGGGCTCGCTACGCGGGCCTGCGTATCAGATATCACCTTCGTCACAATTGGGGAGATAGTAGCACGTCGGAGGCTCGCCGTTCGGGCAGGTGGCCAGTTCGCCCTCGTCTGTGCACTCCCCCCTTTCGAGCTCAGGGCCTATGTATTCCCGGCCGGGCTCGTCCTCGGGATTCCAACTGCAAAACAGCCCCGCGGCCTCTTCCACGGCCTCGTTCGCCTCCGGCTCCTCGCACAGAGGGAAGTACCCTGACTCGTCACAAACGGCCTCGGGCTCATCCTCCGCCGTACAGGCCGCCTGCGGCTCTACACCGCAAGCCGTCGTTGCGAGAAGGAGGACAAAGACGGGGAAGATGACAGGTAGACGCATGCAATCATCCAGCTTAGGCGACAGGGTTGGTCGACTTGCTCGGGGCGCCGTCGCGGGCCGCCCCAGCGAGCTCGTTCACCGTTTCGGAATGGCCAACCTCTAGGAATATGGCCGGAGGTGCCGATGACGCGGCCCCCACCACCTCGTGGCCTCAAAACAAGCTCCATCGCACCCCGAATCTCGGGCGCGAGCTCACGAGCACATTGGTCCGCTCGCCCAATAACAACAGGCGGTCGCGCAAGTCCTCGGGCTGCGAGTATGGCTTGAGCCCCGGACCGTGTCAAGGACTTGCCACGTTTTGGAAAAACCATGCCGGCTGCGTGCGGAATGCGCAGCTGGCCGCTGTGGCATTGCCTCCAAACGAGGTCCTAACGTCTCCCGCCGAGCTCTTAAATCGGCTCGCCACGTCTGGATGTCGAAGGTCCTGTGCATCTCTGTGCAGATCGTCTTCGGTCGCCGTTTCGGCCACTGCGTCGAGGGCTCTCGGTAGCGGTCGAGGCAGAGGCCGGATGTGGCTGCCCGGTGCGCCGCGGTGCCGTTGCATAGCAGGGCCCGATATTCTGGTCGGTGACGGAGCCCCCTGCCTCGTCCTTTCCTGCTGCAGACCTCGCAACGAGCAACTATCCGTCGCCATGCTCTACTTCTCGATCCCCAATGCATGATTGTATCTCTGTTGACACTTGGGCTGTCTACTGAGAAGATGCGAAAAAAGAGCTCATCCATCCGCGGGTCTGCGTGGAACGGACGCGCCATTCGGGAGAGCCCGGACATCAAGAGCAAGAGGGCGCCGTAGATATGAGGCCAGAAGAACGAGCTTGGCTCGGCGACGACTTTGTAAAGTGGCGCGAAAGCCTCCGAAACGGCTATTTTCGCGCGTTGATGTATCACGCGCTGATGGAGGCCGGCGTCCTCGACGAGCTTGCGAAGGCTCAGGAACCCAAGACGGTGCAGGAGCTGGCAGACCAATGCCAGGTCAACGCCGGGATCCTCCGCCAGGCGCTCACTTATTTGAGCCTGGCGGACTCCACGATGGAGAAAGTGGGGGACGCGTTCGCGCTCGGGCCAGATGGCGAATGGCTTCTGGCACCGGGCTTCCGAGGGCTTCTCAAGATTTGGGTCGGGGCCTATGGCTCCAGCCTCAACGCCCTTCTGCCGGCCCTGCGCAACGAACAGGTGTATGGGCGCGACTACGAACGCGATGGGGGCGCCACCGCCGAGGGAACTTGGTTTAGCGCCTCGCATCAGGACGCGGAACCGACCGCACGGCGCATGCTGGAGCTCGGAGCTCGAAACGTGGCTGAGCTCGCGTGTGGAACCGCACCGCAGCTCAGGGTCCTTTGCAAACTCGACTCGGCCGTAACCGGGGTTTGCATGGACTACTCCGAGGACGCGCTCGCTGCCGCGCGGAGATTCGCCGAAGAGGAGGGCTCCGCGGGGCGCATGAGCTTCCACGTCGGCGATCTCATGCGACCCGAGGAGTTTTTGACGTCCTCGAGCTTCCGCGACGTAGACGCGTTCGTTCTCCAGGGAGCGCTGCACGAACTCCTCCGCGACGGCGAAGACGAGGTCCTCCGGATCCTGCGCACATTCAAGGAGCACGCGCCGGGCAAGCTCTTCGTGATCGGCGAACTCCGCCACTGCTCTGACGATGACTATCGAGCCCGGCCGATCTTTGAACGAACCCGACGTCTCGCGGTCGATCACATCATGCACGGCCCCCTGACTGCGCAGGGGCAGCCCCTAAGCATCGAAGGGTGGTGCTCTCTCTTCGAAAGGGCGGGATTTCAACTGCTCGAAATCACAAAATCGGATTGGGACAGCTCGATCCGTGACATCTATTTTCTCCGCATCTGAGGGTCCTGCAATTCATGCCCTGGATGGATCGAGTCGAGGCAACCCGGATTGCCGCAGAACTCCTCACCGACGAGCTCGTCGTGTGCTCGACGCCGATGGTGTCGTCCTACGTGAGGGCCCTCGCTCACCGGGATCGAAACTTTTACCTTCTCAACTCGATGGGAATGGCTTGCTCCGTCGGGTTGGGCCTCGCTCTCGCACGCCCGGATCGGCGGGTCGTGATCTTTGACGGAGATGGGGCCGTGCTCATGAACGCCGGCGCCCTCACGACGACAGCGGCACACTGGCCGACGAACCTGGTCCATGTAGTTTGGAATAACGCCTCGTACGAGGCCACGGGCGGCCAGGCTTCGCACGCCGCAGGTCGCACCGACTTATGCACGCTGGCACGCGGTGCCGGGCTGGAACAATGCGCAGTCGCCGACACTCTGGACGACTTTCGTCAAGGATTCCGTAGCTGCCTTCGGGACCCCGGGCCGTGGTTTCTCGTCGCGAATGTGCAGGGACGCAAAGAAGACGTCGCCGGACGAGTCCTGCGCGAGCGCCCTGAAGCGATCAAGAAGCGCTTTCTGGACGCGGCCGATGCCCAATAGCCGACATAGCGAAGCCGCGACGCCTCGAGAGCCACGCCCCGATCGTCGACGGGGCTGATACGACCGAAGACAACGGTGGCTCGTCTCGGGTGACGCTGGGCCGGCCGATCGGCTGGCACCCGCATTCCCCGTAACGCCGCCCCCCAGGGCCTACAGCGGCGCCACTGGACCGGTCGGGGTCATTGCTTCCAGCCTGCCAACTGAAACGAAACGAGAAACGCGACAGGCTCCTCGCACCGAAATGCGCTTTGGAGACCGCCGTAGACGCGACTCTGCAGGTCATCCGCGCTTTCTATCTCGATGGTGAGTATCCCCATCGATTCCAAGATTTTCGGCAAGGCGCGCCCCAGGGTCGTCTGGGTGGGGTTGATCTCACCCAGGCCCCCACGCCGCCCAATTATCATGGGTAGCGGTATCGCATAGGGCACCCCCAGCGAGGCGATTGCGTTAATCGAGTTGCCAATACCCGCCGTGGGCACGATCAGGGCGCCCCGCCTCCCCCCGAGATGTTGCCCGGCAACCAGCCCGACTCCCTCCTCCTCGCGGGCGAGTCTCACGATTTGGAATGAGCCTTCGCGCTCCGCAATCTGAACGATCTGGTCGCCCACGTAGTCGGGGAGGTAGTTGAGAAACTCAACCCCAAACGCACGGAACTGGTCGACGAAAATCTGCGCCCACGAAGCTGTCCGGTCCATCTACGGCTCCCTCGGCTCCGCCGCCCACCGATAACGCTGGACGATTTCGAGCGCGGCCTCTTTATCCATAGGTTCATCCACCTGGCCGGCCAGACTCAGCGCCTTAGCGCCATCGTACCGTTCGGCGAGTTCGCGCGTTTTGCAGAAAAACAAAAGGTGAAAGTGGGGACGCTCCCCCTCCGTAAACGACAACATATAAACGCGCTCCGCCCCCCCGGCGTCCCGAACGAGTCGCGAGGCGAGCGCCATGAGGGGCGCTGCCGCCCTCCAGTCCTCGCCCGAGATATCCGACACGAGAGCGTGGTGGCGATAGACGAGATACAAAGACCCGAGCGGCCAGCGCCGGTCCACGTGGCCCAAAACCCACGGCGTCTCCTCTGCCACGATAAGAGAGCGCTCGCGCTCTATGTATCCACAGAAACGACACCCGTCGACCATTGCATCACACCTTTTCGGACGCGGCGCCACCGCCCGCATCCTCTCCCGATGAGCGAATAAATTTCGACCCACTTTAAACGAGCGCATTGCCGTGGCGCAAGCGCCACCGTCCCAACGAGGCTCCAACGCGGTGTTCCGTACGACGGACGTTCTCGCCTGGCGTCCGCGCTTCCTTCGCGAAAGGCACCCGCTCCCTCCCCTACTCCTTCGCCACGGCGACGCGCAGCCCTTCGGCCCCCAACGCTCCGAGGCGGGCCACTCCGTTCGCGGCGTTGGAGGTGTTCGAAGCGACCGTTGACGAAAGCGGCGGTTTACCTAGCGACCGCGAACGTGATCGTGTTAGCTTCGCTTACGGTAAATACTAGGGAGACCTTTGCCGCCCGCCAGCTCCAACTCGGGGGGCAGGAGCCATTCGCCGCCGGAATTCGCGCGGAGCACGGACGCGGGGTCCCTTGTGCGCTTTTCGAGTCGAAGAAAGGAATGCCGCTATGGACAAGCCGTTTCGCGTGGCGCCCGACGTTTATGTCATTCCGACGTGGGTCACATTTCCCGAGATCGGAACACTGAGCTTTAACTCGTTTCTGTTCACCGGCAAGGAGCCGCTCCTCGTTGACACCACCATCGGGGTGCGCAGCGAAGAATTTCTTCAAAAGCTCTCGTCCCTGATTGACCCAAGCGAGATCCGGTGGGTTTGGTTGAGCCACGACGATATCGATCACGTCGGCTCGCTAAAGCAGATCCTCGACATGGCGCCCGAGGCGAAGCTAGCGGCCCACAACGAGGCGATCCTTCGGCAGAGCCTGAGCTGGAAAGTGCCCATGAATCGGGTCCACGCGCTCGCGCCCGGCCACAAGCTAGAGGCCGGCGAACGGACTTTCCACCCAATGCGGCCTCCCCTCTTCGACAACCCGGGGACTCTTGGCTTCTTCGAGGAGAGCACGAAGACGTACTTCGCAGTCGATTGCTTCGGCACCTTCGTCCCCGAGGCCATGGACGATGTGGGCGGGCTCTCAGAATCAGAGCTCAAGGAGGGCATGACGGCGTGGGCGACGGTGGATTCGCCCTGGTGTCACCTCGTCGATGAGGGCAAATTCGCTGCCGTGCTCGATGAGGTCCGCCGGCTGGAGCCCCAGCAGGTGATCGGCGCTCATCTTCCGCCCGCGCGCGGGATGCTCGAGACCCTCTTGGGAATCACGAAAACGATCCCGTCAGCCGATCCCGCCGAGGTCCCTAACCACCTCGAATTCGCCGAATGGCTCGAAGCGGGCTACGACCCCAGCAAGGGCTGATCATAATCAGAGAGCGAGTATGGCAGGTGTCGCCAAACCGCCCTTGAATGGTCGGCGGCACCCCGCAAGATCGTTGGCCCGAGAAGGCAGAATTGCGGAGGGCGCACCACCCTGTCCGAGCCTGTCGCGGTAAGAGAGGCGGACCCTGGCCATCGCTCGGCGTCCGGTTTTGCCTTCATACAGGATGTTGCTCGAGGGGGGCGGTGGCGCGGTCCCTCCTTGAATATTGGGGGCGTCCGACGGCCCGTGGCGCCCCGTACGTGCGGTCTTACGACGGATCGATGCCCGCTCGAGGGAGCGAGCCGCTGAACGGTGGACGATTTGCGGGAGCGCGTTCCCGCAGCCTGTGTCGTGGCAGTGACGGTGTTGAGTTACCATCGCAGATCTAGGAAAGGTGGTTTGACATGAGCACGGAAGGTAAGGCCCCAGCGGAAATTTACGACCAACTCTTCGTCCGCACCCTGTTCGGACGCTTTGTCGATCTCGTACTCGACGCCGCAGAGGTAAAGGAAGGCGATCGAGTCTTAGACGTGGGTTGCGGTACGGGTGCCGCCGCCGTCGCCGTCAGCGAGCGCGTCGGCGCCTCCGGCCAGGTCTCCGGCGTGGATCCGAATGAGGAAATGTTAGAGGTCGCCCGGAAAAAGGATGTCCCTATCGAGTGGAAGTCCGGATCGGCGGAGACGATTCCTTATGAGGATGACACATTTGACTCGGTCGTGAGCCAGTTTGCCTTCATGTACTGGCCGGATCAGGCGAAAGGGCTGGCGGAGTGCATGCGCGTACTCAAGCCAGGCGGGCGGCTATCTGTCCTTGTACCGTCCCATATTGATCATTCGCCCGGTTTCTCTGTGCTCGCCGAGCTGATTCACCGACTCTTTGGCACCGAGATCGCGGAGGGCTTTCGCGAGCCGTTCTCGAGCGGGGATCCCGAGATGCTCGAGCACCGGGCTCGTGGGGCCGATATCAAGAATCCGGAGATCCTCCGCGTGACGGGCAATGCCCTGTTTTCGACGCCGGACGAATTTGTGGAGGCCGAGGGGGCCTGCATTTGGAGCCTCGGCGGCATGGTCTCCCAGGATCAACTGGCCACGCTCAAGACGGAGGCGAGACAATCCCTCCGTGCCTTCCAGTCCGCGGATGGCACCGTCTCCGTCGACATCCCGTGCATCATTATCAAGGCGCGCAAATAGCGCAAGCAAGTGGGTAGAGCGCCGCCCTTCTCGTCCGCCGAGCGAACGGCGGACGAGAATCGCGAGCGGTATCGCGTGGAGCAGATGAACGCTCGGTATAAGGCGCGTCGCCGCTCGTCTCCCGGATCCCGTGCGCAGGATCCGCGTCTCGATCGTCGACCGGCGACGCGCCTGTGGCTACGAAGGCCGCCGCCTACTGCCTCTTCGCCACGAGGGTGACCCCAAAAGGCCGCGCTTTTGGCTTCACTCACTCGGCACCGGTCTCGCGCGCCAAGTTACGCGCCCACGGCGCCTCGTCCGTGTCGCCCCTGCCGAGGAAGGTAGGAAGGCAGGCGCCCTTGTGTGGGCTCCAGCCTTAGCGTTATCCTGCTTACCCGACGTGTACGGGTGTGTCTAGGACTTCGAGCGACCACAGGCCCGCATCAGTTTGGTGAGGAGAAGTTGGAGCGATCGAGAGCGCTCCTGCGGGGTGTGCCACGTTCGAACGCACGCGCACTGGTCCTCTTAGACCGGGGGGTTCGTTTTGAAAATCGTGGATATCAGGACATTCCTGGTCGATGCGGGGTGGCGACCGTGGGCATTTGTCAAAGTCCAGACCGACGAAGGCATCGTCGGCTATGGGGAGTGCACCTGCGAACTCACCCAGTACGGAGTCCTAGGCGTTGTCGAGGATATGAAGCCGGTGCTGGTCGGTGCGGATCCCCTCGCATTCGAGATGCGCTTTTGGGATATGTACCGGCGGACCCGGCTGGGGTCTACGGGAGGTGTGGCGAGTAAAGCGATCGGTGGCATCGAAGCCGCCCTGTTGGATATCAAGGGCAAGTCACTGGGAATCAGCGTAGCCGAGCTCTTCGGAGGCCCGCTCCGGGAAACGGTCCCGCTCTACTGGTCCCACTTTTGCATAAGTCGCGCCATCGCTCCCGAGATGCTCGGAGTGAAACCCGTGCGATCGATGGCCGACGTCGTCGAAGCGGCGCACGAAGTAGTGGAGCGAGGGTACAAGGCGCTAAAGACGAATATCTTCACGCCTGGGGATCCCCCGGTGATCAACTATCAAGGGTTCGGCGGCGGGCCGGGGACCACGGATCAAGTCGTTTCGCGGGAGACACTCCGACAAGCGGTCCTTCTCTTTGAGACGATTCGCAACACCGTAGGACCGGATTTAGACATCATTTTAGACTTGAATTTCAACTACAAGCCCGAAAGCATCAAGCGGATCGCTCATGCGTTAGAAGACGCCGATCTATCGTGGCTCGAATTTGACATCTTGGACATCGATTCGGTCCTCGAGGTGAAGAAGGGCGTAAACGTCCCGGTGAGCTCGGGCGAAGTCCTGTACTACATTGACCAGTACCGCCCCTACTTCGAGCGGCGCGCGATGGACATCGTGATGCTGGACACCGCCTGGAACGGCTTCGCTCAGGCGAAGAAGATCGGTGACCTCGCGCAGGCCTTCCAGGTCAATGTGTGCCCCCATAACTACTACAGCCACCTCTCGACGTTCATGAGTGCCAACCTCTGCGCCGTGCTCCCGAATGTTCAGATGATGGAATTCGACGTCGATGACGTTCCTTGGCGCGATGACCTCGTGACCGTGCCGCCGGAGATCATCGACGGTGAGATGGTCGTGCCCACCGGTCCCGGCTGGGGCACCGAGCTAAATGAGGACGAGGCACTCCGCCGGAGTTGGGACTATCGGGTACCTCGGATCTCCATTCCGACCGGCATCGAAGAGGAACGCGCCGACGACGAAGAAGACGACCAGGAGCCCCGGCGTATCTCGTTCACGGCCTTCGACAGCCTGATCGGCCCATGGAAAGACGAAGCGTCGTCGGACGTCGTCGACTCCGGCGGTCGCTCCGATGACAGTTCGGTTCTCACCAGCGCGCCCGCGTCGGTACCAGGTTCGCCGGCCCATCGCCCAAGCTCGCCACCTTCGCGACCGAGCTCGCCACCTTCGCGACCGAGCTCGCCACCCTCGCCGCCGAGCTCGTCACCTTCGCGGCCGAGCTCGCCACCCTCGCGGCCGAGCTCGCCACCCCCGCCGCCGAGCTCGTCACCTTCACGACCGAGCTCGCCACCCTCGCGGCAGAGCTCGCCACCTTCACGACCGAGCTCGCCACCCTCGCCGCCGAGCTCGTCACCTTCACGACCGAGCTCGCCACCCTCGCGGCAGAGCTCGCCACCTTCACGACCGAGCTCGCCACCCTCGCGGCCGCCAACGGACTGGGGGGCGTCGGATGACGACACCAAAACGGGTCCCGGGGACGACATACTCGACGAATGAGCGCGCTCCTGGGCCCATCACCACGCCCGCGCTCTCATTCCTACCTCCGTCCACAGCCTAAGCCCATCTCAAAAATCGGACCGAGCGCGACGTGTGAGGCGCGCCCCCAGCTAGGCGCGACGTAGGCGCGGGTGGGGCATGGCCGCGCCACCATTCCACGCTGCCCGCGCAGTGCCACCCCCGGGGAATCGTTCATCTCACGGCCGCTCTGCGAGCTGCCACAGATCGATCACCAGCTGGCTTCGCGAGTCTGCGTAGGCCTTGCGAAGGAGCGACGAAAGATGCACCTCTACCGTGCGCGGCGCGATCGCGAGCCTATCGGCGATGTCGCGATTACTCCGCCCTGCCGCGAGCTCGACCAAAATCTCGACCTCGCGCGCAGTCAGCCCCCAAACCACGCGGGCCCGCTCGATCCCGTGACGCACCCGGTCGCCGTGCGTGCCCCCTATCGCCAGATAATGCGTCGGCAGTCCATCGCCCACGAGCTCAGTCACCGCGAACTCGCCGCGACCGCCCGGCTCCGCCGCGACCGCCCGCGAAAGCTGTGCCCGAACCGCGCCGGCGTCGACGCTCAGTCGCGCGCGCCCCACCGCGTTGGCGTAAGCGACGCGTCCCTTGCGATCTAACACGTACGCCGCCGCGGGTACGTGCTCCAGAGCCGCCACCATTGCCGCGTGCCCTAGCCCATAGCCCGCCCTCCGCTCGACGATGAGCCGTTCGCGAAGCGGCGCGGCGACCCGCTTTAACAAAAGCCGCTGGCGCTCTGAAAACCGCTCGGCCTGAAATGCGCCGACCCAGGCGAGAAGGGTATTTCCTTCGCAGACAAGCACACGGAGCTGGTCGCGAGCAGGCATGCCGACTGTGCGAAAGCACATCTCGAGCTCCCAGATCGTCTGCGCGGCATCCCTGGCCCTCTC
Source organism: Nannocystineae bacterium (assembly GCA_007133195.1). Classification (GTDB taxonomy): domain Bacteria; phylum Myxococcota_A; class Polyangia; order Haliangiales; family Haliangiaceae; genus SLNH01. Next base: position 15,597 of record SLNH01000091.1, on the reverse strand, counting down.
CGAATGCAGGCCGTACTTCGGCAGCCCGGGCTCAAGCTCTCGCGCCACGTCCTCGGGGCCTTCGCCCGCGCACCAGCGCGACCAAGGCAAAGGGAGGACCCGATTTCGCTGTGCCATCTCAGGGCGTATCGGATCGTGAAGGCCGCGCCGCCGCTCCATGCGCTGGAGAAACGGCCGGACAACGTCACAAACGTGGTCGTTGTCGATGGGAAAGCCGCTCAACTTCAAAAAGTCGACCTCGGCCAGATCGGCCTCGGCGCGCGCGAACCGATACCCACACGTGAACTCGCTACCGAGAAGCTCGCGAATCATCGGCAGCGCCCGGTCGATCGTGGCGGGGGCTCGCGCGCCGCACTGCCCGAGCCCATCGATGACCTCGCGCGCCCGCTCCTCGTCTTTTACCGAAAGCCGAGACATCTACCGCAAGCCTGTGAGCGCGGCGGTGCCGTCCCTCGCCCGGTTGTCACGCCTCACGGCGCCGCCCCACGTTGCGAGCCCCAGGCAATACAACCATGCGATATCACTAGATTGCCTTCACCGCCGCCGCGGCGAATGGCGCCATCCCAGAGCCAAGGATACCCAACAGTGCACGTTATTTCCGTAAGGCGCCTACCCAACCTTCGGAGACGGCTCAGCGACTGCGTCATGATCACCCCCCGCGGGCGGAAACAGGCCACCGCCAGCTTACCCGTGGCGACGGACTGACTGCTCGGCGAAGCGAGTGAGGTCGCCCAGCTCGCGCGCGATGATCGACTCGACGATGTCGAGGTTCAGGCTCTGGTATTCATGAATCGCGATATTCCGAAAGCCGACCATGCGCATGAGCGCGGCGGCGAGCTCGGCGTCGATCTCTCCCGCCTGGGCCAAAAGCTCGAACGCGTGCCGGCTCTCCTGGGGGAGGCCGAGCCTCCGTACGCGGACGAGGTGCATCGCGAGATCGATCGCGGCCTCGCACGCGCGCTGAATGTTCAAAATGATCGAATCTTGACGCGTCAGATCATCGCGGAGGTTGGACGGATCATCGGCATAGACCTCGCGCACCCTGGCGAGGCAGCGTTCGACCGTCGCCGCTTTGCTTAGGACCACGTCATCCATGGATCGTGCCGCGGGCGCGAACGTCCTCGAGAATTCCCCTTCGCTCCTCGTTGAGACGGGCGTAGTCACTCAAAGCACACGCCTCGAACAGAGCCCTCGCGAACGGGGCGAGGTCGAGCAAAAGCACGCCGCCGGTTATCACCTGCGCCCGCATCACCGCGTTCGCACGGCGAAGATCGACGAGATCGACGTCGCGGCCGACCCGCGCGGCGAGCCGCTCCTGCAGCTCCCAGCGCGCCCGAGGCTCGAGGGCCTGGTCGGCGAGCACCGCAATATCCACGTCGCTTTGCGCCGAAGCCATCCCCGTCACCTGCGACCCGAAACGGTACGCGGCGACCAGCCCAGGCACAGCCTCGCGAAGCGCCGAGGTGATCTCCGATTCGCCCATGCCCAAAGTGTTCCGCACATCGCGCGCCGGCTCAACCTCACACTTCCGGGCTCGGCCCGCTGCGCAGCCACGTCCCGCCCGCAACGCCGTGGCGACGGCGCGGCCTCCGCGAGGGATACGCTCGCGCGCCTCCGCGCCGAGTCGAGCGGCAAAATGAATGAGCTCAGCGCATTCGACTCGACGTCGCGATCGCCCCCCGGCGCTCGATCAGCCGAAGTCCCAACGCGCTCGGCGAAGCCATCGCCCTGGCCACTCGGGCATCTCTCGGGCGACGGCGAACGTGGATCTCAACGTCTTCGCCACGCCGCCTCGCCGCCTCATCCCCACCCCCAGGTCCAGAGTGGACGGCCCGGCCGGTTACTTACGGGTCGGCGGATCGGCCAGCCCGCAGCGGAAACGGGATCGACACAGAACCTGAACACAGTTACAGTTCAGTCATGTCCCGAGGCGAAGGGAGCGGCGGGAGAGGCCACCGATTCGGCGGCGCGTGGACCGTTACGAAGCTTGCGATTTTGAAGGACTACCTCGCCAGCTACACGACCGCCCTTCAAAGCCAGCCCTTCCGCACAGCCTACATCGATGCCTTCGCCGGCACTGGCTATCGAGAGACAGCGGACTCCGGAACCGAGTCGGGCCAAAACCTGCCCTTCCCCGACCTCGCCGACGACGAGCCACAGGATCTGCTCGATGGCTCCGCCCGGATTGCGCTCCAGACCGAGCCCGGCTTCGATGCCTATATCTTCATCGAGCGCAGCCCGACCCGCTGCGAACACCTCGAGGACCTTCGAGACGATTTTCCGCACCACGGCAAGCAGATTCGAGTCGAGCAGGGAGAAGCCAACGAGAGGATCCAGGCGCTCTGCAAAGACCGCGAGGCCTGGCGCCGGCGGCGCGCCGTGCTCTTCCTCGATCCGTACGGCATGCAGGTCGAGTGGAAGACGATCGAGGCGATCGCGTCGACGAAAGCGATCGATCTCTGGATCCTCTTTCCGCTCGGCATGGGAGTAAATCGTTTGCTCCCGAAGTCGGGGACCGTTCCACCGTCATGGAAAAAGCGCCTCGATTTACTGCTCGGAACCACTGATTGGTACGAGGTGTTCTACCAAACCGAAAGGATCCCGACTCTCTTCGGCTCGGACAAGGAGCGCGTGGTCAAGGCAACGACGGAATCAATCGGGCGGTATTTCAATAGCCGTCTCAAGGAGGTGTTCGCCGGCGTCGCTGAGCATCCCGCCGTGCTCCGAAACTCTGCGAACAACCCCCTCTACCTCCTCTGCTTCGCCGTCGGGAATGAGCGCGGCAAAAATCTCGCACTCCGCATCGCGGAGCACGTACTCCTTAAGGAGGTGCGCTGATGGCTCAAGGCTCGGGCATTGAGTGGACCGAGTCCACGTGGAACCCCATTACCGGATGCCAAAAAATCAGCCCCGGCTGCAAGCACTGCTACGCGGAACGCATGTCCGAGCGGCTCCAAGCCATGCGGCAACCCAATTACGTAAACGGCTTCGAGCTCACCCTGCAGCCGCACATGCTCGAGCTCCCACTCGGATGGAAGAAGCCGCAGACGATCTTCGTCAACTCCATGAGCGACCTCTTCCACCCCAACGTGCCGCTCGCCTACATCCGTCGCGTCTTCGACGTGATGAAGCGGGCGCACTGGCACCGTTTTCAGGTGCTAACCAAGCGCTCCGAGCGCCTCGCCGAGCTGAGCTCAAAACTCGACTGGGCGCCCAATATCTGGATGGGCGTGAGCGTGGAGACCGAGGCGTATCGAAGCCGCGCCGACCACCTGCGCTCGACCGGCGCTCACCTCAAGTTTCTTTCGCTCGAGCCGCTGCTTGGGCCCATTCCCGACCTCGAGCTGCACGGAATCGACTGGGTCATCGTCGGCGGCGAGTCCGGACCACGCGCGCGCCCCATGGACCAATCTTGGGTCCTCGACATCCGAGACGCATGCCGCCGCTCGAAAGTACCGTTTTTCTTCAAGCAATGGGGCGGCAAGAACAAAAGCAGGGCCGGCCGACTTCTCGACGGCCAAACCTGGGACGAAATGCCAGCCACCTCACCACCGCGCCAGCGGGCGAACCGCTCACGACACAAACCTGCCCAGGCGACCCTGCGATGACCTTCTCGCGGACCTCGCGCTGAATGGCGATCCGGAAACCGGTCCCGACAGCCGCCCTTTCCAGAAGCCAGGCCACGGCCGAACAAGCATGGGAGGCGTTGGCGAAGCAGTCGACGACAAGCTCCTGTTCATCAAGACCGCGCTCGCGCCACCGCCGTGAGCTCGGCCGGAGCGCGAAGTGCATCCTTCAACTCGCGCCGACTCGGGCTCGCTCCGCAAGCTCGGCTGTCGCTGCAGCCCCGCCTCGACGGCCGCTGATGAACTAAAACGAAAGGAGGATTCCGGCGCTCGCGTCGAATTGAAGTGCGAAATTTGTCCTAACGCCGCCACCAAATTCCGATCCGCAATCGCCGATACAATCGACCACGGGGATTCCGGCCATAGCATGAAGTTCCGCCACGAGCTCGGCGTACTTGTTTAGCTGCCAGGAATAACCGCCGCCGGCGCCCAGGAGGACCGGCCCCGATGCGACGGTGTCAGTATCACCAGTGTGTAGGCTCACAGTGTTACGCATGATTCCGGCCCCAACCGTGAAGCCGATGAACGGCCCATGCACATCGTCGCTGGTGCTATAGCGAAGGCGCAGTAGCCCGCTGGAGGCTGTTCGCCCACCGGCGGTGGCCCCAATGGGAAACCCGAGGCGGGCGGCGAGCGAGAGTGTGACGGAGTGATCAACAGAGATTCCGATCTCGGGAATCACGTGGAGACCAGACGCCCCGAAACAACAAGAGACATCATCTCCGGTGATTTCCGTCTCTCCGCCAACCAAGCCGCCGCCAGCCCCCGACGAGAGCATGGCGAACATGGCGTGGGCCGGCCGTTCGTCATCAGGCTGGACAAATGCCTCGCCGCGGGCGTCCTGCCCCGTCACACCGATAATGTAAGGAGTGCCAGCTGAGCCGCTGCGCGCAAGCTCGCGATCCGCGCGCTGCGCGGAAATATAATAATAAACGAAGTTATCGGTGAAGGCGAATTCAGGAATATGAGCCTCCATCTCGCAGTCGCCGACGGAGAACATCTCGACCGTGTCGTATTTCGTAGTCCCCGTGGTTCGGTAGTGGAGAAGCACGCGATCTGCGTCGAGCTCTGGACCTACCTCCGCGAGCACCGGTAGCGGCTGCAAACCGGTAGTGCTATGGATCGGCTGGTGCTCGATTTCTGTGACGCCAGCGCAAGGCTCGTTGTGCGCTCGGCGGAGCTCGGGGATGGCAACTGAGACCGACTCCCCTTCTTCGGCCACGGCGACCTCTTGTTCCCAGGCTAGCCGGCCAGGCGCCGTCGCCTCCAGCGCGTACTCGCCAGGATCGACCAAGTGAGCTTCGCCGAGCTTGTCCGTGATGTCCTCGCCGCTCTTTCTGACCTCCAGGTCCTCGGGGACCTCGCCCATAAGCTCAAGCTTTAGCCGCGGCACCCGCGGCTCGAGCTCATCCGCTCGATCCAGGCCCGCTCGCTCGCGCGTCTCATCATCCTCGCTCGCCGCGAGCTCGGCGGCCTCGAGGTAGGTCGCGTGCGCCGTGGCGAGATCTCCGAGCGACTCCTGGCAAAGGGCGAGGTTCAAAAGCGTCCCCGGCGCCGGATCGAGCTCGAACGCGCGAGAGAACGCCTCGCACGCCTCCTCGTAGCGCTCCTCCTCCATGAGCTCGCGGCCCTCGAAGAACGCTTCTTCGGCCGGCGTCCTGTCCTCGGCCTGGGCGGGCTTCAAAGCTGCGAGTAAAAAGAGCGCGCCGAGGAGCGCATAGGAAACTCTCATGAAAACTCCTAGAGCTACACGGACTCGCGATCGGCCCGCTTCACCAAGGTTTCCCCGCAAACAGCCATTTATCGCGACGTGGCACTTTCCGGCGACACTTTCGGCCGACTGGACGTAGTCCCCGAAAGCGCCTCCGGATCGTCTTCCGCTACCTCCTCGCAGTACCATTCGCCCCCGGGGCAGTCGCCGTCGCAGTCCTCGCCGCCGCACGACACGGCTCTAAATCCGTCGTGACAACGGCACTCGTCCTCGTCTACACAGTCGGAATTATGCGGGCAAAAACCGCCACCCTCGCAGCGGTGATGGGGCTCGCGGTCAGCGTCGCAATCGCCGAGGTGGGGCTCGCAGGTGCCGTCCGGGCATACGAGATCAAACTCGCAGTGAACACTCCGAAAGCACTCATCGCCGTCGGCACCGCCGAACTTGTTGGGTGGACCGCAGCGGCCTTCGGTATCGCACGTGGCGTCGCCGCAGCAATCGTCATCGGATGAGCAGGACGCCTTGCACGCGCCGTCGTCGCACGTGGTCCCACAATGGCAATCGCTCTCATCGGTGCAGCCGAGGGTGCAACCGCCGCCACGGCACATCAGGGAGACATTCGGATTGCTGCAATCGGCGTCGAAGTCGCAGGTGCACCGGCCCGTTTCGGCATCGCAGCTGCGGTCCAGCGAGCAGTCGGCGTCGCTCGTGCACCTAGCGAAGCATGCTCCCTCCGCCGCGTGCGCCAAAAACGGCGCGCAGTGCGTTGCCTCCGGGCAGACGCTCTCGAGGACGCCGGGGACGCACTTGATCGTGCAGATCGACATGGTTTCGCCGCCTATGGAGTTCGTGGCGCAGTACGCGTTGCCGCCACAATCGAGGTCGCTCTCGCACGAGTCGAGCGCGCTGCGCTCCTCCTCGGCGGCATTTTCGCCGATGCAGCGCGGCGCAACGCCGATATGCCCCTGGCACACCATGCCCGCGAGGCAATCACCGTCGCTATCGCAGGTGGTGTCTGTGATCTGGTCTTTTCGTGCGTCCCGCTCCTCCTCGGCGGCGCTCAATCCGATGCAGCGAGCTTGCCCGTCGTCATCTCTTTGGCATGTCATTCCCTCGAGGCAGTCATCGAAGCTCTCGCACGCAATGTCGGTGACCTCATCGGCTCGGCGATCGATGATTTCCTCCACCATCGTCTCCGGAGTACACAGTCGCTCGCCATCGTCGTGTATTAAGCAGACATCGCTCCCCGTGCAGTCGTCATCACTATCGCAGGGAAACAGGCCCTCGAACCCGGGCCTGTCGAGGCAGGCTGAAACCCCGGCGACACTCGCGAGCGCGGCCCCGGCGGCTGCTACAAGGCTTATCGCGTGAAGCCGCGAGGCCCGACCCGGCCGCGTTCGCTCGGCCGTCAAAACGAGACCTCCCCCCGAGTCAGCCCGGCTACCCCCGGACCCGCGGCAGCGACGTCCGCCTCGGCGCGAGCGCCTTCCCAGATGTCGAAAGAGATGAGAGAGGCACCCACGCCGGATGCGACGATCCCGGTGACGAGCAGAGCCATACCGAACTGGTGCTGACGGTCGGCGCTCCCAGTGAGATCTTCGTATTCGACGGCCGTGAGTTCGCCGCCCTCCGCCTGGTCGACGGCGTCTCGGCGCGCAGAGGCGCCGCTATAGCGCGTCGCTTGGCCGGCGATTGCTATGGCCGCGCCCCCAGCAGCGAGGCCGATGCCCCAGCCGAGCGCGTGCCGGCTCCTTGTTGGCTCCGCCGGAGCGTCGAACGAGACGTTGTCGTCACCTCTGCTCCCGCGATCATCTGACGTTAACGTCGGAAGCTCCTCCGGGCCGGCTATATGCTCGCCCTCGAGCTCCTGGATCCGCCGCTCAGCCTCGCCTGCGGCCTGCCCATCGGGATCTTCGTCGAGATATTGTCGAAAATGCGAAAGCGCCTGTTCGGAATTGCCGATCTCGCGGTAAGCGCTCGCGATATCAAAAAGGAGGTACGGATCCGGGTCTAGCTCGTAGCTTAGGCGCCACTGCTCGATCGCATCTTCAATCTGCCCAGCGCGGTAGAGCTCGGCGCCCTCCTGATGATGCCACTCGGCGACCTCCTCCTTGATTTCGAGCTCGGGGATGGTGACGCGCACCGTCTCCCGCTCCTCGAAGACGCTGGCCCTGCCTTGCCAGGAAAGCCGACCGGGCGCCGTCGCCTCGAGCTCGTGCTCGCCCGGATCCACCGGCTGCGCCTCGCCGAGCTTGTCTGTGATGTCCTCGCCGCCTTTAATGATTTCCAGATCCTCGGGGATATCGCCCATAAGCTCGATCTTCAGGCGCGAAAGACGCGGCTCGAGCTCCTCCGCTCGATCGAGACCTGCCTGCTCGCGCGTCTCGTCATCCTCGATCGCCGCGAGCTCGGCGGCCTCGAGGTATGTCGCGTGCGCCGTGGCGAGGTCCCCGAGCGACTCCTCGCAAAGCGCGAGGTTCAAAAGCGTCCCCGGCGCCGGATCGAACTCGAACGCGCGAGAAAACGCCTCGCACGCCTCATCGTACCGCTCCTCCTCCATGAGCTCGCGGCCCTCGTAGAACGCTTCCTCGGCCGGCGTCCTGTCCTCGGCCTGGGCGGGGACGATCTTCGCGCCCAAAAAAGCGGCGAAAGCGAGCGCGCAGCGAATTCTCATCTGCATTCCCCGTGTTTTCCGAGCCGCTCGCTAGCGCGGACTCCCAAATGGATCAAGATCAGCCTTTCCTTCCTCCCCTTCATCTCCTTCCTCGTCCGGCTGCTCGGCCTCCTCGCGCCGATCTGCATCGGTTTGCTCGCGGGGCGCAGGTCTGTCGCGGCGCTGGGTGGCAGGGGCCTGTCGCTGAGCGCGCGCGGGCGAAGAGTCCGGGTCAGCGCCGGGCTCGCGCTCGAGCGCAAGCTGCTTTTCCCGATCTTCGTCGGCGACGAGCTCGATCTCGGCCTCCTCGTAGTGGGGGGCCCTGACAGTAAACACCGTGATCTCGCCGTCTTTTTCGACTTCGATCTCGAGTGGGGTCACGCCGACCAGGGCGCCCGAGTCATCTTGGACCACCGCCCCGGCCGGCTCACTTTGTATGTCGAAGACCACCTTCTCGGGCTCTGGCGAAGGAGCCCCGTCGAACTCGGCCTCGGCCTGCACCCCCGCGTCTGCTTTCGCAGACTCATCGGGCTCTGCATGTTCAGCACTGCCGGCGGCGGCCACCTCATCGCCACCCTCCCCGGAGCCGATGAACGCGATCGCCACTGCCGAGATGCCACCGATAACGACGGCGATCGCTCCCATGACCGCGAAAGGCTTTCGCCGGCTCGCGTGCGAAGCGGCGGTTTCAGCCCGTGATTCAACCTCCCCGGTCGAGCCGCGCAGCGTCGTGGCGACTGCGCCGGGCCCCCTTGGCGCAGCCCCTCCGGTCGGCTCGGCAGCCGGCGGCGTCCGCACCGCCGCTGGGTCCGCTACGACCGTTTCAGCCGTGGGCGGAAGCGCGTCCGAGACGCTTGCCAAACGGCGATGGCTCAGGTTGTCGAAGGCACCGACCAGGGCGTCCATGGATCCGAAGCGCTCGTTGGGATCCTTAGCCAGGCAGGTGAGGATCAGGGACTCGAGCGCCTCACTTATTTGGTAGGCGTGGGTTCGCGGAGGCGGGGGCGATTCGTAGATATGCTTGGCGATCACCTCCCCGGAGCCGGCGCCCGCGAAGGGCGGCCGGCCGCAGAGCATCTGGTAGATCACGCAGCCAAGCGCATAGACATCTACCCGGCCGTCGAAGTCACCGCCCGCCCCGAGGCACTGCTCAGGGGACATGTAGTCCGGCGTGCCCATGATCATGCCGGTGCGGGTCCTTTTGGAAGACGCGGGATCCTCGCTCGTGAGCTTTGCGATGCCGAAGTCCAGGATTTTGATCCGCTCGCCGCCCGCGACTTCGCTATCCGGGACGATGAAGATGTTGTCGGGCTTGAGGTCGCGGTGAATGATGCCCTCGCGGTGAGCCGCTGCGAGCGCGCTCGCAGCCTGTCGGCCCAAGCGAACGGCATCGGCCTGGGGCATCTTTCCGAGCCGCGCCATCCGGTCCGACAGGCTCTCACCGTCGAGAAACTCCATGACGAGGTAGGCGCTGTCGTCGCCCGCGACGCCGAAGTCGAAGACGTCGACGATGCCGCCGTGCTGAATCAGCGTGGCGGCCCGCGCCTCGTTGAAAAAGCGCTCGATGACGTCCTTTTTTCGGCAGAGCTCGGGAAGGAGCACCTTCACCGCGGCCTTGCGGCCGAGGAGGTGATGCTTGGCCAGATAGACGGTCCCCATGCCGCCTTCCCCGATCTTGCTAACGACCTCGTAGCTGCCTAGCTTCGCTCCGATCACCTGCTGGATAGTACCAACTACGGCGTCAGAACAGTAAGTAAGCCCGGCGACGTATCGCTGGTCGCGATGCCGCCCGCCCGCTGCCGGGCTCTCGTAGCGACTTCCCCGAGTTCGCGCAGATTGAATGTCGCGCGAGGGCTCGAACCATCCGGCCCCAAAAACCACCCGCCCCACGGTTTTCCGCAGGCGCGGTGCACGCACGATTGATTTTGTCTCTTGAGAGCGGCGAGATGACCGACGCGGCTCGCGTCTCCGTCGCGCGGCCAGCCCCAGTTTGTCGATGAGCGCGGCGAGCTCATCGACGTGGTCATAAACGGTTTCGTGCGCGGGCGAACTCTCGCTCAGGCTGTAGCCCGGCGGTCGTAACCCAGAAAGGCGCTCGATTCGTTCAGCGACGTCGTCATCTACGATGGCACGGGATAGCGAGCGCCGGTCCGCTCTCGCAAGCAGGGGCCCCGCCTTCGGGATCGAAGGCATCGACGCGCCCGTTGTTTAGGTTCGCGGACATCTAGAACGCTCCCTCGATCGTGATACCGACACGCTCTGGGGATGCCGCGGGCAAGAGTCGGGCACTGCTCTTGGTGTTGGGTGACTCCTCAGGTTCAGACGCCGCGCTCGCCAAGAGGATGAGACCAGCTACGCCGGCCACGACGCCGACGCCGACCAGGGCATTGCCAGCGCTCGCCGATCGGTCCTCGGCACCGGGGACCTGGGCTCCCGGCACGCGGCGGTAGCCGAGCCCCACCGCGGTGACCGTCGCGCCCGCCCCCAGTGACCACATTCCCGCGGTCCGCAGTGGACGCGATCGGCCAGCGTCCGGCTCGGCTTCCGGCCCTGCATCCGCATCTCTGCCCCGGCGATCGGCGAGTTCGTCTGGCACAGCGGACCGCTCGGCCTCGATCTCCTCGATGCGCCTGTCCGCCTGATCTGCGACCTCCCCATCGGGATCTTCTTCGAGATATTTCCGAAAATGCGAGAGCGCCTCCTCGGCCTCGCCGAGCTCCCGATAGGCGTTCGCGATATCGAAAAGGAGGTACGGCTCCGGGTTTAGCTCATAGCTGTGCTGCCACTCTTCGATCGCATCTTCGAAGTCGCCATCGCGGTAGAGCTCGGCACCCTGTTCACGATGTCGCCTAGCGACGTCTACCTCCTTTTCGAGCACGGGGATGGTAATCGAGACCGTCTCGCCCTCTTCGGCGACGTCAACCCGTTCTTCCCAGGGCAGCCGGCCGGGCGCACTAGCCGCGAGCTCGTAGTCGCCCGGGTCCACCGGATGCGACTCGCCGAGCTTGTCCGTGATGTTCTCGTCGCCTTTTGTGACCTCGAGGCCGTCGAAAATATCACCCTCGAGCTCGAGGTTAAGCCGCGGCACGCGCGGCTCGAGCTCCTCCGCCGCCTCGAGGCCCGCTTGCTCGCGCGTCTCGTCATCCTCGCTGGCGGCGAGCTCGGCGGCCTCGAGGTACGTTGCGTGCGCCGTGGCGAGGTTCCCGACCGACTCCTGACAAAGGGCGAGGTTCAGAAGCGTCCCCGGCGCCGGATCGAGATCGAAAGCCCGAGAAAACGCCTCGCACGCCTCATCGTAGCTCTCCTCCTCCATGAGCTCGCGGCCCTCGAAAAACGCCTCCTCCGCCGGCGTCATCTCCGCTGCATCGACGGGCGCGGAAACCGCGCCCAAGAAGACGACGCCAGCGATCACATAGGCAACTCTCATCAGGACTCCTTGTTCGGCTGGACAGCGGCCCTAACGCGGGCTCCCGAACGGATCGGGCTCGGGTTCCTGTTCGTCGGCGCCGTCTTCCGGCTGCGCAGGCTCCTGGCGCTTTTGTTCGGAGGTTTCGTCACGGGGCGCGGGCCTGTCTCGACTCTCGGTCCTTGGGGCCTGTCGCCGGGTTCGCGGCGAGGAGGAAGCGCGATCGGCGTCGGGCTCGCGCTGGAGCGCAACCTCCTTTTCCCGATTACCGTCAGCTACGAGCTCGATCTCTTCCTGTTCATAGTGTGGGGCCCGCACCGTAAATACGGAGGTCTCGCCGTCCTTTTCCACTTCGAGATCGAGCGGCGTAACACCTGCGAGAGCGCCCGATTCATCGAAAACCACCGCCCCGGCCGGCTCGCTGCGGATGTCGAAGAGCACGGTTTCGGGCTCTGGCAGGGCAGCTGCGTCGTCGTCACCTTCAGGACCCGGGCCGGCGTCCGCCACGGACAAGCTCGTTACCACCGGCTCGCGCTCCTCGGGAGCTTCGCGCGGATCGCCACTACCTGCGCCCTCCTCGGGGGCCTCGCGCCCCTCACCACTACCTGCGGCGATGTCGCCGCCTGATGTGTTTGATCCAATGAATGTAAACGCTGCTGCTCCAATCGCGCCTAGGGCGAGCGAGCTCGCGGCGACCACTGCGAGGGTTTTCCGCCGCACTGGGTTTGAACCGCGAGTGTCGGCCCCGGATGCGACTTCGCCGGTGGAGCCGCGCAGCGTGGTCGCGAGCTTTCCGTCCGGACTCTGGGCCGGAACGCCCGGTGGTGTGACTGGCGGCGGCGTGGGCAGGGCCGCCGGATAGGCTACGACCGTTTTCGCCGTGGGCGGAAGCGCGTCCGAGGCGCTGGCAAATCGGCGATTGCTCAGGCTGTCGAACGCCGCGACGAGGGCGTCCATGGAGTCGAATCGCTCCTGGGGATCTTTGGCCAGGCAGCGGAGGATCAGGGACTCGAGCGCATCGCTTATCTGGTAGGTGTGACTCCGGGGCGATGTGGGCGGCTCCTGGATGTGCTTGGCGATGACTTCCCAGGCGCCAACGCCATCGAAGGGCACCTTGCCGCAGATCATCTCGTAAAGGACACAGCCCACGGAATAGATATCCACGCGGCCGTCGAGCTCGCCGCCCGCCCCGCGGCATTGCTCGGGCGCCATGTAGTCCGGCGTGCCCATGATCATGCCCGTGCGGGTTCGCTTGGAAGACTGCGGATCCTCGGTCGTGAGCTTGGCGATTCCAAAGTCGAGGATCTTGATCCGTTCGCCGCCCGCGACTTCGCTATCCGGGACGATGACGATATTGTCGGGCTTGAGATCTCGGTGGATGATGCCCTCGCGGTGCGCCGCGGCGAGCGCGCTCGCGGCCTGCCTGCCGAGGCGAACGACGTCCGCTTGGGGCATCTTGCCGAGCCGCGCCATCCGCTCGGAGATGCTCTCACCGTTGAGAAACTCCATGACGAGGTAGGCGCTGCCGTCGCCCGCGACGCCGAAATCGAAGACGTCGACGATGCCGCCATGCTGAATTAACGTGGCGGCGCGCGCCTCGTTGAAAAAGCGCTCGACGACGTCCTTTTTGCGGCAGAGCTCGGGAAGGAGCACCTTCACCGCGGCCTTGCGGCCGAGGAGATGATGCTTGGCCAGGTACACGGTCCCCATGCCGCCTTCCCCGATCTTGCTGACCACCTCGTAGCTGCCGAGCTGTTCTCCGATCACTAACGTGATGGTATCAACTACTGCACCAATACGGTAAGTGAGCCCGGCGACGAACCATTCGGCGGATTCTGTGATGCCGCCGGTGAGGTTGTCGCGAAGCCCAAATCGCGCGCCGCAAAGAGGGGTAAACAAGCGACACTCCGGGCGCCTCTCCTTCGGTTTCCCGCAGGGCCTGTTCGTTTTTTGGTGGGCACGTGGCGCGCACCGCCAGGTCTCCGATGGCCGGGCGATGCTTAGCCTGGCAGGCGGGTGCGTCCGCGATGGTAACGATCCGCTCAGGTGACCCAGACGAACCGTTTCGCCACGAAACCTTCACGATCACCACGGCGACTCGCGGCGAAGCGACCGGCGAAGCCCGCGTCTCCCTCGATCAGCTCGGGGAAAACCGCAGAGTCCTCCTGCGACCCGACAACTGACGGCCTTCGCGGCACAGGTCGATCGGATCGGTCACTCGCCGCCGCCGAACCCGCCGCCGTCACCAAAGCTTTCGCCGCCGAACCCGCCGCCCATGAACCCGGCGACGCCGCCGCCCATAGCAAAGGCTCCCCCGCCGCCGCCCCGCCCTCGTCCCGAGCCGCCCCCGAGCCCGGTCGCGGCTCGCACCGCGTCGGAATGATCCGCGCTGCCGTAAAGGAGCGGGCCTAGCCCGGGCACGGCGAGGGCGACCGTCCAGAGGATCTTGCTGGCGATGCCGCACGGCCGCCGGATCCAAAGATGAAGAAGGCAGGCGAGGTGGATGGCCCCCACAACTCCGAAGATGGCGAAATCGGCGGTGTCCATCGTTTCACTCCGCGGCCTGCCAGCGGCGGGCTGGGCATGAGCGTGAATAGCAAGCCTACCGCAGACGCGCCCTCTGCTCGACTCCGCGCAGGGGCTTCGCCTGTCCCCGTAAAAGCCGACCGGGTTGACGCGCCGCCGGAAGCCGCGTTCGATTACGCGCGCGCCCATCGCGCAAGGCGGCGGCGCTGAGCTGGCGGATCGGAGGCTTCAACGTGGATCTGGGTAACGAAATGCGTGTGATGATCACGGAACGACCATCGTCCCGGTCGCCATTCGGCGGCGCGGCGGGCTGCCTGCCTCGTTGGGGCGCCGCGTTCGGAGGATCGCCGTGCGCGCGGTAAGAGCGCTGTGGCATCGGCCGCTCGTGCTCTCGGTCGATCTGTCCCAGCCGGTCACAGACGATCCGGGAGGTGACGCGCTCTCTCGCCTGGCCACGGCGCGGCGGCCGAAGCTTCGCTCACTCATGCAGAAGATCGCAGAGGCCGCGGAGGACTCGCGAGTAGCCGTTTTGCTGGCCCGCGTGGACAACCCGGCGCTGTCCTTCGCGCACGCCGAGGAGATCCGGGGCGCGATCCTTTCGTTCCGCCGGCGCGGCAAGCGCGCTATCGCTTACGCCGAGACGTTCGGCGAGGGCAGCGACGGCAGCCTGGCCTACTACACGGCCGCGGCGTTCGACGAAATTCATCTGCAGCCGACGGGCGACTGGTGGGTCACGGGCCTTGCCAGCGAAGTCCCATTCGCCGCCGATCTTCTCGCCAAGCTCGACGTCGAAGCCGAGGTAGGTCACCGGCACGAGTATAAATCCGCCGCCAACCTGTTTACCGAACGAAAGTTCACGGAGGCCCACCGCGAGGCCGCCGGTCGCATCGTGGAGAGCCACTACGAGCAGCTCGTCGCCGCCGTGGCCGAGGGCCGAAAATTAAGCCCCGGCGACGCCGAAGCGCTCATCGGCCGCGGCCCGCTCCGCGGCGACGAGGCGCGCCGCGCGGGGCTGGTGGATCGGCTGGCCTACCGGGATCAGTCGGTGGCGCGCGCCAAGTCGGCGGCGGGACGCGGCGCGGAGCTGATCAGCGCGCGCCGCTACGTTCCGCGGCCCAGCGCAGGGCGGCTGTGCCGCCGGCCGACGGTCGCGCTCATCCACGGGAGTGGACCGATTCACCGCGGCCCGAGCCGCCGCTCGCTCACGGGACAGACCATGGGCGCCGACACGGTGGTCAGCGGCTTTCAGCAGGCGATCCGCAATAGGCGCGTTCGCGCCGTGCTGTTCCGCGTCGACAGCCCCGGCGGATCGGCGGTGGCCTCGGACGCGATCGCCCGCGCCGTGGCGCGCACCCGCGAGGCCGGCAAGCCCGTGATCGTGTCCATGGGCTCGGTCGCCGGCTCGGGCGGCTATTGGGTGTCGATGGACGCCGATCGCATCATCGCCGCCCCCGGCACGCTCACCGGATCGATCGGCGTCGTGTACGCGAAGTTCTTTACCCGCCGGCTTTCCGAGCGCCTCGGCATCACCCGCGACGAGGTACACCGGGGCGCAAACGCGCTTTTGTTTTCCCAAAACGAAAAGCTCACCGACGGCCAGTGGGAGCGAGTGGGCGCGTGGCTAGACGGCGTCTATGACGAGTTCGTCGATCGCGTCGCGAAGGGCCGGCGGCTT